>CALBVY010000013.1 GCA_937969495.1 uncultured Verrucomicrobiales bacterium | reverse complement strand
TTTTCACCTATTACAGCATTGATGACCGAAGAATTACACCCGGCACAACTTAATATTTTTCAGCAATATCGCCGCACGGTGAAGCTTGCTGCAACAACTAGCCGCCTTAAAAACAAAGATTGGTACCGTGATGCATTAGATCTCAATGTTCAAATCCACTTCTACATCAAAGATGATGGTGGAGCTGATTGTTTTTTACATGTGGTATCAAGCAATTTTTATCAAGCAATTGGCAGGCTAAGCTCCAGTGAGCTAGCTCAGTATGATGAACTGGAGAAGCTTGTTCATCACACGCTTCTTCATGAGGCTGCTCCTCGTGCTAAGTCATTAGGGATCATTTTTTACCTCGCAGATGAAATGTCGATCGCGAGTCTAGGACCAGAACATCAGAATCCTAGTGAGCTCAAAGAGCTACGGGCCATGATGCTTGAGTCTCCCAAAGAGGCTTTGGAGGATAAGACTGTTTCTCTCAGCAGTCATGCGTGGCGTTTATTTCCCTATGCTGGAGCCTCTGAAGGCAATGAGTTTGCTACAGCGGTAGCGGTATCTCGGAAATACGATGGTGCTCTCAAAGCATTCCGAGAAATTGGTGAAAGTATGAATCTTCCTGTGCGGACAACAGCCCTATGTGCCCCACTGTGCGCTATTGCATCCATGCCTTGGTTTTCTGATGTCGATAGTAAAGGTACTGTCGCTGTGTTGAATTACAAAAAGTTTACCCTGTTAGGTTTTTTTAATAGCAGCTATGATCTCATGTTGCTTCGCTATATGCCACATGCCAATGGCGCTGAAGTGCCCGTAAATATTGGGCCTGCTGTTTTAGCCACGGCAACAGCCTTTGAGCTAGAAAACCCAACTATTCAGCTTCTGCCTGTATCTGGACAAGATGTAGATTCCGCTATTGTCAGTCTTCAAAGCTCAATGATGGGTTCTGATATTATGCTCGTTGATATCCACGAGATTATGAAAAACCATAATCTTCCAGAGAATACACCTTTGGAGATGTTGACGATTACTCGAAAAATAGATCCTAATATTTATCCCTTAGTAGGGAATGAAACTTTTAGCTCTTATCAAGATGAACAGTGGCATTCGCAAGACTTCTTGGCGCCTAGCCGAGAGGAGTTAGAGCTGAATCCTGCTCAAAAGGATATGAAACTCCTCAAGCTAGGGCGAAGACTGAAGGCATTAGCAGCAGTTGCGCTGTGTGGCGTGCTCCTCTATTCAGGGTTCAATGTCTGGAAGAAAATGTCTAGCCCTGCTTGGGTTCATCAACCCAAAAACTCTGTGGCGATAACGGCTGGGATCAACCAGAAGATTCAGCAATACAATCATTGGGAAAGCCTCCTTAAGGATCGTTCAAAGGCATGGGTCAGCATGGAGCTTATAACTCGCATCGCACCTGATAATGGATCAGCTATTCTCAGTGGTGTTAATCACCGTGTTAAGCAAAAGCCTGAGCAAAAGGTTAGAAAATATGGCTTTCAGAAAGAGTGGGTGATCAGAGGTTTCGCCAATGATGCTGGCCTCAAGCATCTCTCTGAAATTAGCACGCGTGAAGGAATGAAGAAAATCTTTGCAGAGGTTGCTTTGGCGACTGGGAATAGTGCTTATCTAACGAATTCAAGTGAGCGGGATCTAACGGTTAAGTTCACCCAGAAAATCAATCAGAATTTTAACTCGATTAATCCTCAGAATTTAGGAGACAATCTGAAATATTCATTCAACATGGTTATTCTTCAAACATTTAGCAGTGTGGATGATTTAGCGATTGGAGCAATTAAACCTAAGAGTAAATGAAAATAAATTCTTACTATCAAAAATCGGTTGCCGTATTTGGTTTAGTTTTACCATTACTTGTTTTCTGTCTTCTCATTGGAGCTGCATTGTATTATGTTTCTTCAATCAATAAAAAATTTCAAATCAAGCAGCGCAAATACAATAAGTCTCAAGTTGAGGAGCGTGCTATTACCGCACTGGAAAAGCGTGCAGCGGAGAACTCGAGTCACTTACAAAATTGGCAGGAAATCCTGGATAAGGAGACGCGAGGAACTTTTGTCGAGCATTGGAAAACAGCAGAAAAAAAGTTTTCTGGGCAAGAGTTTTCTCGAGCACCTCATAACTGGGTAAACTATAGCGCAGGATTAGGCAAAGGCGTTGCCCAATCGGCAAGTCAGGTAGAAATGAATTTCACTGGAACTTTTCGTGCTATGCAGTTGGCTTTGATGGAGGTAGAATCTAAGCTGCCACAGCTGCAACTAGATTCATTATCAATCGCCCCACACAGCAGTAAACGCAAACTTAACTTCACCACGCAATTCACGGTATGGACCAAAAATTAAGCTTAACAGCAGTCATACTTATCCTGTTCGTAGTACCATCATTAGCTAATGATGTGAAGACGAGTGCGATGCCTGAAAAAGATTTTAAGGCACGTGATAGTAAGTTTCTTAGCGAAGCGGAACGCCAAACATGGCTGGAAGAAATGCGTAATAGTTTACCTATCGTGAAGCGGAGCAAGGGGCCTTTTGGCTTATTGCAAAATTTATCAGCTCCGGTGGTCAAAAAACGAGCTGCCCCTGTGCGATCAGATGCATTTGCTAAAGCCATTCAAGCTATTAAAGTAACTGCGGTATTACCCGCAGATGATAAGTTTTTCATCGGCTCAAGAGAATATGTGGAAGGCCAAGTGCTTCCTGTTATTCATGGGCGCCGTCAATTTAATGTTCAGATTATTTCTGTGGCTCTCAATAATATCCTTTTTAAAAATCTAGATACAGGAGAGCGTGTTACTAGAAAAATGGATGTTCTTCCTCAAGGCATGAGCCGGGATGGATCCATCGAAGCCGTTAAGGGGATTACTCGCCCTCGAGACGGTAAGGCCACGCCACTCAATTTAGATGAATCATTTTCCTCAGACGAAAAATAACAACACACAAACCCTTAGATATCATGAAAAATAAAACCGCAATACTGCTAGGAGGGCTATTGGCCTTTTCAAATGCAACAGCCCAAGACATTCCCGCACCGGTTGGTTCCGTTAATCCGCCTCAGCCTGCGATCGAGCAGAATGCTATACCCGATGAACCTGCTGCTAACGCACCCCAGGAGCCAGAGAATCCAGCTGCTGAGGTGCCTGAAGGCCAGCCTGCCGCAGCTGTTGAACCGCCTCTTCGGGTAGATGATGAATCGATTGCCGAAGATGAAGGTGGCTTTCTTATTAAGGATGCTAATATCAATGATATCTTCCAGCTTCTAGCGCGCCGCGCAGGAAAACAATACTTCCACAATAATCAGCTTAATACTGAAAATTATAAGGTCACAGGTCATCTTAACGGTGATACAGGTGCCCTGAAGCAGATGGAAGAACTGGCATTCCAGTATGGACTACGAATGTATGTGAAAGGCAATACCGTCTACGCGATGATGGATGCGCAGTTGGATAAACTACCAGCTAAAGAGTGGACCTATCAGCTTAAGTATCTACGTCCCACAGATATTGAGCAGATCAAAGCCCTCATTCAGCCCTTGTTAACCTCTGGACGCGGTATTGTGAATTTTGAGCCGAAAACCAATACGATTGTAGTCATCGATACCATGCATCACATTGAAAGTGTTGAGAAAGTGCTGAACAAGATTGATCGCCCGAAGGGACAGATTGTTGTGGAGGTGAAAATTCTGCGAGTAAACAGCGTCGCTGGTCATCAGTCAGGTGTAGATTGGACCACATCACTGGGTGAGAGTGGCGTGTCCGTGGATGTCATTCGTAGTCTTAATAGTGTGTTTGGCCTTGGAACAGAGTTTACTGGTGGTGCGGTTTCTGGAAGTGCCGCTGCTGGTTCTACTGAAACGGTGGGTGCGGATACCAGTAATATCATCCTAACGCCATTTCAGCTCAGTGGTGTCTTACGTGCTCTTAATGATGGGAATTTAGTCACTCAAAAATCCAATCCTGTGGTGATCACAGAAGATAATGAAAAGGCAATCATTTCTCTCATTGACCGAGTGCCTATCATTACTTCCACCGTGAATAATACCAGTAATAGTTTCACTATCACCGATGAGGTGCGTTATAAAATTGACCAAAGCGACTCTACAGATCCTGATACAACGCGCGAGATTGGGGTGACTATTTCGGTGACTCCTAGTCTGCTTCCTGATGGCACTATCCGCATGAACATGCGCCCGCGTAATGCACAAATTGTGGAAAACATCACCTCACAGTCTGGTAATGTCTATCCACGCGTAAGTGAGGCGACGATTGAATCCATTGCAAGAATCCCTAATGGAAATTCTCTTATCGTAGGAGGTTTCTATGGTGAGGGTAAAGGCAACAAAAAGAGCAAGGTGCCTCTATTAGGCGATATCCCTGTGTTGAATTTCTTTTTCAAATCCAAGCAAACCAGCAAGGAGCAATCTAGCCTTGTGTTTGTGGTCACGCCAACCGCTTATGATCCAACATGTGTTTCCAGTAATCGTAAAACATCAACACGTCTGAGAAGATCTACAGCAATCAAACCAGACCATAGTAATGTTGACCCAAGGAATCCTGGAGCTGCTCATAAATCAGATCTACGCAGAACTATCCGAGGAATGCGTATGGATAAAACTCCCGATAATTATCCTCAGCGTTAATTTCTCATTGATTATTCTTTTCCCTATTTAAGTGAATAGCAGCCAAAAAATTACCCAATCAATACCAGAGCAGCCGCTAGGATCAGAGGTTCATCCTGAGATTGAACAGAATCCTGTCGCTCAAGAGGTTCCGATTCTTCTAGAGCACGCCTTGATTCGAAATCTAGCAATACTTCAGCAGCATAATCTAGCATCAGCCGAAGATTGCAGTCAGGTGGCTGCCATCGTAAGGGGGAATTGGGAGAAGGGAAAAGGCTCAGACCCTATTGATGTCTTAGCGCGCCTAAGGTCGGGGGATGGTAATATGTTGGATACAAGTGTTGAGATGATAGCCGCGAAAGTGGCAAGTTCACTTAGTTTTATCCCCACCAGAGTACCCTTTGCTGGGCGGTTGATTCCCCCCACATCATTTTATGAGAAGTATCCACAAATCACGCAGCTGGCGAGATTGATGAAGGTGCCAGTGTCCTATACGGAAGATCTTGATGTGATAGGCATCGCATCGGTTAATCCATTTTTTGCCAATACGCTGGCGGAAGCGATTAGTGGAGAGCTTAGAGCAACCAGTCCAGTGAAGCCTATTATGAGTGCTGTCCGCCTTGATTATATAGGCTGGGTCAAAATGTGTGAAAAACACTTCAAATAAAAACTGAGCGACATGATTGATTTTGAAGGAGTGAAGTACAATGCACTGATTAGTAGCCGTATTCAGCAAGCGTTAGAGGAGCATGATCCCTCACTTGCAGAAATAGAGCCGAGCCAATTAGAGGCAAAGATTACCAAAAGTGTTTTTATGGCTGCCGTTGCTAAGGTCAATAACATGGCCTTTTTCCCGAAGGTAGCTGATTTCTGCGATAACTCTTTGTTGGAAAAATGTGATCCCTCCGTGTTGACTCGTGGTGGCTTCTCGCCTCTTTGCTTAGATGATCAAAAAATCATTGTAGCGCTTTCTAACCCCTGGAGTCCGGCGGCTGATGAGTATATCTCTCTGCGCTTCCCCCAATTTGAACTCGTTAAGATTGTTACCCTAACATCAGAGATTAGCCGTGCGATTGAATCTGTTTCAGGAAATGTAGGCCCTAGCCACGACGAGCTAGAAGCTATTGAGGTAGAAGATACGGATGATAAAATCAATGATTTTGATGTCACCAAAGAATATGAGGAACCAATGGCTCAATTGATTGCTACGGTGATGGCCAGTGCGGTGAAGCAACGCGCGTCTGATATTCATTTTAAGGTAGAGAAGGAAAGCTTCTATTATGCATTTCGAGTAGATGGTGATATTGGTAAGAAAACTGAAATTCCTATCAAACTGAAAGATCGTTTAGATGCTTACTTGCTGAACTTGATGAAGCTACCTGCAGAGATTCGTAATACAGTGCCCGGCATCTCTGGGCGTTTTACGATTTCTTATTTCCGCCGCCCGATTGATATTCGCTATGAACGGCACCGTACATATCGCGGTTATCATATTACCATGCGTCTTCTAGACAAAGGTCATTTGAATGTCACTTTAGGGAAGGGATCTCTCGCTTTTGATGATGCCACTATTTTGGCATTGGATAAAGTGATGAAAATTCCCGCTGGAATTATCGTGATGAGTGGTCCTACAGGCTCAGGGAAGTCAACGACGTTGAACGCGATTCTTCGTGAGATGAACACGCCTGATGTTAATATTCTGACATTGGAAAATCCCGTGGAGGATGAGATCCCAGGAGTTACCCACTGTGACCTTAAGCACCCTGGTGAGTTTAAGCCTATGATCGCCAGTTTCATGCGGAGTGATCCAGATATTATTCTTATGGGTGAGGTTCGTGATATTGAATCGGCAGAACTGGCTATTGAGGCAGCGGTTACTGGTCACAAGGTATTAACGACTATTCACACCCCAAGGGCCTCACAGATTATCGAACGTTTTGAGCAGTTAGGGATCGAACGTTGGAAAATTGCTCAGACACTCAAGGCCGCATGTGCCCAGCGTCTGATTAAAATGCTTTGCCCTTATTGCAAAATAGAACATGAGGGCATCAATGAAAAAGATCGTGTTATTTATGGTTTAGACGATTCTTGGGCGACGCGGACGGTTTATTCTCACCTGCCAGAAGGATGCCAAGAATGCAATGGATCAGGGTATGCAGGTCGAACCGCTATTTTGGAAATTATTCCCATTACCCCTAAAGTTTCTGATATGCTATCGAAAGGTGAAATCACGCCCTATGAACTTGAGCTAAAAATTCAGGAAGAAGGGAAGCTGCCTAATCTAAGAAATAATGGTCTAAAATTACTGATGGAGGGAAAAACTGACATCGCTGCGATCGGTAAGATGATCGATATGAGTACAGATGAATGAAGTAACGACAGCTAATAAAACGATCCGTAAATCGACGAAGGATGCTCCTAAGGAAAAACCTAAATCGACTTTGTTTGCGCCCAAAATTAGTCTTTTTAAGAAAAAAGAACTGGTGCAGATGTTTCGCTCTCTTGCTTCCATGCTCAAAGCACAGATTAATACGGCAGATGCGTTGAAATACTATGCTAATGGCCATCCTAATAAGGAGTTGGTCAAAGCTCTGATGCAGATTCATAATGACGTAAATAAGGGCGTGCAAGTCCATGAGGCATTTCGCCGATCGAAGAAATTTGATGATATGACCATTGGTCTCATTCAAGCAGGTAGTGATGCTGGCCAGTTAGATACGGCTTTTTCCGAGTTGGGGAAGAGGCTTAAAAGTGAGATTTTCTTTAGAAAAAAAGTAAGGAAACTCATCATGATGCCGTGCATTGTGATTCCTATCTTGATCTGTGCATTTATTGCTTCGCAAGTGAAGATCGTGCCTAAAGTGGAGAAGATGATGGCAGGTATGGAGCCGAGGGGCTTCGTTGCCTTATCTTTTCAGATAAGTGATATTGTGAAAGAGAGCTGGGTGGTTGCGGTGTTGATTATGTTGACGATTGTAGTGGTGGTCTGGAAATCTGATAGAGTTAAAAATGCGATCATCAATCTTGCCATGGCCAGAGTGCGAGTAGTGAGAATGATGGTGATGAGTCTACGGCAGATGACGATACTTTCTACGATTAAGCTTCTATACTCGAATGGTATCAACCTAGCCAAATCTCTCAGGGTATCTGCGACCAGTGTGAAGAAAACTCCTTTTTACGATGAACTGCGGAAAGCAGCAGAGATGTATGAAAAATCCGGAGTTCCAGTTTCAGCGGCTTTTGCTAAGTATACCTCAGTTGATCCACAGGTGGTTCACATGCTGGCTATTGGAGAGAAATCAGCATCGTTAGATGTTCAGTTAGGTATGCTTGCTGAAATGTTTGAGGAAGATGCGGAGCAGCTCATGGATGATTTTAGTCAATTTATCAGTTTTGTTGTTATGGTTATCGCTGTTGTGTTAATTGCCGCAGTATTTCTAGGAACATTTATGCCTATTTTCATGATGGGGCCACAGATGATGCAGGACGCGATGTAAGTCATCACTAAGAAGCTTCATTTTACCTAACTTTTAGATGCAACTCACCAAACTCGACCGCTGGCTGAAAGAGCGTTTCATCTATGAAACACATGTTTTTACGATGCGGTTGCCTGAACAGGCTTTGCCAAGAGGGGTACGTATTAAAAATATTGATAGTCAAAAGGCGAGAGATTATCAGTATAAGCTTGTGATTAAGAATAATAAGCTAGCAGATGAAGTAGTTGCTATTTTGAAGCAAAATAAGCTGATCTATTCTACGCATATTGTGGAGGGTAACCATTGGTATAACCAACGCATAGCGCCTAAAGGCAAGAGTTTTACTTACCAGTGGATTTTACGTTTTTTGGCTCTTATATTATTTGGTATCGCAGGTTGGGGATTATTTCAAATTTTAGATAATCCAGAGGTGCGTGCCACATTGAAGGATGCCTGGAGAGAGATAAGCAGTGGAACGTAGTGTGCCTGTGAGGACTGAACACACAATTCTATTGTTAGTAAGTGATTGATTAAGGTATGCCAAGCAATCCCATGGAGCGCCTCAGAAGAATGGGGATTTTAATTCCCGTGTTTTCACTGCGCAGAGATTGCGATCTTGGTATCGGAGATACTTTGGCGATGAGGGAGGCTATCGATTGGGCAGCGGAGCATCACATCGGGTTTCTTCAGTTGCTGCCAATCAATGAAACAGGTTCTGATAACAGCCCTTATAATGCGATTAGTTCCGTAGCACTTGATCCTGTACTCATCTCTCTAGATTTGATTCCTGGGATGAGTAAAACAGTTATTCGATCAAAAGCTCAACAGTGTGAATACGCTGAGCTGGTGGATTACGCTTCGGTTGGAGCTTTGAAATGGGATTTATTAGAAATGGGGTATCGGTATTTTTGTCAAAAAAGCAATGATGATACAGCATTTGAAAATTTTTGTCAGGAGGAAGAAAGTTGGTTAATCTCTTATACCAAGTACCGCTGGCTGATGGAGTGTGCTGGCACTGAGGAGTGGAGTAAATGGCCTGAAGAATATGGCACACAAGCTAAGGCTGAGGTTTTTATAGCCAAGAACTCGGAGGCGAAGGAGAGGCTTAGATTCTATGCATGGGTGCAGTGGCATGTCTTTACCCAGTGGCGAGATCTGAGGCAATATGCGGAGAGCAAAGATGTTAAGCTAATGGGGGATATTCCTATTGGGGTTTCCTATTTCAGTGCGGATGTGTTTTTTGAACCGCAGTGGTTTGATCTCACGCTTTCTGGGGGGTCTCCACCTGAGAAGGTGTTTAAGGATGATGCCTTTGCGTGTCAATGGGGGCAGAATTGGGGTGTGCCTCTTTATCGTTGGGACGAACTGAAAAAGCATGATTTTGTGTGGTGGCGGCGAAGAATTGAGAAGCTGACGGATGTATTCCATATTTTTCGGATTGATCATATTTTAGGATTTTACAGAATCTTTAGCTTTCCATGGCGACCTGAAAGGAATGCTGAATTTTTAGGGCTCACTGAGGAAGAAGCCAAGCGACTTACTGGTGGAACGTTGCCGAAGTTTCATCCACATGACGATGATACCGAGGCTCATAAAAAAGCGAATTTAGATGCTGGAGATCAATATATCAAAGTGATCTTAGAGGCCGCAGGTGCTGTGGAGGTGGTGGGGGAAGATCTTGGTTGTGTGCCCGATTATGTTAGACCTCATCTAGCGCAGCTCGGTATTGCGGGCTTTAAGATATGCCAATGGGAGTCACTGGAGGATGGGCGAGCTTTACCTGGTGAGGAGTATCCAGAGTGTGCTTTTGCCACCTATGCCACGCATGACCACGAGCCTCTCCCTGCCTTATGGAATACATTGTTACAGCACCTTTGGGGGCCTGAGCATCAGCAGGCTATCGAAAGCTTGGCTCTGTTAAGTGATTTTGCAAGTATGCCCATCTGTGATAGTGGGCATGCCTACGTGAAGTATGGCCCCGTAGTGAAGTGGTCTTTGTTAGATGGGCTCTTGAACTGCCGCGCTAACTACGCTGCTGTCATGATCAATGACCTTGTTGATAGCGCTAAGCGTATTAATATACCAGGAACGGTAGGTGGAGATAACTGGCGATATAGGCTGCCATGGAGCTTAAAAGATATGCCAGAGTATCTAAAGAGAGAATGTCAGCGAATGAAGGCTCTTATTGACCTGTCACAGCGATATTAGAGGACGCTAGTGCTATTGTTTTATCCAGGATCAGGTGTCCGATGTGGTGTTTGGAATGTTTGCCAAGAGGTTCGGTTTTATCTGCATAAACAAGCATGACTTCATTATCATTGGTATCAAAGCCGATGTCATTACGTGAGACATCATTGGCGACTACAAAATCACAGCCTTTACGTTCCAGTTTGTCTCGGGCATTGTCTTCTACATTTTGCGTCTCGGCGGCAAAACCTACTAACACGCCATTAAACTTAAAGATACTACGTGTAGAGCCGAGAATATCTGGATTACGGATAAGCTCCAAGATCATGGTATCTCCCGTTTTTTTGATTTTATGCTCTGGCACGTGAGCTGGACGATAGTCTGCTACCGCTGCGGCAAAAATGGCAACATCGGCCTTGCTAATCCAAGATTCCACTGCTCTATACATATCTGCCGCACTTTCTGTGGGGACGAAGTCTACCCCATCTGGAACATCTAATTGAGTAGGGCCTGAGATAAGGATGACTCGGTGCCCCATCCCTGCGGCAGCTTCTGCCATGGCGTAGCCCATTTTCCCAGAAGAGCGATTGGTAAGATAACGGACGGGATCGATGGCTTCTCGAGTAGGGCCAGCTGTGATCAGAATAGTCATTAGGGAGTGGTTATGAGGTGACTGGCTAATTTGCGAGTTTAGTTAGATGAGAGGAGCTGTTCTACTTTTTCAATGATAACATTTTCTTCCATAAGTCTTCCTGGTCCTGAATAGCCACAGGCTAACATGCCCTCGTCTTCTGGGCCTATGAAATGACATCCATCCTCAGTGAGCTGGGTGACATTGCGTTGGGTGGCTGGATGAAGCCACATTTTGCCATTCATAGCGGGTGCGATGAGAACCTGTGCTTTGGTTGCCAGGTAAATACTAGAGAGGGGATCAGGCGCTAGTCCATTGGCGAAGTTACCAATACTTCCAGCAGTGCATGGCGCAATTAATACAAGGTCTGCGCGATCTGCTAGATCGATGTGTCCTGGCTTCCAAGCTTGTTTTTCATCTTCCAGTGAAACAATTACCGGGTTTTGCGAAATTACCTGAAGGGTGAGGGGGGTAATAAACTCGGTGGCGGCTTGTGTCATTACGCAATGTACTGAGTGACCATTTTTCACCAGTTGTGAAGCAATACCAGCTGCTTTGTAGGCGGCAATAGAGCCGGTTATGCCGAGGACGATAGTCATATTATTTTTAGTTATTTGTTAGGCGTGATGTTTTTAATCTTTCTGCGATGAGGAGCGCTTTAAAGGAATTATAATCTTCCTCACGTGTGGAGGAGATTAGGCAGTAGCTGTACTCCTTCCAGTGCTTCATTTCGTCAATGGCATTTTTCATGCGGAGTTCAATGACGCTGTTGGAGTCTGTGCCTCGTCCAGTTAGGCGAGCGCGGAGCTCTTCTTTACTGGGTGGCATCACAAATATTTCTACTAGTGCATTACAGATGTTGGTTTCCGTGCAGGATCTTACTAGTTTTGCTCCTTGGACATCAATGTCCATGACAACATCTGTGCCTGTAGCGATGTGATCCATGACTTCAGATTTTAAAGTTCCATAGAGGTTACCATGGACTTCAGCATACTCAATAAATTCTCCAGAGGCGATGCGCTGTTCAAATTCATCACGGCTGAGAAAATGATAATCGTGGCCATGTTTTTCACCTTCTCTGGCTGGGCGTGTGGTGCAGGATGTTGAGTAAATAGCCTCTTGCTCATCGGCCAGTCTACGGCAGAGTGTGGTCTTACCTGAGCCAGATGGACCAGAGACTAATAAGATAATGCCTGTGCGGGAACTCATGAAGGAATGATGTTAGGATATTAAGAGTCTCTTGTCTTGCCCTTGAGCATAGCCTCGATGAATGGGTCTAGCCCTCCATCCATGACGGCGGAGATATTGCCTGTTTCCTCTCCAGTACGCAAGTCTTTGACCATTTGGTAGGGCTGGAAGACATAGGAGCGGATCTGACTACCCCAGCCAATTTCGCCTTTAGCAGAGTATTCACGGTCGGCTTCTGCTTTCATTTTATCTTCTTCGATCTGGTAAAGTTTTGCCCGCAGGAGTGACCAGGCATTTTCACGGTTGCGTAGTTGTGAGCGTTCTTGAGTGGAGCGAATGACGATACCTGTAGGCGTGTGTTTGAGGATAACAGCTGTTTCCACCTTGTTGACATTCTGCCCTCCGGCACCACCAGAACGGGCGGTGGAAACCTCCACATCAGTTTCGGGGATATCGATGACGATGTCCTTGGATATCTCTGGTGTGACGTCAATGGCGGAGAAGGATGTATGGCGCTTTCCTGCGGCATCAAAAGGGGAAATACGAACTAGCCGGTGTACTCCACGTTCATTCTTCAGGTAGCCGTATGCGTGTGGGCCATCAATTTTTAATGAAGCCGTACGGCAGCCAGCACCATCGCCATCTTGATAGTCGAGACTGGTAACAGAGAATCCCTTGGACTCCGCCCAGCGGCTATACATACGGAGTAACATTTCTGCCCAGTCACAGGCTTCGGTGCCACCTGCTCCTGCTTGAATGGTAAGGTAGGCGTTAGATGGATCTGTAGGTTGATCGAGGAGTGTTAATAATTCAAATTTATCTAACTCTTTAAGAATCCTCATGTAGTCATGATTAGCTTCCTTGGCAAATTCGATGTCGTTAGTCTCTTTGGCGAGCTCAATGACTTCATTGAGATTTTCTGATCGTTTACATAGATCGAGAAATGGATTGAGTCGGCCCTTAACGAGATTGGCTTGCTCCACGGTGGTTTGTGCCTTTTCTGAATCATTCCAGAAAGTAGGGTCTGCCATGGTTTTTTCATAGTCGCCGAGTTCTTGCTGCAGGGTTTTAACGTCAAAGATACCTCCTGAGTTCGGACAGGCGGCTCTTTAGCGCTCCAGTGTCCAGCGCCAGGAGGTCAGCGGTATTTTGTGCACTCATACGGGGTGAGTGATAGCGAGATTTTAGCGGATTGGAACGCTGAATCTTGAAGAAATGCATTTATCAGATGACGGCAAAGTCTTTCCATGGTTCTCTGCACCTGTATTACCATGGAAAAATCCACTGGCATTATTATCCGTCTTACCAAGCTGACAGAGACTAGCTTGATTGTACACTGGTGTACAGATACGCATGGCTTAATAAAAACCGTGGCAAAAGGAGCGCGTCGGCCGAAAAGTGCCTTTGCTGGGAAACTGGACCTTTTCTTTGAAGCTGATATAGGCTGGGTAGAGAACCGTAAAAGTGAGCTGCACACTCTCCGTGAGTTACGTGTCCTAAATTACCGAGAGCGACTTAGAAAACGATACGTGGATACGGTTGTAGCGGCCTATTTTGGTGAGCTTTTGGCTCATGTGGTAGAGCTCGGGTATCCGGTGCCAGAGCTTTTTGATCTTCTCCGGCGTGGTCTTGGGTATCTGGAAGATCAAGGTGCAGATAAGCGGGCGTTTCTACACTACGAGAGAGAGTTAGCCAGATTACTTGGAGTGGCGCATAACCGAACCAGTGCGGCTCTTGCCCTTGAGCAGGCATTTGGGAGTCTGCCTCGCGCACGAGCTGCGTGCCTGCTTGCGATAGATAGATAATTTAGTTTTTTAGGAAGAAACTGGATATAATGTTTGTTCCGTTCGGATGCTGTGGTAATACTTGGGGATCGATATAACTATATAATATGCAATCTGGAACCTCTAATTTATTAAACATGCTTCAATCAAGAGTCAAAAAGCTCTGTGAAGAAGGAAGTTGGAACGAAGCCTTACATGCCGCAAGAGCTGGTGTGGACAGAGCAAGATCGGCACTTTCTGCTGATGTTCAGAGCATGGAGTCGTTGGCTGTTGCCCTAGAGGTTAATGGTGATGTTCTCCGGCAGCATGGGAATTTAGAAGAAGCTCGTTTAGCTTATTTAGAAGCCCTTGAGCTGCTCTCTGGAGTCGCAGGTGATTATCATGAACAATGTGCGAGGATCAGTGCCAGTGTCGGAGTTGTCTATGATAGTGCTGGTAACGAAGATGAAGCAATCCGCTTTTATGAACGTGGGATTGAGCTTTTTGAGTGTATGAATCCTCCAGCACTTCTTGATGTAGCTGATCTTTGTAACAATCTTGCCTATATTTATAAAAGTAAAGGTGATCTTAGTGCTGCAGAAAGTCTGTATCTCAAGGCACTACAAATTTGCGACGAACACCTTGGTTCTAATGATGAAGAGACAGCCGCAGTCTGTAATAACCTAGGTGCGCTCTACTTAGCTTCCGGGTATTACGAGCAAGCACGAGAGATGCAGATGATGGCCTTAGAAGGACGCCTTGCTACCTTTGGAGAAAACAATTTAGAAACTGCACAATCTCATGCAAATCTGGCGCTGGCACTTTGTCAGACAGAAGAGTTAGACAGAGCAAAAGAGCATTTTGGGAAAGCTCTTACTGTCTATGAAGCTAATCTCAAGGAGGCATCAATGGACTATGCCACAGTGTCTAGTAACTATGCCGAATTTTTACGAGTTACAGGCAATGAAAAAGGAGCACTTCAGGTAGAAAAACGTGCCAGAAAGAAATTGAAAAAATTTACCTAACCCTTCTTGCTTCATATTTTTTAACGGTGTGTAGGAAAAGGTTTATTAGAGAGCCATTTTTTAATTAGCTGATCATTGGCTGTTAAGTTTCCAATCACTCGATAATTTGAGTGCTCGATAGCGTAGGCTTCTTGCTGTGTTTCACAAACCACCTTTTTCAGCACTCCTCCTGAGTGCATGAACTGAAGGCCGTGATCGTTGTAGATGAGAAATCCTACATGTTTGTCTAGACCGATGATATAAATCCCGTGATTTTTTCTTCTAACAATATCCATGTAGTCAGAGTATTTGGTAGCAGTTTTTATATGTAATTTACTCCGAGGAAGGAATGTGAGGATGATATTCTGTGAAGGTTGTTGCGCTAGACTAATTCGTTGCACATTGAATCCTGCGTCACGCATAATCGTTGAGACAAAATACCCACAAGCTATTTTTCCTCCGCCCGGCTCTGTGGCTGTGCCGTTAAAATCCCATGGTGTTCCTAGCCAGCAACGCATGAGAAATGGCATTGTTAGGTCGAGTAGAGACCTAGCGCTTTCGATAACTTTTTGACGGTCTTCTTCTGTTCTTGCTTGCTGATATTCATCAGCAAGTTGCTGCCGATGTGCTTTAATCTCCGCCACGGTGACAGCATATGCCTCTGGGTCAGGAACATATGTTTGAGATTTCTTGTCATCAGATGTTGTCATTAACGAGGTAGGCGGAAATTTAATCAACCATACAGCTCCAGCAGCCAGCACGATAAATAATGCCAAGGTGATTAGGAGTGTGCGCATGTCGTTAAGGGGGGGGAGTTGTGATGAGCCTTGATACGTTAGCTATATGGATGCGGTAAGTAATATGGTAACGAGAAAAAATACCATGTTAGTTTAATTCTGCCCCCAGCCGAGCTTCTGCCGTAATGTTGCGTAAAATGTACGGCCCTCGAGTCTGAGTAAGGGGAGAGCGTGTCCTGCACGTTCAACACGAATATGGTAGCCATGACTGATTTCGACAACCTCCCGGCCATCTACGGTAAAGAGCATGGGGCATTCCGCATCTTTTGCAGGTGCCAGCTCTACCACGGAAGTATCTGAGATAATCAGTGAACGATTACTTAAACTGTGAGGGCAGATAGGAGTAACTACAAATACCTCGGCATTAGGCGCGATGAGTGGGCCTCCAGCAGATAGCGAGTAAGCGGTGGAGCCGGTGGTGGTGGCCACGATCAGGCCATCCGCACGATAGTGGTTTAGGAGCTCGCCATCTACCCATGCGTCAAGTGATACTAACCGACCCGTTTGTCCACGTGCGAGGGTGATTTCATTGAGAGCGCGAAAGCTTACTTCTTCCCCATTTGGACGGATCACACTCGCTCTCAGCTGCATACGTGGGATTAGGCTGTAGCGTTTTTCCGCCACGGCTTTGGCAAAGACATCGAGCTCGTCATCTTTGCATGTTGTTAGAAATCCAAGTGTGCCGATGTTGATCCCCGCTACAGGGATGTCGGCAGCTCCTATTTGGTTCGCTGCATTTAGCATGGTGCCATCGCCTCCTAGTACCGCTACCACATCACAGGTATCAGCAAATGTAGAGGCCGCCACGCCATCAGTAGCACCGATAATACTCGCGGTGACATTTTCTAACACAGGAGTGATTTTTTCATTTTTCAGAGAGGAACAAAGCTCGAGCAAGGTTTTTTTTGCTCCAGATTTGTTAGGGTTTGCAATGATGCCTACTTTCACACGCTCAGAATGCGGTGGTTTTCACAAAAGATACAGTAGAAATATACCAGACTCTTGTTATTATTGGTGTTGCGTGAACACTTGGCGCTTGATGTATTCTGGGTTCTGCCATAGTTAATCAATATGAATCATCATTCTTTATGGCTATTTCCTATGCATAAGATGAGCTGTAGAATGCTCATTGCATTCGGTATTATATTCATAAGTTCTTGTGATAAGATGTCAGAGCTAGGGGAAAAAGCGGGTAACTTATGGAGTGAGGAGGAGAAGTTTGATGAGGTAGTGAGTGAGGTAGGGGAAAAGGAGGGAAAGGCAATCATCGCTGAGGAGTCACGCATGGTTCTGCTCGAGTTTTACTCAGATACATGAGGCCCCTGCCAGAAAGTCGCTCCCGTGTTGAAGCGCTTAGCAAAAAATAACTCAGAGAAAGTCAAAATTCTGAAGGTTGATGTCAGCCGTCACCAGCAGTGGGCGAATCGGGAGGGGATTAGAAGTATCCCCACGTTTCAAATTTATCGCGAGGGAGAGAAGTTAAAGCAGTTTTCTGGTGCCCCTCCTGAGGCACAGATTCAGCAGATGATCGATCATTATGCTGGTAAAGCTAAGTTGAATCAAGAGAGCGCTGATCAGAAGCACGCGACTACTGAAGGCGCGGAACCAACGATTAAGCCG
Organism: uncultured Verrucomicrobiales bacterium; assembly: GCA_937969495.1. GTDB lineage: Bacteria > Verrucomicrobiota > Verrucomicrobiia > Verrucomicrobiales > Akkermansiaceae > Oceaniferula. The sequence goes on along the minus strand of CALBVY010000013.1, from coordinate 80,307 downwards.
ATGCCCAAAGACTGGCTGCCGCCTGGGATCACAAGGGGTAAGCCAGAGTAGCCAGTTTAAATAGATCTATTTTATAATGAATATAGTCAAAGCGCAGATTGTCCTCTTGGTGTTCACTTCTTTTTTTGTGTCCTGTGATAAAGTGAGTAAAGTGGTCAATGACTGGAAAAATGGTGGAGGGAAGCTGAGCGTAAGTGATGAGGAAATCGTCCAATCTGATGCTGCAGTTATGCGTTACATCACGCTGATGGAAAAAGTGCCTGTCATTTTAACAGCCGTGAGAGATGAGGAAACTGCATTTGAAGCTCGGAGTAAAATTGATACTCTAGCGCGTGAGGTTGAGGAAATTGTTACGGATTTAGTGCCTATTGAGGGGGGAGAAAAAAAGAAAATGTTTCAGGCTAAGGCAAAACTAGCTGCGCCACAGGGGGGAGAAACAGAAAGATCCCAAGATCAAACCACCCGTGGAAAGCAAGAAGCTCCAGATATTCAAGGGGGAGTCTATTGGTATGTTCTAAAAGGCAATGAACAGAAATATGAGGATCAAATTAAAAAAATAGCGAGCCGTATTGTGTCACAGATCATTAGGATAGAGAGAATTACTCGAGACTCAGCCATTGCCTTTGATGTGGTTACTGATGGTATTTTAACTCTCGCATCGATAGAGAGCGGGGGGAAAGCTCCTAGCGAAAATCCAACAGAAAATCTTAAGCCGATGCCCAAAGACTGGTTGCCGCAGGGGGTTACTCGCGAGTAGTTGAGGCTTAGTTTCCTCGCCTTATATTTGGAGCAAGCTGAGCAAGTAAGCGATTGACCCTTAGCCTATGAAGGTCTAGCGTCCGCTGCCCTAGATTATGAGTGCGGACGAGTCCAAAAACCAGCCTGATTACAAGGGCACCCTAAGCCTTCCTGAAACGAGTTTCCCTATGCGAGGAGACTTGGTAAAGAATGAACCTAAGCGCTTGGAGCGTTGGCATCAAAAGGATCTTTACCAATGTATCCAGAAGCGCCGTAAGGCCGCAGGTGCGCCGCGCTTTATTCTTCATGATGGCCCTCCATTTGCCAATGGCGATGTGCATATGGGCACAGCACTCAATAAGGTGCTGAAGGATCTTGTGCTGAAGTCGAAGACCATGGCGGGATTTGAAACACCCTACATTCCTGGTTGGGATTGCCATGGATTACCAATCGAATTTAAAGTGATGCAGGATGCTCGTGATGAAGAGCCTGCGGAGATTCGCCGCCGCTGTGAAGAATTTGCCCGTGGGTGGATAGATACACAGAAGGCTTCTTTCAAAAGGCTGGGTGTGTTAGGTGATTGGGATAATCCTTACCTCACCTTAGATCCTGCCTATGAGGCTGATATTATTCGTACCTTTGCCACGATGGTGGAAAAAGGATTGGTCTACCAGTCCCAGAAACCTGTCCAATGGTCATATGGAGCGAAAACAGCGCTAGCGGAGGCCGAAGTGGAATATCAGGATAAGAAATCGATTGCAATCTTTGTGAAATTTCTGATCGCAGATGCTTCTGGGGCAAAGGCTAAACTACCAGAAGATACAGCTTTTGCGATCTGGACAACCACGCCATGGACGTTGCCTGCGAATCTCGCCATTGCCGTACATGAGCGTCTTAACTATGTTGTTGGGCGTTTTACCAAGGAGGAAACACCAGATCAGAACATCATCATTGTTCGTGAGTTATTAGAAGAGTTTCAGGAAAAAACGGGTCTGACTTTAGCTGAAGAGTTAGCTGAGGTTTCAGGTGCAGACTTGGAGGGAGTTCAAGCGCAGCATCCTTTCTTGGAGCGCTACTCTAAGGTGATTCTCGCTCCATTTGTTACTACCGAGGCGGGTACTGGTGTGGTGCATATTGCACCCGGTCACGGTGCTGATGATTACTCGGTAGGTATGCAGAATGGTCTCGCTGTTCTCTCGCCAGTTGATGATGATGGTAGATTTACTGAAGAAGTTGGGGTGCCAGAGCTGGTGGGGTTACATGTGATGGAGAATAATGAGGGGAACATTGGAGTGCTTAGACTCCTTGCCGCTAACGGCTCCTTATTGGGCAAGGAAAATTATGCGCATTCCTACCCACATTGCTGGCGTTCAAAGACGCCGATTATTTTCCGTGCCGTAGAGCAGTTTTTTATCAGTGTTGATGACCTACGTAAGAAAGCGCTCGCTGAGATCGATGAGACTACTTGGCTTCCTGCTTGGGGGAGAAACCGAATTTATGGGACCGTTGAGGCGCGGCCAGATTGGTGTATTTCTCGCCAACGGACATGGGGGGTGCCGCTACCGGTATTTTTTGATGCCAGTGGTAAAGTCATTTTGGATGCAGAAATCTCACGCAAGGTGGCAGACTTAGTAGAAAAAGAAGGCACGAACATCTGGTTTGAGCTTTCTGATGAAGAGCTAGCCTCTCGCCTCGGTTTACCTGAGGGCTGTACCAAGTGCAGAGATACCCTTGATGTATGGATTGATTCCGGAAGTTCGCATGTTGCTGTGAGTGATAGGCATCCGGAGTTGGCATGCCCTGCAGACCTCTATCTTGAAGCTACAGATCAGCACCGTGGATGGTTTCAGAGTAGTCTTATGCTCAGTGTGGCGGTGCGTGATGTGGCGCCATACAAGGCAGTGCTTACTCATGGCTTTGTTGTGGATAAAGACGGTGGGAAGATTTCCAAGTCTGCAGCCAAGGCAAAAGGAAAGCCTACCGATGCAGCGCACTTCTATAATAAGTATGGTGCAGATATTGTCCGTCTGTGGGTGTCTTCTGTAGACTGGCAGACCGAGGTTCCATTTGGTGAAGATCTTTTTAAACAAATCGCGGATCCTTATCGTAGACTGAGAAATACGTTGCGTATCTTATTAGGAAACATCAATGGCTTTGACGCTAGCACTCAGGCGGTAGCAAAAGCCGATATGGGCGTGTTAGATTGTTGGGTGTTGGAGCGTTTGAATGAGGTTATCACTGAGTGCTTGAGTGCCTATGAAACCTATCAATTCCGTAAGGTGTTTAATCAGATTAATCAATTTTGCGCCAATGAGTTGAGCGCGCTCTATATTGATATTACCAAGGATCGGATGTACTGTGATGCTGAACATTCTACACGCCGCTTAGCCGCGCAGACTGTGATGCAGCGTGTTTTTGATGCTATAGTAAGGCTTATGGCACCTATCCTTGCTTTCACTGCGGACGAGGCATGGGAGCATGCTGGGTATCAAGGGAGTGTGCACGAACAGGATTTCCCTGAAATCGATCCAGAGTTCGCACCTGGTGAGGCGATCGAGCAAGTTGCTCGTTTATTAGAAATTAGGGCGGTTCTGCAGACCGCAATCGAGGAGCAGGTGCAAGCCAAGGCCTTTAATAAAAACAACGAAGCAGCGGTCACCTTGACATTGCCCTCTGATCACCCTTGTATTTCCCTGCTCAACGATCGTGATTTTGTCACCGAGTTTTTTATCCTCTCTCAGTTAAACATTGTGCACGGAGAAGAAATTAGTGCTGTAGCTGTAGCCACAGAGTATGCCATGTGCCCACGCTGCCGTCGCTATGAGCCGCTGGTTAGTGAAGTCTGCGAGCGGTGTAGTGAAGTTATCTAAAATGATCGACAAAGAAGTTATGCTCCAAGAAATGCCCAAGGCCAAAATGATCAGGCTCTTACTGCTTATTACGCTGCCGCTTTATATTCTGGATCAAATCAGTAAGTGGTGGGTGGTGATGAACTTCAAGCTGCCTTTCGTTCTCTTTGAGGGGAAAAAATACGCTGTGGATGAGGATGTCCGCCCGGTGATTGAGGGTTTTTTTAATCTCCTGCGCCGTCATAATCAAGGTGTTGCCTTTGGTATTGGCAATGGGACTACGTGGGCACCTGTTGTTTTTCTTTTTGTGTTAATTATCGCATTAGGCGGTATTTTTCTGTTCTGGAAAAAAGGAGCATTTACAGGCCCTGCGAAATGGTCTGCACCTTTATTGATCTCGGGAATTCTTGGTAATCTCACCGATCGCTTGTTTCAGGGGTTCTGGCTGGAGCCTTACAGAAATCATTCATTTTTTGAGCGCTTAGGGCAGGGGTATGTGGTCGATTTTCTCGATTTTAAAATCCCAGGATTTGAAAAAATCATGCCATCGAGTCATGGGCATTGGCCTGCTTTTAATGTGGCTGATAGCTGTATCTGTATTGCTGCGGCCTTGCTGTTTCTTACGGCTTTGTTAGAGTGGCGCAAAGAATATCTGGAGAAAAAGACGCAAGAGAGTTGAAGTGTTTCTCAGGTTATTCAGAGCTCCTGTGTCACTCCTTCCTCACAGAAACATGCGGTTTACCTTTATTGGGAAGAAATATGGAAATGCCGTAGACGATCGGATAGGCGAGTATACTTAGAATTACCCCCATAATAAAGAATCCTACGGTGAAGCTGCCAAGATTCAGCGTGGTGTTAAATACCGTTCTCTCCACATCCATAAAGTGAGGGACGCTAAGTGCCGTCTTCTCTCTTATCCAGTCTCCCAGTTTTTCTTGAGATAACCAGATGGCTACTTGAGTAAAAGGGTTACTTACCCAGCAGGCAGCCATTGCCATTGGGATATTGGCTTTTGCGCGCATACAAGCCAGAGCTGCTAAGATCATCTGAAATGGTATGGGCAGCATTGCGCAGAATAACCCAATAGAAATCCCCCCTGCTACGGTGTATCTACAGGGAGTCCAGAGATCTCGATCAAAGATGGGCCTGGTAAGAGCTACCAGCCATGGTCTTTTGCGAATACGCGGATGCCTCAGATAGCGATAGGCCTTGCGGACTATACGGAGGTATTTGCGTTTCATTCGGGAGAATAGATGGAAATAGTTGAAGAATAAAAAAACCCGCCACTGAAAACAGAAGCGGGTTTTTGGGAAATGGATTAAGTTTTCAGCTTGGCTGATACCTTAGCAAATTACCACTGCTGGCTGCGTGTGTGGTAGTAGTGCTCAGCACCAAGTACGGGTGGAAACTCAGAGAGTCCATCGCTAGGGTTCATCTCAATACGGTGATCTTCACCACAACGCTCATAAGGAGGCTTGAATGTACCTTTGTAAGTAGGGCAATGGAAGGTGAAAAGCTCGTAGAAGCCATAACCTAGACGTTTAAATGCGCGGCGATTACCGTCAATAAAACCATAAGTCATACCAGCTTTGCGGCCATACTGATTATTTTTACGGACGATTTGTTCAGGAATTTCAGCAAACCCATAGAGGATGTTACTAATGGCGCGCCCTAGTTTACGTGTAGAGGTATAGGTGGACCCAGGAGGAGCCTGAATATCTGCCATGACACCAGTAGCGGTGAAAATAAGAGCTGCTGCGATCGTAAATGCTTTTTTCATCGTGAGAAGATAATGAATGCCATCGGTTGCGCTGGCAATGGAAAAATAGATTTTTTCATGAAATTGTAAAAAAGAAGTATTTCAGAGTATAATGAATCCTAGATAGGGCATTGATAGTGAAGCTATTCTGCGAGTTTGATGGTTATTTTCCCATGGTTGACCTCGATATCTTTAATACCATCAGCGATACGGTTTTGTGAGAGGTCGATACCGAGATTAGAGATGAGATTTTGCCCTTTTAGGTCAGCTAGCCAGGCATTGGGTAAGGAAATGCCCCAGATGGTGAGATCATCAAGAATGATGGCGGGTTTATCTTGGGGATCGGTTAGCGTGAAGCGTGCTTTTGCTTTGAGCATACGGCCGCCTACTACGGGGATTTCTGAATCAAGCTTTGTTCGGATACGTGCATGGATGGCATCATTGGCGAGCTCAAAGCGGACTTTGTCCCCCATACCAGTGTGGTTGTGGAAGAGTGCGTTGAGTTCTTTTTCCGTGAGAGTGAGAGTTTTATCACCAGGCTGATAGGTGCGTTCTTGGACGGCTTCAACTTTTTGAGTGAGGGCGAGTTGTTCTTGTTGGTCAAGGACTACGGGAGTGATAGGCCTGTTACTCCACCAGTAGTAGGCCGCACCTGCGGACACGATTAATAAAGCGAGAACGCTAAAGATGAGGAGGAATTTGCGGTTACGACCACGGCGAGCTTGGGGGAATGTAGGGGATGAGTCTTGGGTAGTCATTCGTTGATGAAGATGGAGTTCGCTGTATTATAAGTCACAGAAGGAGATTAGCTATCAAGGAATTGATGAGAAAATCAGATGAAGTTTATAACGCGGGCTCTAAAGAGGGTAAAGCATAGGGGGTATGAAAATCGAGTGAATCAATGTTTTCATCGGGCTAATCGATTGTTCTGGATTTACTTTATCGGTATAATAAGTGGATGAAATACGGAATAGGTCGTTATTTGATGATGGCAGTATGTGGTATGTTGAGTGTGGGATGTTCAGCTGGAGAAGTCTCTGAGACGAATCTAGAAAAACTCAGTTCAATACCGATTATTTATTCTCCTAAGTATAAGATCAGTGTGTTTGGGATGGAGAAGTTTCATCCTTTCGACATAGGGAAATACGATAAGATATATCATGCTTTAAAAAAAGATGGTTATGTCACAGATCAGAGCGTGATTGAACCAGCCGAGGTCACGAGGGAACACATGTTATTGATTCACTCTAAAGATTATCTTGAGAGCTTAAAAAAGACGAAGCACGTAGCTCGCTATCTTGAAGCGCCACAGCTGCGAGTGATCCCTGATAGACTCTTAGACGCAAAGATCGTCAGCCGCTTCAGAAAAGCTACCGGTGGAACGATTGAAGCGGCAAGGAGAGCGCTTAAGGCCAAGTCCAAAATGGCAATTAATCTGGGTGGCGGATTCCATCATGCTAAGCCGCATTGCGGTGAGGGGTTCTGCATTATTGCCGATGTCCCTATTGCTATTCGGGTATTGCAGAAAGAGAGGCTGATCCAAAGAGCTCTGATTATCGACACGGACATTCATCAAGGAAACGGAACCATTGTGAGTTTAAAAAATGACCCCAGCACTTACACGTTTTCGATGCATGAAAAAGACATTTACCCAGTGCCAAAAGAACAAGGTGATGAAGATGTTGAGTTAGCAGCAGGCGTTACGGATGCTGTTTATCTAACTCTTTTAAAAAGTAAATTAGACCAGTTGTTGATCAAATCAAAGCCTGACATTGTATTTCATGTGGCTGGCTGTGATGCCCTCGATGGTGACCCGCTGGCATCAGGGAAGATGACCGCTGAGGGGATAGAGAAACGCGATGCGATGATCGTCTCAGTCTGTAAAAAATATGGAGTTCCTTATGTGATGACACTATCTGGCGGCTACAGTAAGGGAGCTTGGGAAGCTCAATATAAGAGTATCCGTGCACTGATTAAGGGTGAAATGTAGACTATGATGATTACTGACTATTTTAAATAGATCACTGAGGGGCGTTGACGCTTTTTATGGATAGGCATAGTATCACCTTAAGTGTCTGATATTTCTAAAGTTCGAGTAGAGCCAGTGGCGTTGATGCCCACCTCAGCAGGTTGTGCTGTGTTTTTGGGTGATGGTGAGAAGGTTATCGTGTTTTATATTGAGCCAGCTATTGGGGCCTCGATTAATGCGGTGATGTCAGGAGTGAAGCCTCCTAGGCCATTGACACATGACCTTTTTTCTCAGGTATTAGATGCTTTTGGTGCCAGAGTTGAACGCGTGGTGATTGTGAAGGTCGAGGGGGATGTCTTTTTTGCCCGTATGTTTATTCACGCCGAGAATGAGATTATGGAACGTAAGATTGTGGAAATTGACGCCCGCCCTAGTGATTGTCTAGCACTGGCAGTTAGGCAGGAAGCTCCTATTTATGTGCTTCAGCATGTTTGGGATAATTTGCGTGATATGTCTGAGGTGCTTGCTGAGCTTAAAGATAAGGCGGAAGATTGATTTTGTTAGTTGCAGTTCTCAAGTTGAGCTCGCACAAACGCTAAGGCACTTTCTCGGTCTGTTAAGTTTCCTTCCAATTGTTCTGTTTGCACGTCATTGAGGATGTCTTTAAACTTGGGGCCTGGCTTGAGGCCAAACTTAATTAAGTCTTTGCCGGTAACTAAAGCAGGGGGGATAAGTGGCTCTGCGGCGAACTCCTTTTCCTTTGTGCGGAGAAAATCATAGTTTTCTGTCAGCCCATTACTGCTGGCACAGTCTACACGGTGTAGTTCCATTTCCTGTTCGAAGGTAGGGCGTGACATGAAGCGTTTCACCTTTGCCGTGCGCATGTTCTGCACGTTCATGAAATTCATGTGATTTCTAACCATAGCAGTGATGTCCTCGATGCTTTTATTGGAGTATCTTAGGCGGCGTAAAATGGCCTCTGCCATTTCTGCTCCTACGCGATCGTGTCCATTGAAACGAATTCGGTCTTCTGTTTTATCATAGCTGTAGGTAGCAGGCTTGGCGATATCATGGAGTAACACTGCTAGCGCTAGCTCAGGGGTGACTTCAGATCCTAACATATTCAACATAATCCGAGTATGGGTATAGACATCTCCCTCGGGGTGCCATTGCGGAGGTTGTTCACAGCCTATTAAATCATAGATTTCTGGCACGATGTAGCGCATGAGCCCACTTTTGGTTAAGAGATCGAGCCCTCGTGCTCTTTCCTTAGTAGTGAGTATCCGTGTAAACTCATCACGGATACGTTCGGGGCTGATTTTTTCTAACAAAAAAGAGTTTTCCTGAATGGCTATCCAAGTGTCTGTCTCTATACGAAAGTCAAGTACGGTGGCGAAGCGTATTGCCCGGAGTAGCCTTAAGGCGTCTTCCTGGAATCTGTCAGATGGATTCCCGATGGCACGGAGAGCTTTGGCTTCCAGATCTTCATGACCGTGCACGTGGTCGATGATTTCTCCTGTTAGCGGGTGCTGGAACAGTCCGTTTACGGTGAAATCACGGCGGTGAGCATCTTCTTCTGGGCTTGAGAATGTAACTGATTCCGGGTGGCGTCCGTCTTTATAAGAGCCGTCATGTCTGAAGGTAGCGATTTCGAAGGCGTATCCCTTTTCCTTAACCAGAATAACGCCAAAGTGAGCTCCTATGGAGTCTGATTTAGGGAACAATGCTTGTACCTGATCAGGTGTGGCGGAGGTGGCAATGTCATAGTCCTTGGGTTTCTTCCCTAACAAATGATCTCGCACGCAGCCGCCAGCAAAGTAGGTGGTGTGATTAGCATTGATGAGCCTTTGTGCGGTGGCAACGGCAGTTGTTTTAAGGTCGCTCATTGGTTGAGTAGACATAAGACTGAAACTTTAATCCAGAATGTGCATTTAGATTTCGAGGGGTGTCGTTATTTCTTTCAAAATCCAATGCATCATCTGGGTTTAAGAAGCAAGATGAATGTACTGATAGTATTTGGTATTTGGAATTTAAGGAGGGAAAGTTTAATACAGGGCATGCCTACTTTTTTTGAGAATATGCAGATGGTGAATTGGCAGCACCCTTTATTTGTTATTTCTGCATTGGTGTTGGGTGCTTGTGTGGGCTCTTTTTTAAATGTGGCTATCTATCGATTGCCGCGTGGGCTTTCGGTGAATGTGCCTAAGCGTTCGTTTTGTCCGGTGTGTAATAAAGACATTCCATGGTATCGGAATTTACCTCTAATAACCTGGCTGGTGCAGGGTGGGAAATGTGCGGAGTGTAAGTGCCGGATACCGTTCCGTTACTTTATTGTGGAGCTTGTTACGGCCTTGCTCTTTGTGCTGATGTGGACGGAATTCGCTGATAGTCCAGTGGTAGCGATGTTTTATATGGTATTGATGGCGTTGTTAGTGGTGGTGGTTTTTGTAGATGCAGAGCTGATGGTGATTCCTTTACAAGTGACGTGGCTGGGCACAGCTCTGGGGGTGCTAGGTGGGGTGTTTATCCAGTATCATTTACGTGCGGATGGTTGGGTGGATGGGCTGGTAAAGTGTGGTATTGGGTTTCTCGCAGGTTTTGTGGGTCTGTGGCTTGTCGTGCTTCTGGGAAAGATGGCGTTTGGTAAAAAAAACATGGAATTTGCCGAATCCGTAGAGTGGTTTTTGCGTGAGCCTGCGGATGATGGGGAAGAGAGCCAGCAGGAGTTGTGTTTTGTCATCAATGGTGAGGCCTATGGGTGGTCAGACCTGTTTTATCGCGATAGTGATCAGCTGATTATTGAAGGCAGTGGCTTTCGTGTGGATGGGGAAAAGGTTAAAGCAAAGAGTTTAATCATTAAAGGTACCACCATTGAACTAAAGGGGAAAACCATCGGTATCGAAGATCTTCAATCACTGAGTGGAAAAGCCCGTAAGGTGGTGATTCCGCGTGAAGCCATGGGGATGGGTGATGTTTATTTGATGGGAATGTTAGGTGCCTGTCTAGGGTGGCAGTCTGTGTTATTCACTGTTTTCGCCGCCTGTTTATTTAGTATTTTCCTAGCTATTTTAGGGCGTATGGGATTTGGGCAGAGGTTACCCTTTGGTCCTAGTCTTGCCTTTGGTGGCTTTGCTTGGATCTTTTTTGGGTGGCAGGTTTGGGACTGGTATTTTTCCCTGATGGCTCCTGCGCAGCTCTAATTGGTGATCTCGGTGCCGATACCGGATCGGGTAAAGATTTCCAAAAGTAATGAATGGGGCATACGTCCATCGATGAAGTGAACTTTCTCGACGCCACTAGCGAGGGCATCGAGAGCAGAATTGATCTTAGGCAGCATACCTCCAGCAATGGTGCCATCTTTTACCAGTTCACTAGCTGCTGAGCGATTAATTGAGGGGATCAGGCTATTGGGATTATTACGATCTGATAATACGCCGGGGACATCAGAGAGGTAAATTAGCTTAGAAACTTTCAAGGCCTTGGCTAAGCAAGCGGCGGCGAGGTCTGCATTTACGTTGAGTGGTTTAGCGCTATCTTCTTCCGCGGCTAAGGGGGAAATGACGGGGACTGTTTCTGAGGTAATACAGCTCCGTATCTCATCCAAGCGGCAGTGGATAGCTTCGCCAACTCTTCCGATATCCACTTTTTCGCCATGATCATTTGAGGCTTGAATACGCCGCCCAATAAAGACCTCTGAGCCAGGGATTCCTTGGGCTTTTCCTCCTAATTCCATGAGCATGCTAACGAGGCCAGAGTTGATGGTGCCGGAGAGAGTTTCTTCTACAATTTTAATTGCCTCAGGAGTGGTGACGCGAAAGCCGCCGATAAATTGTGCCTGAAGGCCAGCTGCTTCCATGGCGGCGGAGATGGCTTTGCCTCCACCGTGGACAACCACAGGATTAATCCCTGCGACTTCCATAAAGACGATGTCGCGCATCACTTTTTTTACCAGTTCAGGATCTTCCATGGCAGATCCCCCCATTTTAATGAGAAAGGTATGGCCACGGAATGATTGTAAATAGGGAAGAGCCTCGATGAGAACAGAAGCTTTATTGATGGTATCGTCCAGAGACATGTTACTTATCTAAACTGCAAATAATAAATGCCAAACCAAATGTCATCTACTCGCTGATTATAGGTTTGGGATTGGTGTTGCTGTATTCTTCTATAGGGTGTGTGTTTTTCTTCCTTGGGAGGAGGGTTAGCCATGCCATGATGATGGCTGCCAGAGGAGCTGATATGCTAAACCAGTGTTGAGTGACTTCCATGATGGAGATGAGTAGGGGGAATGTGAGTAAGGCTGTCAGAGCAAAGGTGAGGTGGCGATTGCCACGTGATAGACTGGCGAAAAACCACGCTGCTAGGGCGATATCAAAGATGATGATGATGTCTGCCCAGAGTGGGAGTCTTTGATACTGAATAGATTTTCCTGGTGCTGGTGTTGGGGAAAACTGTGACCAGTGTACCATGGCTGCAAGTCGCTCAGCTGAGATGGCATTGGTGGCTTTGGTTTTTTCTCCGACGGCGTGGATGAGATAAACATCGGTATCTGCGGGTGTGGGTGCTTTTTCTGTATCTACCCGTGTAATGAGATTTTCCGCTGCGGTGGTGGAGGTGATTTTGAGTTGATGAGCGGATGATGAAAAACTGATTTCTCCGAACTTGCTGATGGGGATCACTGGGCCATCATGTCCTAGCTGGATATATTTACCGCAGTGGATGATGACTTGATCAGGGTTGATCTGATGCGCAGTCATTATGGCTAAGAGCTCTATGGACGGCACGATGCCTTTGTCCTGCCAGACGCAAATCATGGGGATGACATCGGTGGTCTCTGGGATGCTTTCTATTTTACTAAATCCAGCGCGTGTTTTGCCTGTGTTTGATAATGCGTTGGGGGGAGTGACTTGATTGACCACTGGGAGAAGCTTGACGTTGCCACTGACGTTGGAAAAGGGAATGATGCTCTGCTGTAGTGCTTCGGGGAGCTCGTGGGTGGCGGCACCTCTTGTTAGGTTGAGTGAGATATTGGCATTGGTGAATTCAGCTAGCTTATTGCTCAGCGCGGTGGCTGTTATTCCTAGGTCGCCATCCCAGGTTAACTGAGTGTTTATGACGATATTCTCTGCACCTTGGTGATGGAGTCTGTGGAGTATGACTGCGTAGTCGAGGGGGGATGGGGGGGTGCGTTCGTAGATTTGATCCGGATCATCGGTGATGGTGATGAGTTTAAATTTCCGGCTTTTATCAGGCTGCTGGGTGAGAAGATGGGAGGTGATAACTTGAGACTTTTCATCTAGCAGATAAAGCCGCCCTTCCGATGGAGCTGCCGCTTTGATGCAAGCTATGTCAACGTCATGGATCAAACGGACACGGTGGCCATAGAAAATAACCGCTAGCCCAGCCATCATGGTGAGCAGGAATAGCGCTAGATAGGAGCGCATCTTATAGGGGCTCTTGGGCTGGCTATGTTTCTCAGCAAGCGTAGCAAGATCTGCTGTCTCTGGAGGATGGGTCATCATAAGTGCCGCACGTCATGGCGGGGTGGTTGGCGGCATCCGCAGAGTTTACTAACTTAGCTCATCTAACACAGGTAGCAGTGGTTCTTCAAGATCAGAGCCTGCGATGACCTCGCGCAGAAGGTTTGCTGCGGTAGGGAGGTGCTGGAGGAACCATTCTTGGTGTGGTTGACGACCAATTTTTGCGTAAGCGCCCATTGCCTGCATAAGACGTTGGGTGGCACATTTTTGTAGGATGGGTGCGATGGGTTCTTCTTCAGAGACATCTTCCCAGAGCTCAATGAGCTTTTGGCGTTCTTCCGCGGAGTGGTTCATGTATGGATCATAGATCAGGGAGGCAAGATCGTACTCCTGTCGGCCTCTACGCATACCTTGGAAATCGATAAGCCAGGCTTTACCACTATTTGCGATGATGTTCTGAGATTGGAAATCACGGTGCACAAGGTTCCGTGAGGAGGCGCCTAGGTCTTTAGCCATTTGTGCTAGCGCTGGGTGCTCGGAGAGTTCATCCACGATGGCGGGATTCATGCCGAGGTGTTCATCGGCTACTTGATCAAAAAAGTAATCTTGCTCCCAGCGGTAGAGTGCTTCATCGAATGGGGGCTGGAATTCTAAGTCTTTGGGTGCTCGGGTGTAGAAAAGTTTATCCAACTGCTCGAAAGCGGAGCGGTAGATAGGTTCGCGTTTTTTCCAGGGTTCGTCCTTCATACTGAGGAGGTCAATATCTCCGAGGTCTTCTACCAATGCTACTCGTCTGCCAGGGTTATCATAGATGACTTCTGGTACATTAAATCCAGCTTCGGTGAGAAACTCAGACACTGGCATGTAGTTGGCATTGTCTTTGCGATCCATGGTGTAGTGGATCCCGATGTAGGTGGGGTAGCCCTCCGCTTTGAGTCTGACGATTGTGCGCCCGGAGGCTCCTTTGGTGATAGGCTCGATGACGCAGGAGTGCCTGGGGCTAAGATCAAGGTGGGTGCGGATGGCGGTGAGAAGAGTGTCGGCTGGCATGACGGATAATGGTGCTTGGAGATTTCAGAAAACGGACTGTGTTTCAATGGTTAATTTTCTCCCGTGAGGATCTGGCCATCGGCCTGAGTGTTCGCTGGGATATGGACTCCCGGCCAGACGATCGTATTTTTCAAGCATGCTCCAGCTTGAACTTCTACGTGGGGGCCGATAATACATGTCTTTTGACAAACTGAGGCATCAGGGTGAATGCGGGCTTCTGGGTGGATGGCGTCTTCACGCTGGTTACGCATGTGAGCGTGGATTTCACGGTAGGCTTGTGGATTTCCAATATCGAACCAATCGCCCTCATCAAGGACGATGGCTCCGAGCTTTTCTGTCTTGATTAGCTCGATGAATGCCGGAACCACAGAGACCACTTCATGGGGTGGAATGAGCTGGAGAATCTCTGGCTGAATGCAGTAAATACCAGTGAATTGATGGGTGCCGGGTGATTCACTGAGGATGTTTCGCATATCAGAGACCTTGTTGCCAGAGATGCTGACGTTACAGTTTTCACCCGATGAACGAAGTGCTAGTGTGGCGAGATCACCAGACTGCTTGTGCTGGTGGATAAGCTGGTGGATATCGATGTTGGTTAAGATATCGCCATTATAGATAAGTAGAGGGTCATTACCGATGAAGCTGGCAATGTTCTGGATGCCTCCACCTGTTTCTAATAATATTTTTTCGTGGAAAAAATGCAAAGAGCAGCCGTTGAACTTACTCTCAGGGTAGGTGGCATGCCAGGACTCGGGGAGGTGGTGGGTATTAATGGCAAATTCTGAGACCCCAGCTGCCTGGCAGTGTCTAAGGGCGTAGTTTGCCATAGGCTCATGAAAAATAGGTACCAATGGTTTGGGGAGAACATGGGTAAGTGGGCGTAGGCGTGTGCCGAGTCCAGCGCCGAGGATGAAAGCCTTGTGTATCACGCGCTAGAGGATCATTAATCTAGCGGAGATAAGCAAGGAATAGATGCGTGGGGGATGCGGGTTTTCTTGGATTTTAAAAAGCCTTCAGCCTTCGAGGATACTCTCCAATGCTCTGCGATCAGGGCTTGGCATGGGTAGACTCTCTAAGTCATCGAGTAGGTGCCAAGATTCGTGTTGGCGGGTAGAGCGCGGCATGTTGCTGTCGGCGTATACGCGTAAGGTGACCTGATAGCGAGTGATTGCGTAGGTTGTTTTCAGAGCTAAGGGGAGGTCCAAAGTCTCAGCATGCTCGCGGCGCGGGAGCGACCACATACCTTCTCTGCGCTCACCTTTCTGCACCTGTTGCAGCAGGATTCTACCGTGTGAGTCCTGAGTAAAGAGTGCGAACTCATCAACTCTGGTCACCTTGGCGGCGGATTTTTTGATGGGAAGGGTAGTGGGCTCTGAGCAATGGCAGAAGCGGCGAAGTGGGCAGGTGGTGCAGTTTGGTGATTTGTTAGAGCATTGTTGTTGCCCTAACTCCATGATGGCGGAGTTGAATGCGCGTGGGTTTTCTGCAGGGACGAGCTCGGTAGCCCACTTCCAGAGCTGTTTGTTTCCAGCGCTGGTATCAATCCGCTCTTGGAAATCAAATAATCGAGAAAACACACGGGCGACATTGGCATCCACAATCGGCTGAGCCTCATTGTAAGCAAAGGAGGCTACGGCGCCAGCGGTGTATTGACCAATACCTGGAAGAGCTCGGATTTCTTCATATTTCCTTGGGAAAATGCCACGGTGGTCACGAGTGATTGCCTTGGCCGCTGCGTGTAGGTTACGCGCTCTGCGGTAGTAGCCTAGTCCCTCCCATGCTTTAAGGATTTCCTGTTCTGCGGCCTCTGCCATATCACGTGGGGTGGGGTAGAGTGCCATGAAGCGGGTGTAGTGGCCTTTCCCTAAGACGGTAGCAACCTGTGTTTGCTGCAGCATGATCTCGGAGACAAGGATCGGCCAAGGATCCGTTGTTCTACGCCATGGATAATCTTTTCCTTTGGTTTCAAACCATTGCACCAGTGCTGTCTGAAACGCCCGCTTGTGCTGCAAGGGGTGTTTTTTAGCTGGGGGTTTTTGGGGGCCATTGGGCATAGGCGGATTACCTTTTAGCCAATTTTTTCTGCGCCGAAATAGGGAGCCAATACCTCTGGAATGAGGATGCTGCCATCTGCTTGTTGGTACTGCTCGATGAGTGCCACAAAGAGCCGTGGGAGAGCTGTGCCGGAGCCGTTCAAGGTATGACACATGTGGTTTTTACCATCGGTGTCTTTGTAGCGGAGTTTCATCCGGCGTGCTTGGTAGTCACCAAAGTTTGAGCAAGAAGAGACCTCTAAATATTTATTTTGCCCTGGTGACCAGACTTCGATGTCATAAGTCTTCGTAGATGAAAATCCAATATCGCCTGTGCAGAGCTCGATCACACGGTAGTGCAGCCCTAGCTTCTGAAGAATAGCTTCTGCATGTCCGGTGAGCTCTTCTAACATTTCGAGGGATTTTTCTGGATGCACAATTTGTACGAGCTCCACTTTATCAAACTGGTGCATCCGGATGATACCGCGGTTATCTCGTCCAGCACTGCCAGCCTCGCGACGGAAGCATGGTGTGTAAGCGGTTAATTTTACCGGTAAATCATCGTTTTTAAGAAGGGTGTCACGGTAGAGATTGGTAACTGGAACCTCTGCTGTAGGCGCGAGGAAGAGTGTGTTCTCCTCGATGCCATACATATCATCCTCGAATTTAGGAAGCTGGCCAGTGCCCTCCATACATTCGCGTTTAATAAGATGAGGCACATTGACTTCCTCGTAGCCGTGTTCTTCGCTCTGTGTATTGAGTAAAAACTGAATAAGTGCGCGTTCGAGGCGCGCGCCTTTACCTCGATACACGACAAAGCCAGAGCCGGTGATACGTGTGCCATCTTCGAAGCTGATCAGGCCATGTTTTTCTGCCAGTGCCACATGATCCAGTGGTTCGTTTATTGCTGGTTTCTCACCCCATATGCGGATTTCAGGGTTAGCCTCTTCGTCGTTACCGATTGGGCAGTCTGCGTGAGGAATATTAGGAACACTCATCAGTAGCTCCGTCATACGGGTATCGTTGGTTTCGCTTTCCTCATCAAGTTGAGAAATTCTCTCACCGATTATGCGAACTTGTTCTTTAATGGTCTCCACCTCATCGGCTTTACTTTGGGAGATAAGGGTACCGATTTGTTTGGATAGCTGCTTGCGCTCTGATTGCAGGTTTTGTTTTAGCGTTTCTGCGTGGCGGCGTACCTCATCACAGGCAAGAAGCTCTGGAATGAGGGTGTGAGAATCACCACCACGGGTGGCTAAGCGTTTTTTGATGGTGTCTGCGTCTTCGCGAATGGCTTTGATATCAAGCATGGCGGAGGAGTGATAGCGGCTTAGGCAGATTTTTGAAACTACGAATCTGACGAATTTTTACCCAGGTGGATGATGGTTTGCGCTGGCGTATTTTGGTAAATGCAGAATCTACACAAGTTTTTCGCATTTGGTATTTGGCCTTTGGCTGGTGAAACTTACAGTTATCTACGATGTCAGGGAAAAAAGCTAGTTGGATAATGGTGTGTGCAGGACTTGCACGTATGATCCTGCACTCACGTGAACTACGGCGTAAGATGTTATTCCAGCTTGTTATCGTGCTTGTTATTATCGCCGCACTTGGTGCGTGGCCGCTATCTGGCTGGTTGGGTACGAGTGTGTGGTTGTTTCTGATCTGGTGGGCTGTGGCGATGCTCTACGGGCTGATGATTATCCTATTAGCCATTTACGATATGGCAGCCGTGGTGAAGGAGGAGAGGGCAAAACACAGAGAACAAAACCTCGAGTAGATACAAAAGCCTGCAGGTATTATATTCTTTCGCCTTCTCTCCAACCAGAAGGTGAAGAAGTTAACGAGCCCTGGCTGCTCAACATCACTATTAGAGATGTTTTTATCCCTTAACTGCGGCGATAACGGATATCTCCACTAAGAGCTCTGGGCGAGCCATCGATGCTTCCACACATGCGCGTGCTGGAGCGTGTCCTTCTGGTATCCAAGCATCCCACACGGTATTCATGGCGGCGAAATTTTTCATATCGCTTAAGTAGATGGTGGCGGATAGGATGTGGGTGCGATCAGATCCAGCCTGAAGGAGTAATTCATCTACCTTTTCGAGCATCGTTACGGTTTGTTCAGTCACGTCTTTGGTGGCGTCTTTGCCAACCTGGCCGCATAGATAAATGGTATCGTTGTGAGTGACGATGCGGCTCATGCGTTGTTTGGTGCCTTGTCTCTGGATGCTCATGGTGTGAAGTGTTTGGCTGCGCGTTTGTTTTAGTTATTTGATCTCAGCTCCAAATGGATGGAGTTGATTGATATATCAAAGCGAATATCCTTGAAAACTGGGGGAGCTAATAAGCGAAGTTAGAGCTTGAGAATGCCGTTGTTTCGTTTGGCTTTCTTCGGTTTTTTCATATCTGGACCAAGGATTGTACCTGATGGGTATTTTTTGATTTTTGCAGCAGCAGAAGCGTCAAACTCAAGAGCCTTTTTGATACCAGAATGCATTGTTTTTGTGTAGATGATTTCTTTGTCTGGGCTTGTGATTACGAGAAGATAGCCCACGTATTTGGCTCCGCCGATGTTACCTTCACCTTTGTTGTAGCTATCGTAGGTGGTGGTAAATGGAGAGGTGTTCTGGATCGCGCCTTGTCTAGTGGGTGTGACTTTAAATTGTTGATTGGCGAGGACGGTAAATTGATCAGTATCTTCCTGATCTTGACCAATGAAGACCATATTTGCGGTACATGGTGGGCATGGTATTTTCGGATCTTCATTGATGATGGTTATTTTTGATCCTACTTCCATTTGTTTCATGTAGAAACTGTTAGCTTTCTTTTTGCGCCTTTTACTGATGACTACTTGAGCGTCTAATGGGGGGAGTGCTATCTTCAAATTTTTCATCTTTGAACGTATCAATTTCGCAGATTTTTCATCTAAGCTATCTGGGGAGATCGTAAATTCTTTGTCATCGGATGCTCTGCGCATGACGACTTTTTCACCTTGGCGAGCAAGGAGTGTGATGATCATTTTTTTACCACTTTTCGAGGTGACACTGATTACCTCTGCTTGGAGGGAGCTCAACCAAAAGAACGAGAAGAAGGAGATGAGATAAAAAATTTTAGATTTCATAGAGCTTGGGTGTAAAACGTTTCTAGGCTAGGCAGCAGGCAAATTCTTATCTATACTAGCAGGCTTTCTGTTTTATTCAAGGAGGGTTTGATAGGTTTTGTGACTGTTGTGTCATACAGAGTGTTTTACGGTCCATTTTAAGCCATGATATAGAATGTTAGATCAGGTGCTAATGACAAATCCTTTGACGCCTTCTAGCAGAGGGATGTGTTCAGTCCACATGTTTTTAATGTGGTGTGCCATCGCGCTTTCTTCGACGATTTCTTTGATAAACTCATCAATTTCATCTTCTTCGCCCATAAGTTGCATTTCTACGGTGCCTTCGGGTAGATTCTTTACCCAGCCACATACATCAAAACCCATTGCGAGCTGTTTGGTGGCGTAGCGAAAGCCTACACCTTGTACTCTACCTTCAAAAATAGCTCGTTTAGCAATCATGAGGGCATGGTGGATGGGTGAACGGGCAAGAGTCAATGTTGGATTCGTGGATTGCGATGTTCTTTACTTACGGGCTGATTCAAGTCATCACTGCCTTCCTCAATCTGCTCTGAAACGATGAAATCCTACCTTCTTGCTGCTCGCCCTAAAACTCTGCCTGCTGCGGTGGTGCCGGTGTGGGTGGGCTGCGCTCTAGCGTATCATCTAACGGGTAAATGGGATGTTTACTTGGCGATTTACACCTTAATGGGCGCGGTTTGGATTCAGGTGGCGACGAATTTTTTTAATGATGCAATTGATTCAGCAAAAGGCGCAGATACCGAAGCTCGTCTGGGGCCTACTAGGGCGACGGCATCTGGTCAGCTTTCTAGTAAGGCCGTTTATATGGTAGCAGTGGTGTGTTTACTCATGGCCTCTGTTTTTGGTTATTTATTGATTCAAGAAAGAGGATGGCCGATTCTGGCGATTGGTGTGCCTTCGCTTTATCTCTGTTATGGCTATACTGGTGGGCCTCTGCCACTTGCCTACCGTGGGCTGGGAGAGTTATTTGTGATTTTGTTTTTTGGCGTGGTGGCGGTGACTGGAACAGTCTTTGTGCAAACAGGCACATGGGAGCCCGTGGCGATGTTGATGGGCGTGGCCATTGGGTGCTTATCAGCGGTTTTGATCGCCATTAATAATTTGCGTGATATAGATGAAGACCGAAGTAATGAGAAAAATACCTTGGCGGTAAAGTGGGGAAGGAAAAAGGCACTTATACTGCTTCAGGTCATGACGATTATTCCTTACGGGATCACGGGGTTTATCTTTGGTTATCAGCGAGAGCTTCTTTATTTTTCCCCTCCATTTATACTTGCGGCATTGATTCAGTGGTGGGTCGGGCGCACTCCTCCGGGTGTTGTGTATAATCGGTTCTTGGCCTTGTCTGCACTGCAACTACTCTTTTATGCTATGGTGGTTCAATTGATCGTGATTTTATGAAACCTCCTATCTACATTTATCGTTATACTCTAAAGAGTCCAGGGGCATTAAATGCAAGCTCTACGAGGCACGATCACGCGGGGGTTTTGATTAAAGTAGGGGATGGCTATGGCTGTATGCATCCTTGGCCAGAGTTAGGTGATGTGCCTCTTGATGGTTTATTAAAAATTCTCCAAGAAGGCGGCACTACCCCTACCATTAGAGCTGCTTTGTACTGTGCGCGTGAAGATGGGAAGGCGAGGCTAGCAGGGAAGAATCTTTTTGAAGGTCTACAGGTGCCTCAGAGCCATGCTACTCTGATGATGCAGGCTGCGGACTTTGATCAGGCTGTGGCGGCTGGCTTTACCATGGTGAAGGTGAAAATGGGTAGGGATATAGAGCGTGAGCGTGAGTTTGTGCTGGATCAGGCAGAACGATTCCCCGTACTGCGCTGGCGGATTGATTTTAATAATTTGTTAGGTCGTGGTGGGATTGAAAAGCTTCTCAACAGCCTGCCTGAAAGCTTTCGAAAAAAAATTGATTTTCTAGAAGACCCCTGTGTTTATGAAAGTCGATCTTGGGGAGAACTTCGCACCCGGTATGGTATAGCGCTGGCAGTGGATCGTGATGTGGAAATGGCTGATAGGAACTTTAGCGTAGCGGTTCTTAAGCCTGCGGTAAATGTATTGCAAAATAAGTTAGAGCGATCCTATATGGACAGCAGGCGTGTGGTTTTTACCAGCTATATGGATCATCCTCTGGGGCAGACTTATGCGGCGTGGCGTGCGGCAATAGCTGCGAGGGATTACCCTGGGATGATCGATACTTGTGGGCTGATGACACATGGTTTATTTGAGCCAAATGATTTTATTGAGCGAATGGGCGGGGTGACGCCGGATTTCTCAGTTCCTCAAGGGAGTGGACTTGGATTTGATGATTTATTAGAAAATCTACCATGGAAGCGCTTGACCTAAATGATCCAACATTCTGGGTGTCTGAGAAGTCCAGAGTTTTAACTAATCCCCGAGACCGTGAAGCTCTTCACGAGGCAGAACTAATTAGCCCATGGCTAAAACAACAGCTCGATCTTAAGGCGCATGTTTTATTTCGCACATCGGGTTCCACAGGTCCAGGGAAGTGGGTAGCTCTGGCGAAGGAGGCTTTGTTAGCTTCTGCACGCTCGGTGAATAATTTTCTTGAGGTGACATCAGAAGATAGATGGTTACAAACTCTGCCACTATTTCACGTGGGTGGTATAGGAATTGCGGCGCGTGCTTATTTAGCAGATTGTAGAGTGATTGGTAATTATGGGAAATGGGATCCCGCAGGGTGCTATAAGCAGCTTAATGAAGAGGGGGTTACCCACACGTCTTTTGTCCCCACACAGTTAGCAGACTTGGTGAAACTTCATCTCCCGGCACCTTCCTCTGTGCGTGCGGTGTTGATTGGTGGCGGGGTGCTTCATGATGAACTCTATCAACAGGCTGTTACGCTCGGGTGGCCTGTGCGCGAGACTTATGGTATGACGGAAACAGCCTCTCAGGTAGCCACCGCTTTGGCTGGTGAGAGGTGTTTAAGAGTGCTGCCTTGCTGGCAGGTGCAAACCACGGATAAGGGTGAAATCGAGATTGCAGGAAAACCTTTACTCAGTGCTTATGTAGGAATCAATAAAGAGGGGCAGTGTTTTCTCGAAGATCCTAAGAAAAACGGATGGCTGACCAGTAATGATCTTGGCCATGTCTCTGGTGATCACCTGACGATTCAGGGGCGGGCAGATCGCTGTGTGAAAATACTCGGTGAGTTGATTGATCTAATCGATGTTGAAAATGCTGTAGGTAAATCGTTTAGAAAAGCAGATCGGCCACTCGCTGAATATGCAGTGGTGGCAATCGATGACGCTAGAGCTGGGCATCAGCTGATACTGTGCATTCAAAAAGGAGATGGTATTCAAGGTGTGTTAGATTTGCATCATACAAGTTGCCACCCGTTACACCGGATCAGAAAGGTAATCAAATTGGCAGAGCTGCCTCGCACAGCTATAGGGAAAATTAATTATCATGAACTCACAAAACAGATAATTGGTAGCAAGCAGTTAAAATAATGTTTGCCATCATTACCCGCATCGTAGATACTTAAGGTAAGTTGAATATTATAATCCACGTCCATTCGATGATGAATGGTTGTTTCACCCGAACTTGTGCGGAGGGATTTGGATGCTCCCTACGTATTGCCTGGCTTACTTCAACTTCCAGGCATTGTTCACCTTGTGGTGGCACTACTCAGCAGCGTGATAAGTGGGGCGCTGTGAAGTATTTTCTACAAGCCCCCCGCTTTATTGTTACCCTGTTCCCCAATGATTCAATCAAACACCTCTGACCAAACAAATCCCGTTACTGATACACCTAATAAGAAAACATCTTCGAAAGCTAAAAAATCCAAAGCTAAAAAGAAGGACGTGAACAAAACACGTATTCAAGATTTCGGGTTAAAAGCACCTTCTGATCAAGTTAAAAACTTTGTGTTAGACACCAATGTTCTTCTTCACGATCCAGAGTGCCTGGGGAGATTCAAAGATAATCACATTTGTGTTCCTGCCGATGTTCTTGCGGAGCTGGATAAGTTCAAAGGTGAGCAGAGTGAGCGTGGTGCGAATGCTAGGAGAGTGCACCGGAAGTTAACTGAAATGTTTTCCTCTGGTGAAAAAGTCACCCGTGGCGTGCCTACGTCAGGAGGTGGGACGATCCGGCTGGTGATCTATGATCCTGATTTTTGTGAGAAGAATTCTAATGAGTTGAGTCAGTTTCTAAGAGTTTTTCCGGATCGAGGTCAAGTGGACCACCGTATCCTTGCTGCGACGGTGCTGCTCAAGGAGCACAATTCTGCGCCTGTGGTTTTGGTGACCAAAGATCTTAACATGCAGCTTAAAGCCAAGGCTGTAGGGATCAACTGTGAGGACTATCTCAATGATAAGGTGGACCCTATAGAAGTAAGTAGCTATGATATGCGCTGCGTAGATGTAGATGCTGCTGAGCTGCAGCGTTTTGCCAGCTCTGGAGAGCTTGCGTTAGAGCATCCACGCCGAAAGGAAATTGTGCTTAATCAATATGTTCTTCTCAAGGCTGGTGAGAAACAGACGATGCCGGCGCGTTTGGACTCGGAGGGCACATTTGTACGTTTACAGATTCCAGAGGTGCTCCGCATTCCAGATGGACATCACCTCAAACCACTGAATCTTGGGCAGAAATGCTTGATCGATGCGCTGCTCAATCCAGAAATCTCCTTAGTTACATGTTATGGTCAGGCGGGTACGGGGAAGACACTCGTCGCCGTCGCTGCAGGTCTTCATGAGATGTTTAATCGTCGCTATAATGGACTTACAGTGAGCCGACCTGTGGTATCTATGGGGGATCAGTTAGGTTTCTTGCCGGGTTCTCTAGATGATAAAATGCGGCCATGGCTGCAGCCGATTTATGATGCACTTGATCTTCTAATGCAGCCTGATTCCACTCAGGGGCCACGGAGGAAACAGCAGAAAAAAGAAAATCTAGGAGATGCGGTCAGTAAGCCATACGATGAGTTGATCGAACGTGGAATCATCGAGATCGAAGCGCTCTGTTACATCCGTGGCCGTTCAATCCCGAAGCGGTTTTTTATTCTAGATGAAGCCCAGCAGTTAACTCCACAGGAGGCGAAGACTGTAGTGACACGGATGTCACGTGGCTCGAAGCTAGTCCTTGTGGGAGACCCTGCACAGATTGATAACCCCTATGTAGATAGCAGGAGTAACGGCCTTGTTTTTACCCGCAATCGTCTTAAGGGTCAGCCATTTACTGCGCACGTAAGTCTCTCACGTGGTGAGCGTAGCCCATTGGCGGAAGCTGGGGCGCAGCTGATGTAATGTGGGTGTGAAAGTATTCAGATTGCAGAATGATCGGGGCTAGAGTAGATTGATGTCTGTCAGCCTTTTGATTGTTTATGCCATCTTTTTTGACGAAATTTTTCTACCTACTTACATGTTTCTGCGTGTTTGTTCTGGCAGGTTGTGCAGGTGATCCATCTGCTGACCGACCGTGGTTAGGCACGATTAGGCATGAGCTTAATTATCTGGGTGCAAGAAACTGGGTAGTCATTGCTGAGGCTGCATTCCCCACCTCAAGTCGGCGTGGGCTACGCGTAATCCAAGTGGATGCGGAAATACCAGATGTATTAGATGGCTTGGAGGGTGTCATTGAGGAAAAACATCACGTTAAGCCGAGGATTTATCTAACTCGAGAGATTGGCGAAATGCCCTATGATTATGCGCCAGGGGTAAAGGTGCACCGATCAGATATTAAAGATGCCTTACATGGGAGAGAAACATTACACTTGGATAATGAAATGCTTATGAGCCTTATCAATAACACTTCGAAGAGCTATCGCGTACTGGTCATCAAAACACGCACAGCACTGCCCTACTCCAGTGTCTTTGTGGAGCTGGGGAGTGGCTACTGGGATGCAGAATCTGAAGCTGCGCTCCGTAAAAAAATGGAGAATAAAAACGAACAGAATTAAATATGGCAGCACCTAAAAAAGTAGATGAAGAACTCATGCGTGAGCGTGAGGAAGCCTGGGTGGGGGATGCTGTGTTAGCTCTCTACATGCGTGAGCTGATCCTCAAAGAGCAGGGGAAAATGGATGGTGAAATGTTTGTTCGCTGCACTTCAAATGATTTCCTCCGTAACATTGGGAATGCAACTTCCGTGGAGGCTTTGATTGGCCGAATCTATCAAGAAAAAGGGCTTCAGGCAGCGTTCGAGTGGATGGAGTTCGAGCTTCTTCCGGTATTTAGAAAGCAGGAAAAAAACTACCGTAACCGAGAAGCTCAGCTTAGCGCTAAGCGGAGGAAAAAGAAGTAGTGGCCGGCCTATCCAAGGCTCTTAATTAACCTCTCAAAGTATTGCACCCCGGCTTCGAGATCTGTGATCTGAATAAACTCATCCTTGGTGTGTGCTTGATCAATGGAACCGGGGCCAATACAAACCGATGCGATACCAGCGTCATTGAGATGGGCAGCATCAGAGAACCATGGCGCGCCTACAGGGCTTGATTGCGGATTTGCTGAGATCATTTTTTTAATCCAAGGATGATCAGTAGCTACCTCCATAGGTGGATTCTCTTGAGGGTTTACAATTGTGAGTGGTAGGTTGTTTTCTGAGATGAAGTTTTCTAATAAATTCAGCGCGCCGCCAGCTTCGTGCAGCGATGGTGTTAGTCTGATGTCGATCTCTGCACTTGCTGAATCAGGAACAATGTTAGGTCTGGAGCCGCCATGGATGACGCCAATGTTCAGAGTGCTGTGACCAAGCACTGGGTGGGTGTAACTAGCGAGCCTAGCTGTGAGCTTGCGGTTCATGCGGTCGAGTGAGCTGGTGAGCTTTAGAATGGCGTTTTCGCCAAGTTCTGGTTGCGACGAGTGAGCGGCTTTACCTGACGTCTGTAATGTGGTCCAGAGAGACCCTTTAGTGGTATGAACGATATTTAATGATGTGGGTTCTCCCACGAGGGCAAACTCATATTTGTTAGCGTGGTTTCGGGCAAAATGCTTGGAGCCCCATTGGTTAGATTCTTCTCCCATGAAGCCAACGAAGTCGATAGCGATGGGGTGAGATTCTAAGAGCGAGCGGCAGTTTTTGAGTGCTTGCAGCATAGCCGCCATAGGCCCTTTGGTGTCCGAGGCTCCGCGACCGTAAATTTTTCCTTCATGAATATCTCCACTAAAGGGATCAATGGTCATGCCGCTTACGCCGACGGTATCAAGATGGGGTCCTAACAATATCCTGGGTCGGTTTTCAGCTCCCGGAGCACGAGCGATTAGATTAGGTCTTCCAGGTTGGATTTCCACCAAGGTAGCCGTGTATCCCATTTGTTCAAGGTAGGCATAGACATGATGAGCCAGTGCGGCTTCGCCTGTTTTATCCGTACCTGGGGCATTGTCTGGATTGACACTGGGAATACGGATGAGTTCCTGTAGGAGCGAGGTAACGTCACTGGGCATGGCTGTATGTAACCATGGAAAATAGGAAAGGCACGGACTTTTCAACATTGATCTCGATCCAAGCGTTGTTGAAATCGAAATTCTGAGTTAGACTCTGCATATGCACCAGGATATTGAGAAAGTACTCATTGATGAGGAAGTGATTCAAAAACGCTTAGATATACTCGCGGAAAAATTAATGAATGACTTTGAGGGGGAGCCCATTGTGGTGGTGGCGCTATTAAAGGGAGCCATTCTCTTTATGGCGGATCTGCTGCGCCGTGTGCCTTTGACCATGGAGATCGAGTGTATCAACGTCTCCAGTTACCATGGTGGGATGGAGAGTAGTGGCAAGGTTCAGTTTCTGGATAATACCCTCCCCGATGTATTAGGGCGGAAGGTGCTGATACTTGATGATATTCTTGATACGGGAGGCACCTTACATGCTGTGACAGAAAAGCTGACAGGGCTTGGAGCTACTGAGGTGAAGACCTGCGTGCTACTGACTAAAGATATACCGCGCGAGAGTGTTAAGGAGGCGGATTACTCGGGCTTTGTCATTGGTAACGAATTTGTAGTGGGCTACGGACTAGACTATCAGGGGAAATATCGTAACTTACCCTACGTTGGGATTCTCAAAACATCAGCAATCTAACTTTTTAAACTATGAAAACATGCTCCATCATTCGCGAAATCGATAATCTTTCGGCTCTAGCTCGCCAGCAGGGGCAGCTGAACTGCGCTGTAGTGCAAGGTCTCGATCTTACTCGGGTAGATATAGACTGGAATACTCTGGAATGTGAAGGTGCTGTCTTTATGGGCTGCCATTTCCCTGATCGTGTGGATGAACAAAGCTTACTTAAACGCGGAGCTGTGATTTTACCTCGATTTAAAAATCTGCCGTATGATCCCTACAGGAGCCAGTTATACACGAGAGAAGAGCTTATGAACGGCTGGACACCTAGTGCCGATCAGAGCGTTGATAAGCAGATCTATGATCATTTTCATGCCAAGGGGGGTAACACTCCTGATGTGCTAGAGGCTCTTGCTCAGAGGATTCATGATCATGCGGTGGATGATGCTTTACGTGATTTATTAGAAGGTCGAGTGGAGAGGGATGGTAAGAAAAAGGTAGTGGCTATTATGGGCGGCCACGGCACTCCGAGGACAGATCCTTATTTCCGAAAAGTGGCTATCATCACTCGTCAGCTTACACGCGCAGGCTACTTTATCGCTTCTGGCGGCGGCCCTGGTATGATGGAGGCGGCTAACTTAGGTGCATGGATGGCAAATGCTGAGGAGGATGTGCTGGACACAGCACTTCAGATGCTTGCACGCAGCCCAGTGTATAGCGATGATGGGTATATGGAGCGTGCCCAAGATGTGATTGATCTTCATCCCTCTGGTGGCTCTAGCTTGGCTATTCCTACATGGTTTTACGGACATGAGCCTACTAATCTGTTCTCTCGCCATGTGGCGAAATATTTTTCTAATAGTATAAGAGAGGACGGTCTGCTGGCTATTGCTACTTATGGTGTGGTCTATGCTCCTGGCAGTGCTGGGACCACGCAAGAGATCTTCATGGATGCTACGCAGAACCATTATGCGACATTTGACTGGATTAGCCCGATGATTTTTCTAGGGAAGAAACGCTACATGGAGGACACCATGCTTTTCCCTTGTCTTAGTCAATTGGCTGAGGGGAAAAAATATGGTGAGATGTTACTCTGTACAGATGACGAGGCGGAAGTCTGTGCTGCCATTGAGAGTTACCAGCTCACTATCTAATAATTTCAGATGCGCACCGATGGTGTGATGATCCGCGCGGCGAACTTTCAGTCCGAATGTTGTGCTTAGGCAAGCGGGCTATTTGTTGACGGTTTTTTTCTTAATAGCTTCAAGAACTTTATTAATGGCAGGGATATGTCCATACTTCTGCTGCATTTTCTCTGCGGCTTTGATGGAGGAGTTAGATGTATGGCCAAATTTTGAGCCTCCTGCTTCCCCAAATTCTACAAAATATTTCCCTGAATGTTGATCGATTCCTAACAATCCTTCATGATATAAGACATTGGTTTCAGTTTTTTTCAGTTCGTTGAGTAAGCTTTCCAACGCCTTTGCATTGGCTCCCGATGGTGCATAGATTTCTTTGAAAAAGATACCATTTGAGTAGGCTCGCTGTGGGTTTGTACTTTTGAGCTGATTTAGCCAATTGAGCGTAGATAACTCAAAGTCTTTAGCTTCATCAGAGTGATCGCTCTTTGCCTTGCCAAGGAATTTGCAGTGCATCCAGAATATACCATCACCGCGATGATCAAGAGGAGTGCCAGAGTGACCACCTTCTGACATCCGGTGGAATCCATTTTTTTTGTATTGATGCGCAGCATGGGCAGTGAGGTACCGATTGTAATCATAGCCGCCTCCCAGACCATAGACGACCTTAGTGCGCGCATTCACCCCACTTGGGATGTAGCCAACATTGGGCATCACTCCATAGGCTTTTTTGATCTGTGTATTCACGAATGCTTGCGCACCACCACCAGAGTTCCCTGTGTAGTGGATTCTCTCTTCATCGACAGGAAGGGTGCTTAGAATGTGTTCCAGACAGTTAGTGCAGTTTTTGGTATTTTTGTCCCATCCTGCTTTGTTGGATGAATCGACAGAAATGGCAAATACCCAGCCGAATAAATCAGCATATTGAGTTAGCCGCTTGATAAGATTTGGCTTACCACCACCAGAATTGGTATAAAAAAGCAATGGAGCCTGACGGTTTTTTTTGAGGCTTTTAGGGAGGTAGACATAGTATGTTGAGCCACCATTAGCTTCTATGGGGCCACTGATCACGCCTAGTGGATGAGGAGGATTCTCCAGAATTTCAGAGTTACTAGAATCAGCTAGGGTGGTTTTCTCAGAGAGCTTAAAGTGCTCTTTCAGGAAGTTTTGATCCTCTTCAGTCAGCTTATTTAGAGGCACTTGGATGGTCTTACCATCATCTTTTTTAAGGTGTACTTTGCCGTCTTTCACCTGTAAGGCGGAAGCTTTGAGCTTATGTCCGGTGCTCGCTTCCCACATCCGCGAGGAAGTAGGGTTAGCAGAAAGAGGCATAGTAATCTGTAATAAAAGACAACACAGAGAGACGATGAATTTCATGAGTTTATTATAATGTGAAATCAGTTAGTAAGCAATCTTGAACATTGAGATTCTGTTTAACTAAACTATCGATGCTTTTGCTTTGGAACTCTCGGCTTTTTCTCTGAGGAATTCTGTTTCGGTTGTTTTGATAATAGAATGAGGATCAAACACCTATCGGATGGTTAGGTTTTTATAGCCCTTGATCACTGTTGTCTTCCTCGTTTTTGGTGGTGGGGCTTGTGGGTTGGGATCAATTTACTGTTCCTCTGCCGCCTTCTTGATGGCCGCTAGTTCTTCCCAGCGAGTGTATAGGCTGGGGACTTTTTCTTTGGCTGCTTTTAGCTCTGCCTCTAGCTCCTGCCAGGTGTCAGCATATTTTTCGTAGAAGTCAGGTGCGGTGAAGATAGCTTCTAAGCGGGCGACGTTTTCTTCGGCGGCCATAATTGTTTCCTCTATCGTTTCTAGTTCACGTTCTTCGGCCCACTTGAGTTTACGGGGGCGTTCTTTCTGAGGCTTGGGCTTTGATTTTTTGGAAACCGTTTTGTAGCTCGCCGCAGTGGCCTCACGTGCGGCTTTTTTTTCTAAGTAGTAATCATAGTTTCCTACTTGGTAATCCACGATGCCATCACCCTCAAATGCGAGGATGTCTGTGCAGACTCGGTTGAGGAAATAACGATCGTGACTGACTACGATGACGCTTCCTTGAAAGGCTAGGAGAGCTTCTTCGAGGAGTCTGAGGGTATTGAGATCGAGATCGTTAGTTGGTTCATCTAATACTAATACGTTTCCACCGCGCTTGAGGATCTTAGCTAACATGACGCGACTACGTTCTCCTCCGCTGAGTAGATTGATCTTGGTGTTGATACGCTCTTCGGTGAAGAGGAAGCGGCGGAGGTAGGCGCGGAGTCCGATGGTTTCATCACCTAGGCGAACATTTTCCTGGCCTTCTCCTACTTCTTCAAAAACAGATTTATCATCGTCTAACATGAGGCGGTTTTGATCAATGAAGTTGATCTCCGTCTTCATGCCTATTTCGACGGTGCCTTCGAGTGGGGCGAGCTGGCCTAGGATGATTTTTAAAAGCGTGGACTTGCCCATGCCATTGCGCCCGACCACGCCGAGACGTTGTCCGCCTTCGAGGGAGAGGCTCACATCGGAAAAAAGGCGATTCTCGCCAAAGCTCATTCCGACACCGCGGGCATCGATGATTTTATTTCCTAACTTAGGAGCCTGTGGGATGATGAGATCGACATCGAGCTCCTGCTCTGGTGCTTCTTGATCGGCGATTTCGAAGTAGCGATCCATCCGGTCTTTTGCCTTCGTTGTTCTGGCTTTCGGGCCACGGCGCACCCATTCGAGCTCACGGCTTAGGAAGCGTTGGCGTTTGTGTTCGTTGCGTGCTTCGGCCATATCGCGCTCAGCGCGAGAGAGGAGGTATTCGGTGTAGTTGCCTTGGTAGCTATCACATTTTCCACGGCGGATTTCTACGATGCGATTGGCAATCCGATCGAGGAAGTAGCGATCGTGAGTTACAAATAAACAGGTGCCGCTGTAACGAGAGAGAAACTGCTCAAGCCACTCGATAGAGCCGGTGTCGAGGTGGTTAGTAGGCTCATCGAGAATGAGGAAGTCTGGCTGGGAAAGGAGGGCGCGGCAGAGTGCCACGCGGCGTTTTTCACCACCAGAAAGTGGACCTACGATGCTCTGTGCATCCGGTGCGTGGAGGTTGGTGAGTAAGCTTTGCGCACGGTGTTCCAGCTCCCAACCTTCATGGTGGGTGATGAGATCGAGAAGCTCAGCACTCCGATCATCATTGGTGGTAGGGTCTTCATACTCCTCTATCATATCCAGCACGTGCTGGACGCCAGAGAGCACATTATCGATGACGTTGGCCTCGTCATTGAGCTCAAAATTCTGTGGTAAGTAGCCAGTGACGAGTCCGCGCTTGCGGGTCACTTCACCACTATCGCCGACATTTTCACCAGCGAGAATTTTTAGGAAAGTGGATTTGCCGCAGCCGTTGCGTCCAACGAGGCCAATGCGATCTCCTTGTTGGATGGCAAGGGTGGCACCATCTAATACGGTGTGGGAGCTATAACTCACGCAAAGTTCACTAGCGCTGGCAATGGAATCGGACATGCGGCGGACTATACGGAGGGTCTGGCTCTTGTCATGCTTTTTGCACTCGTGTGTGTTATGATTTTCTTGCGGGATGATAATATCTCTGTAGCCTCCGCCGACTTCTCTTATGGATACAAATTTGAACATCGCCCCAGGACAACGCTGGATTAGTGAAACAGAGCCTGAGCTAGGACTTGGCATTATGCTTAAGGTAGAATTTAAGCGTGTGGAGGTGATGTTTCCTGCGGCGAATGAACAGCGCCAGTATGCTCTGGAGAGTGCGCCACTACGTCGTGTGCAGCTTAAGCCAGGAGAACAGCTGGAAACTCACGAAGGTGAGATACTGGAAATTGATTCAGTAGAGGTGCGAGAAAAACTTTTAGTCTACCTCTGTGATGGACGTGAGATTGCGGAGGCGCAGCTGGCAGATACCATGAGCTTTAGCCGACCAGAAGATCGCTTGCTCGCAGGCCGTATCGATGATCTTCATACCTATGATCTCCGTGTGGATGCGCTGCAGCGTCAGTGTGAGGTGATGCAGTCTCCTGTGCGTGGCTTTGTGGGTGGACGGGTGGACCTGATACCCCACCAGATTTCTATTGCTAGTGAAGTCTCCTCACGATTGGCACCTCGTGTTTTATTAGCAGATGAGGTGGGCTTGGGGAAAACCATTGAGGCGTGCTTGATTATGCATCGGCTACATCTAACGGGGCGTGCGGATCGGGTGTTGATCCTTGTGCCAGAGCCTCTACTGCATCAGTGGTTTGTGGAGTTACTACGGAGGTTTAATTTACTTTTTAGCCTCTTTGATGAAGAGCGATGTAGATCCATTGAGACAGATGGAGAGAATCCTTTTCTCGATAGTCAGTTGGTCTTGTGTAGCGTGGGCTTTCTTGCTGAAAATAAGAAACGTTCGCAGCAGGTCATTGAGGCTGGCTGGGATCTACTGATTGTGGATGAGGCGCACCATCTTGAGTGGTCTGAACAAGAGTCCAGCTCTGCCTATGAGGTGGTGGAGTCACTGGCACAGCGCACCGAGGGATTGCTTCTGCTAACAGCTACGCCCAGGCAGCTGGGTGCTGAAGGGCACTTTGCTAGGCTTAGATTGTTAGATCCTGAGCGATATGTCGATCTGCAAAAATTCCAAGCTGAAGCTGAGCAGTATGAAGCTGTAGCGGAGGCTGTGGGGAGGCTCCATGATGGTGAGCCACTGAGTGCTGAAGATCGTGATCTATTTACTTCTCAGTCTGCGCGTGTGCACGAGCACTGCCTAGCACTTGATGGGGGTGATGAATCTGCGCGTGAGCCATTGATCTGTGAGCTTCTTGATGCCTTTGGCACTGGGCGTGTGATGTTCAGAAATACGCGTAATGCCTTGCAGGGGTTCCCTGAGCGTAAGGCGCATTTGTATGCTGTAGAAGAAGGTAAAATTCAGTGGCTGGTGGGGTTTTTAAAACGGCTTGATGAGGCCAAGGTGTTACTGATCTGTAAAACTCGCGAAATGGCGGAGGAGATTTCTGAGAAGTTACAAGAGATTATTAATATCAACTGCGCGCATTTCCATGAGGGTATGACGCTGCTACAGCGCGATCGCTCGGCAGCGTATTTCTCTGAAGAAGAGGGGGCGAGGATTTTGATCTGTTCTGAGATTGGTAGTGAGGGACGTAATTTCCAGTTTGCGCATCATCTAGTGCTCTTTGATCTCCCAGATGATCCTGAATTGTTAGAACAGCGCATTGGTAGGCTGGACAGAATTGGCCAGACAGAGACAATTAACATCCACGTGCCCTATGAAGAAGGTACACGCGGTGAGTTTCTCGCGCGTTGGTATCATGAGGGATTAAATGCTTTTGAGCGTAGTTTACACGGGGCTACGGAGATTCTACGTGAGCTGGGTGGGGTGCCAGAGGATACGGATGCGCTGGATGATTTTATTGGGAAATCCCAGCAGTGCTGCAAGCGTATCGGTCTGAAGCTTCAGCGAGGTTATGATAAATTATTGGAAATAAATTCGAGCCGGCCAGGTAAAGCCGCAGAAGTCATTGGTCAGATGGCAGCGATGGATGCGGATAGTAAATCGGAGGAGTTTCTGCTGCGCCTGTGGGATCACTTTGGTTTGCATGTGGAGGAGTTAGTGAGGCGTTCCTATTTACTACTTCCAGGGCATCTAATTACCGATGCTTTTCCGGCACTGCCAGATGATGGACTGAATGTTACCTTTGATCGCGCGCGTGCCCTTTCGCGTGAGGATGCAGCCTTTATGAGCTGGGATCATCCAGTGGCGCGTACAGCGCTTGAGTTACTACTTACCTCTGAGGCAGGGAATGCATCTTTTGGTGTTTGGGAAGGTGCGCCTAATAAAGGGATTCTGCTAGAGACGTTTTCAGTGGTGGAGTGTGTGGCGCCAGCACAGCTGCATGTGGATCGGTTCCTACCTACCACACCTATTCGGGTACAGGTAGATCATAGCGGGGCTGATCAAACATCCTCACCTAGTCTCACTGCGGAGACTCTCCGAGTAGGGAATTTACACAAACTTCTTGAGCAGGAAAAATTCCGCCGGGAGATGATTCCAATGATGCTCGAGAAGTGCCGTGAGATAGCCAATATGGAAATGCAGCGTGTCATCACAGCTGCGGTGGCGGAGTCAGATGCTTATTTAGGCAGGGAAATTGATCGTCTTGTGGCACTTGGGGAGATCAATGACCACGTGAGTGAGCAGGAGATTCATGCCTTAAGAAACCAGAGAGAAGCTCTGCATCAGAGTATTTCCAAGTCGCGTCTTCGTCTCGACTCACTGCGTATCATCTTCTGTCAGCCGTAATGCTTAGCTAATGAATGCTTGAGCATCTGAGCGGAATCACTATGGTCTCTGCAGCAACGAAACTATCAATTTTTACCATGGGAAGAGCATTTGAAGCGCGCCGCGCAGGAAAAGAAAAACGCTGGGGAGAAATGTCACGACTTTACCCCAAGCTGGGTAAAATCATCACCATGGCAGCCAAGGCCGGTGGTTCAGATCCCAATTCAAACACAGCTCTTAAAACAGCGATCAATAATGCCAAGGCGCAAAACATGCCCAAGGATAACATTGAGAAGGCAATTAAGCGCGCCACCGCAGCTGATGCCGCCAACTATGACGAGATTAGCTACGAGGGCAAAGGTCCACACGGTGCACTCATCTGGGTAGAATGTGCCACTGATAATAGCACCCGTACGGTGGCCAATGTAAAAACCGTTTTTAATAAAAACAACGGTCAAGTGGTGAATAGCGGCTCCCTCGATTTTATGTTTACTCGCAAGGCAGTCATCGAATTTGAAAAAACCGATGATATTGACCTTGAAGAGGTGGAGCTGAATTTAATTGATTTTGGACTGGAGGAAATGGACGAGCAAGATGGGCATGTCACTATTTACGGTGAATTTACTAGCTTCGGAGATCTTACCAAAGCGTGTGAGGACATGGGCATTCAAGGTTTTAAAGCTAACCTCCAACGCATCGCAAATAGCCCTGTTGAGCTAAGCGAAGCCCAGATCGAGGAGGTGGAAGCGCTCATCGATAAACTTGAGGAAGACGATGATGTGCAAGCGGTCTTCACGAATATCGCATAGATGTGGTTCTAAGAACTCAAGCGAGCGACGTAGATTCGGTGCCAGTTTTCTTCCGAGTGCTCGTGAGGCTTTGCAGGGTGGGTTTCTACGCTGAAGCCGGCTTTTTTAAGTGCCATCTCCAGTTTCGGTGAAGGCTCTGCCATCCAGTAGGCTAGGCAGCCACCGGGATTCAGTGATTTGCGTAGCAGCGCGAGAAAGCTTGGTGTGTAGAGCTTGATATTATCTTTGGTAATTACCGCATCAGGGGTGTCATCAATATCAATTAGGATGGCATCATAAGTATCCTTGTCACCAAGGCAGTCGAAGAGATCTGCTAGAATGACATTAGTCCTAGGGTCATCGAGTAAGGGGCCATTATGTTCTGTGAGATAGGTGCGATTCCATTCAATGACCTGACTCATTAACTCCGCAACATCGACAGTGGCAGGTGAGCCCACTAACTCGAGAACTCGTTTGAGAGTGAATCCCATACCCAAGCCGCCGATGAGTATTCGCGGGTGTTGTGGTCGGTTCTCCGCTCCTTCCAGCAGGCTAACACAGCCTAGATCAGCTAGCATCTGCTCAGACCACGTGAGATTGGTGCTCATTAACTCTAAGCCATTGTATTCTAGGACAAAATCTCCGTCCTGATAATACAAGGCGAGTAAGCTGCCATCGGGTAGATTGGTTTGATCCAGCTCAATATAGGAGGGGGGCATAGCGCGTGACTATTGCTGTATTCGCTCCCTAGGCAAGGGTATTGATACACCATCTGAGTTCAACCCAGAATATGCATTTAGATTCCGAGAAATGCCGCCATCTCTTCAAACACAAGTCCGTCCGCCAATTTTTCAATTCACCGATGGGGTGACATCGCTTTCATCGAAAAATAGGCGCTGAGGACTTGTGTTTATTGACCTGACAGCATTTCCTTCAAAATCCAATGCATAATCTGGGTTCAAAGGCAAAAAAACAAAGGCCACTCGTTATGAGTGGCCTTTGAGTAGAAAGCTCGTCTTGATGACGAATTATTAACTAGAATTTGATCGCGATACCGGAAGTTAGTGTTAGATCTTCCTTTTCTAGCCCTGCGGCTGGTTCGTTATCGTAATTCCAAGCACCGCTAAGGCGCCATGCTAAGTTCTCTGTGATATCGACATCTAAGTATGCGCTGACAGTGAGGAGGTAGTTGTCTGTATTCTTAGGATCAAGGTCAAGGATAGCAGCTTGATTGAAGGTAACGTTAGAAGAAGCATTCCAAGTGAAACGCTCCGCGACCCGAACGGCAAAGTAGCTGTCTGAGACACCATTAACCTCTTCGATAACATATGCTGGGCCTCCTTCGAGAGCTAGCGTCATTGTTTCATTTTTAATAAAGTAGTGTCCCAATAAGGCATTTGGCGTAAAGCGGTAGTTTACACCGGCTAGGTCATCGCGCAGGAAGCTGGTGCCAACACCGAAGTAGCTTCTTTGATTGAGAAGTCGGTTATAACGAATGCTTGCATAGAGAGCATCTGAAGCAGTCAATCCATCATTTTCTCCGTAGGAATATCCTGCGTTGAAGAAAAACTCGTCACTCTCACTACGGTATGCTGTGTCATAAGCAAGTGATACCTGAAGGCTATCTGAGTTGCCTTTGGCGACAGAAACGCCAAGTGCAGCGGTAGTTGTCCAGCCCAGAGCGTCAGCGGCTTCTTCTTTCTTATCAGCTTTCAGTGTAGCGCGTCCTTCTGGAGCGGTTGAATCTGGGAAGCCTCCCAATGAGTAAGCAAGTCCAAAGAGTAAGGCGAAATCACCCTTGTCATTAGTGCCAGTGGGGGTGCTGTCATACATATAACGAGCGCTCGTTCTCACCGCCCAATGCGCGCTGATCTGAGTGTCAATTCCGGCGTCCAAAGTCAGCTGGTAGTCAGAAAAATCATCAATATTGGGTGTGTAAATAGCACTTTGCCAAAGTTTTGAACGTGAGCTGATCTTATGCTCAAAGCGTTCCGCAAAACGAATGGTAGCAAAGTCATCCTTTATATCTCCTTGTGACTGCCATGCATAACCTGGACCAAACTCCAAAGAAAGCTTGGTGCGATCATTTTTGATCACGTGGTAGCCGAGCACAGCTGCTGCATCAAATCGGTAGTCAAGATCGGCTAAATCATCACGTAAATAAGAACCGGCAAGACCAAGGTAGAAACGATCTGTCAGCAGACGCTGGCCTTGACCAAAGATGCGTAGGGAGTCCGTGGTGACGGTATCATTATTCTCAGAGTAGAGGTAATCAGCTCCTACAAGACCTTCCCATACTGGGCCTTCGTAAGTTGCTAGGCCTTGGAGTGAATAAGCTAAGGAATCTGCATTTCCTTGAGCTAAAGCCACATTAGCAGCACCAGTAACTTCCCAGCCGTGTCCAACGGTAGAGCCCTTTAGGTAATCGCCGGTATTGGCACCTATGATTTGATCAGACCCTGTTGCAGCTTCCATTTGGCCGCCTGCTATGATGGATAAGGAGGCCGTTAATGGAAGGGCGAGTATATGTTTAGGTAATTTTATTTTATGTTTCATAGTATCTTACGAGCTATGAGACAGGTTTGTGGCTAAAAAAGTCAGATTAATTTTGATAAAAATTTGAGCTGTGAGTTAATGCCATCAAAAGAAAAGTAATCCAATTAAGTTACAGCGAATTTATTTTTTAGACAAATAGCGGGGTTTCCGTTGTGTTATGGGTAAATAGAACAACGAGTGGGTGGAGTAACAAACGAATCTCATGCTCTCCAGCTTTTGAGGGCAGGGGATATACGTGCCTTAGAATCTATTTGGCAACTGTATGCCGATGACCTGCTCGCTTATTTAATGGCATTACTGCACTCCCGACAGGATGCGGAGGATGTTTTACAGGAGATGTTTATTGAAATTGCCAAAAAGCACCAGCGAGTGGGCGCTGCGAAGGAGCTAAAGCCTTATCTTTTTCGTATGAGTAGGAATGTGGCATTTAATCTTCATAAGAAATCGAAGCGTAGAGCTGTGCGTGAGAAGAGCTTCAGCTTGTTGATGCAGAACCAAGAAGAGGATAATGGAGGCCATGCACATAGCGATCTGAAACTTAAACTTGAGAGAGAAATGGGTCTTCTTCCCGAGAAGCAGAGGGCTGTATTAAGTTTGAAGTTTTATCGTAAAAAGACATTTCGTGAAATCGCCGAGATGCTCGATATTTCAGAAAACACAGCAAGCAGCCGCTATCGCTATGGGATGCTTAAACTTAAACAACAGATAAAGGGAGGATCATGAAAAAGAAAGATAACACGGTATCAGATATTGATGCGCTATTGAGTAGGAAGCCATTGATCGAAGTAAATGATGTCCTCAAAGAGCGTGTCTTACATCAGGCTGCTAAGGCATGGGGAGAAGAGGATGAAGCCTCGCTGAGTCTGACCGCTTGGCTGCACCTAGCAGCATGCGTGATGCTATCGAGTTCGCTGATCATGATGACTAATCAGGTTTTTTCGTCTGAAAGTGATCATAAAATTTCTAAGGCTGAGCTTATCAAATTACAGATGCACTATCCGAAAACATTCGCTGAGTATAAGAAAAACATAAATATGTTAGAAAAGTTTAAAAACGATGATTTTTTTGAAAAATGATGACATTTAGACGAATGCTGGCAACGGCTTTGTCTTATAGTTGGGTTCAGTATGTTGGGGCCGAGGAAAAAGATATAAAAATATGAAAATTAACAAAAAATCACTCATCAAAAAAGTTGGTTATATTCTTGTGGCCTTAAGTATTATTTACTGTGTTAGCCTTCTTGTTGTTCACGGCTTGATCAACAAGAAGATGAGTGAATTTAAAGAATCTGGTAGGAAGACTGCTGTTCATGAATTCGTTAACCGAGAAATTATTCCGGACCATGATAATGCAGCATTGATTTATGATGCAGCAGAATTAAAGCTTCAACGAGAGAAGTATAATGAAGGAAATCTTTTTGAGGTTATTGATAAGTTGGCGAAGGAGATAATCAGGCGTAGAGCTTCAAAGGAGCAGATTGCAGAATATCGTGAGATTATGAAGTTGCCGGCTGTATTAGAGTTTTTTGCTCTCTTGGAGGAGGCTGTCGATAAAAAAGGATGTTGTTTTGATAGAGGTCAGCTTACAATGGATAGTCTCTACAATGCTTTACATGTTATGAGGATTAGTACGATGATAAATTTTGTGGAAGCTAAGTTGATTACTATGGAATATCGTTATGGTGATGCAGAATGGGATAATCTAATTTTACAGTTAGAACTTGGTAACGATTTACAATACGATTTTAGACAGGTGGCGCAAATAGTAAGGAGTAGTGTTTTTATGAAAGTAACAGATTCCATGATGAAGCTGTCAGGTTTTTCTAAACCGACACCAGAGCAAGTCACTGCTATCAAAGAAAATCTGAAAGAATTGGAATCGAATCAACCTCTGAAAATGGTGTTAGACTCTGGGATAGTCTACTGGAATGATATTATGATGAATCGTCAGGGTGATGATTATTCTATGTTGAAATACTACAAACCCACGTTCATGTATAAGACCATTTTGAAGCCGCTTTATTATTTGGATTACCTCGCGTATTTATCTCATAATCAATATTGCTATGAGGCTTTGGATCTAGGGGAGGATTCTGATGATCTAGCAGAGTATGATTTTTCATCATATGCAGAAATGGCTAAATCGATGAAGGGAGAGGCCAAGTATTCCTATCAACAGCACGCTAAAAACCTCCGGAGAATTCGTGAAGTGAGAGAGGCACTCAGTCAGTAAAATTTTACTGAATTATTGAGGCGAATTTTTTTGATCTTACCATGTGTCCTTGCTTCTCCATAAAATCGACTACCCACTCGATTGCCGCACCGGGGGGGAGCCATCTGGTCTTAGCCTTGATTTTATTCCACTCTCTGTAGCATTGTTCACGATATGCCGCGCCTAGGCGTTTTTCTATCCAGTCCTCGTAATCTACCCACCATTTGAGTAAGGGTTCGAGAGCGGTTAATATCTCGTTGGGTTTCCCGCTGTGAATGTGCTCTTGAGACCACTGCCCGGCAATGAGGCGGTACTCCGGAAGCCAATTATAAAACCTACACCTTTTTCTTAGAAAGACTAATTGGGTGGTCTCTGAGTAGGCTCCAGCGCAAGAGCCGTATAGCTCGATCATTGTGCCGTTAGCATTTTTCCCATAGCAGCTAGTTCCCTTTAATCCACGTGATGGAGATTTTTTAAATCCATACGCCATTAGTTGGTTGCCATCTTGGTGAATGACATCTTTTCCTAGGAAATACATCTGCTGATAGAAACCGTTGGCACAGTCATTCAGCAAAAACCTTAACTTTTGAGAATCTCTCATGCGCAGGCACAGTTTGCCTTGTTACTACGGCGGCAGCATACCGAGCAGCATAAGTTGGCAGCGTGCACAATGATGAGGCACAGTCCACCAAGTGTGGTGACGATACTTGCTGGGGGAATGTAGAGTGACTTTTCCCCTGATTCATTCACGACAATAGAAGGGCAACATTGATCAACACAGTCAGAAGCAGCACCTGCTTCAGTGTTTGCGCCTCATCCGCTGCTGGCAGTGGGTTCGCTGATCACTTTTTCCTGCACTACTGCTGTAGGGGTAGCTTCCGTATAGGGGAGGATAGCGCCAACGATAATGAATAAAACACCAAGGCTACCTAATGCCAGAACCCACTTTTTACCGTGTTCGCGAAAGCCCTTGCGCATCATGAATATCGCGATGGGAATGACAATGATAGCCATACCCCAGTGCGTAGCTGGATGAGCCCACATTTTACCGAAGGTAGGCATCATAATCAGTAGTACCGGTGTCAGAGCGCAATGAATAGCGCATAGAACAGAAGCAAAAATACCGATGCGATCAGCATTTACTCGGTTTGGTGTATTGATTTGGTCTGAAGCAATTTCCATAACATGGAGAATGTGTTGGGGGTGATGTGTACCTAAATTGCAGCTAATGCAACAAAATTGCGTTAATATTGTATTTTTTAGAGATTTCTCTATTTGCTTTATCGTGCATCCTTGTTGGTTGGTTCTAAATTTGATGGCCAAATTGTGTATTTATGTTATAAAAAAAACACAATTTTCAATGTATCAAATACCAAAGACTTATGAAAATGATCGATATCCACAAACCTTTATTAAGTAGTTTATGTCTCGCAGCTGTGGTTGCTTTGACAGCTTGTTCAGAGCATACAACGGAAGATGGCGAGGCTGAAAATCATGAAGTAAATGACCACGGCCATGATCATGCTCCGCACATGGGCATGATGGTTCCTTTTACCGCAGGTCAAGTGCAGGCAGGATTTGCGGAAATTAAGCTCCATGATGATAAAGGTGATCTTGAGCTTTGGATATCGAAAGATGCCGCTGGTGAACAAGCAATGGATTTTCCTTTGAATACGATTGTTACGGTTACTTTCCCTAAGCTGGACTACAAGATGATTAACTTGAAAATCCGTAATGCGGAAAAGAATGAGGATGAAGATGGCAATGGCAACATCCGCGATGGCAAGACCAACTACTTTATCTTTCCTGGTGATTCTGGTGCGGATGCATCATTTCTGATGGGGAAGGATTTCGTCGCAGACGCCATTATTTCCTTTGATGCAGGTGGTAGGGCTTTTTCTACCAAGTCATTTCCACTGAGTCCGCATATTCACTAATTGGATCCGTTTATTTCTAGGTGGGGTTCGTGGCTGGGTTGCTAGAATTTTTGTAGCGATCTCGGCTTGCCGAAGATTTCCTGAAGGATAATAGCTTGGCGGGCAGACTGAGGGCTGGAGAGAAGGGCGCGAGCGGAAACACTGGCGGCTGTTTTACTCTTGCGGGTTCTCTTTTTGCCGAGTTGGGAGAATCGCTCTGCGGCTTCTTTTTGGGCTGCAGTTAGCTCCTCAGTAGTGTGTCCGGTAAAGCTAGGTGTTTGTGGTTGCTCGAAGCTAATAATTTGTGGGTGAGGTAGCTCAGTGATGGGTTCCTGAACCACTTCTGGAAGTGGCGGTGGGGATGGTTCCTGGATGGTCGTTTGCCGTTGGCGGATTTCTTCACGAAAGCTATCGTAGATCTCCTCCAGTGATTCTGGGATCTCGTGTGGCGCTTCTTTTTGACCTTGAATTTTTTTGATCAACCATTGAATGCCACTGATCACTACAAAGAGGATCAGGACAATGACTTGACCGTTAATTTCCATGGGGGGAGTTAGCTTGAGGGGGCTGATCTGGCTTACTCACCATCAGGATTGTCACCAGCGATGGAGTCACGCATTTTTGTATCAGCATTAACATTCTGATATTTGACGTAATCCATGATGCCTAGATTGCCATTACGGAATGCTTCTGCAATGGCCATGGGGATACCTGCTTCTGCTTCTACTACCTTGGCGCGCATTTCCTGAGTCTTGGCAGACATTTCTTGCTCTACAGCTACGGCAGCAGCACGGCGCATCTCGGCTTTGGCTTGGGCGACTTGTTTGTCCGCTTCCGCTTGCTCAGCCTGGAGGCGAGCGCCGATGTTGTCTGCCACATCTACGTCTGCGATATCGATGGAGAGAATTTCAAAGGCGGTGGAGGCGTCTACACCTTTTCCAAGTACGAGTTTGGAGATATTGTCCGGGTTTTCCAATACGTGTTTATAGGATGATGCTGAGCCTACGGAGGTGACGATGCCTTCACCCACTCGTGCGATAATGGTTTCCTCGGTGGCGCCGCCAACGAAGCGATCGAGATTGGTTCTTACGGTGACACGGGC
The DNA here is from genome assembly GCA_937969495.1 of uncultured Verrucomicrobiales bacterium. Classification (GTDB taxonomy): domain Bacteria; phylum Verrucomicrobiota; class Verrucomicrobiia; order Verrucomicrobiales; family Akkermansiaceae; genus Oceaniferula. The sequence continues at coordinate 37,269 of CALBVY010000013.1, read as the reverse complement.
GCGTGCATTGACGGCGATGCCGTCTTTGGCAACGGCTGTGATCTTGGTGTTTCCGCTTGCGGGGTTCGGGCAATCGATCACTTTAGGATTAATTGATGTTCTGACGGCCTCTAGGACTGTTTTTCCTGTGTCCTTGGTGGCGAGGTCAATGGCGCAGGCGCGATCATAGGAGAGTGAGATGCCGGCTTTGTCCGCGGCGATCATTGCGAGAACCACGTGAGTGATGTCACCTCCGGAGAGGTAGTGAGCTTCCAGCTGGTCGGTTGAGAAGGGGAGGCCTGCTTTGACAGCGGTGATGCGGCTATTTACAATCAGTGCCGGTGGGACCTTACGGAAGCGCATGAAGACAAGGTTCATCAGGCTGACAGGAGCTCCTGCACTGCGTGCTTGAATCCATATTCCCAGAAATTTAAAAAGGATAGCAAAGAAAATGAGCGCGAATATGGCGGCCACACCGAGTAAGACTGGGATGACGAAACTGTTGGCTAGAATGGGACTTTGCATGTTAGTGAAATGGTAAATATGAGTAGATGAAGTAAATATAATGGCACTGTGTAGCAGTAATGGCCGACTTGCAAGAATTCTGGTGAGAAAATTGTAGTGCGAATGACGCCTTGCTTTCCTTCTATGATGGGTTATGCAAATGTCCGACATGAAACAAATTATCTTCAGCTCTCTTGCAGTTGCCGCCTTGTTTACTTTTGTCTCTTGTGAGCGTCACACTTGGGAGAACAGTGAGGACGGAAAAAAGGACGGGGTTAAAAATCTCTACCCTAAAAAAGAACATAAAGATCACGGCGAAGACGAAAGCCAAGATCACTAACTACGTGCTCTCCCACTGCCTGGTAAGCTGTTACTTTTCCAGACATGTGATAAGTGCGTCACTATTCCATGGAGAAACGCCGTTCACCATTCTGGTTGTTACCTAACTTGCTGAGCATTGATGCTCCGCTGGTGGCTCTGGCGTGGATGTGGATGTTAGCGCAGGCATTGCGGGTAGAGTATATCCCCATGACTTCGTGGTGGGTGCTGCCTCTTGCAATCTGGTCTGTATATGTGTTAGATAGACTGGTTGATAACTGGGCACAGCCTGAGGTGCGGGTTTCTTCTCCGAGGCATCGCTTTCATTGGCGCTGGCGCTGGCCATTACTTGGGGGGAGTGTATGTGCTGCTGTAGTCTGTATTTATGAGGCGCTCTATGTGCTGCCGCGATCGATGTTTTCTGCGGGTTTAGTCATGATCGTGCTCTGTGGATTTTACTTTGCGCTGGCGTGGTTCCGGACGAATGAAGTGCCGTATGTAAAGAATTTCCTTGCTGGGATGATCTTTGCTATGGGGGTGGGTATTCCAGTGAATGCGGCGAATGCTTCATTGCTGGTTACAGACTTTAATGATGTGATTTTTGCCTTTAAAAATACTGGCTTTGTGGATGCCGTTTGGAACTTTGGCTTGATGATGCTGCGTACGCTGATGGTGATCTTTTACCACTGCCGTGAGGTGTGGGTGTTTGGTGCTCTTTGTATGATGAATATTACGGCTATTGATCTCTGGGAGCGAGCGGATACGGCTGATTCTGAGGAGACGGTGTATGCTCATGAGGCTACTCTGACACTTGGCCTAATTATTTTAGCAGGGGGTTCTCTGTGGTTTGCGGCGATGTATGCGGATGATTATTCCAAGCCTTTCTTTTACGCGATTATGGTTGCGGCTGCTGGGTTGCAGGTGGTTAATCATTATCGTGATCGGTTAAGCCTGAATGCTCAGAGGGTCTTGGCGGATGTGGCACTGATTTTACCGTTACCTGTTTTTCTGGTAGCTTGATGGAGTGATAGGAGCTAAAGTTTTTTTGTAGTGCAGCTGGAATTTCTTTTTTCTCGAAACAAACAGACTTCTCATGCTGTTAAGCAAAGCAGGGCTCAGACTGAGCAGATTTCAGATCCTAACAGTGAGGCTGGGTTAACTGGGCAGTGTGTTGAATACGCACGGATATTAGGTCTTGATTTGTTAGCTGATCAAGTGCAGGTGAGATGGAATCCGCGGATGCGCACTACGGCTGGTCGGGCAATTTGGCCAGATGCGATTATTGAGCTGAACCCTAAGTTGGTAGCCATAGCGCCTGAAGAAATACAGCGGACTTTACTGCATGAGCTGGCGCATTTAGTAGCATATGCTCGTGCTGGCCGCCGGCGTATCTCCGCGCATGGTGCGGAGTGGCAAAAGGCCTGTGCCGATGTCGGTATCCCTGGAGAGCGAGCCACGCATTCGTTACCACTGCCGGGGCGGAAAATGCAGAAGAAGTGGCGTTATACTTGTGCTGTCTGTGGCGAGGGCTTTGATCGGGTGCGTCAGATAAGGCGTTATGTTGGGTGTTACGCCTGCTGTAAGAAACATAACGGTGGCTATTATCATAAAAAGTTCCGGTTGTTAGAATCTTTTTTGGGTGATTAGTCAGGTTGTTTCCCTAGGGGTTTTTGTTTTTTTAGCCAGATTTCCACCCAGATGGGCACGATAGGGAAGAGGGACGCGAGGAAAATCAAGATGGGTGGTCTATTCCAGAATGGAGGCTTGATACTCCATTTTTGTGCGATCATGGCATCCAGTAAAGCTAGGCAAAAAATACAGAAGAGCACGCCGTGAATCATGCCGGGAGTTTTGATTGCGTCTTCGATGCCTAGGATACGCTTCGAGTAAATTGCGTGGTAGAGTAAATAGAGGTAAGAAAGCGCTTCAATGATGCTGATGACGCGAAGTCGCCCAATAGCTGTGCTGAACATAGCGAAGAGGTAGCGTGAGATGGCGAATTTGCAAGAAATTGGTATTTGGAATTTGTTTTTTGAATCTTAGAGTTCCGCTATGTTTTGTGGATTTTTTGAATGTTTCTGGATCTCTCTGAAACTGGGGTTGGTGTCCTTTGGAGGGCCAGTTGCGCATATTGGATATTTTCGAGAGTTATACGTGGAGAGATTAGGGTGGCTAAAAGAGGAACGTTTTGCGGAATTGATGGCTTTGACGCAATTTTTACCTGGGCCGGGGAGTAGTCAGTTAGGTGCGGCTATAGGGTATGAGCGCGGTGGGTGGCTTGGGGGGGTGGGTGCTTGGTTGGGGTTTACTCTGCCATCGGCACTGGCGATGATTGTATTTGCCATTGGTATGGGGGGGATACAGGAGTGGCTGGGGGATGGGTGGTTACATGGATTAAAGCTGGTCGCTGTGGCTGTGGTGGCGGTGGCTCTATTAGGGATGCGTAAGAGTCTTTGCCCAAGGTTGCCAGAGATGTTGTTAGCTCTTATCGCATTGGTGATTATTTATACTGTGCCGCAGGCTTGGGTGGCGCCTGTGGTTATCCTGATAGGAGGGGTGATGGGGTGGTTGATATTTGGGAGATCCATAGCCGTGGTGGAGTCAGTCCCTAGGTTAAAAAGTGAGAGTAATAAGTCAGTTTGGATGCGGAATGTGCTGCCTGCTGCCTCGGTGATGGTGGTGTTGATGTTAGTGCCGGTAATTTTCCCTCATAGTAGTGCTGTTAAGGGGCTGGGGGGGCTACTTCATGCAGGTGCGCTGGTCTTTGGTGGTGGGCATGTTGTTTTACCTCTTTTGGAGACTTCTACGGTAGATGCGGGATTGATGGCTGAAGATACCTTTTTGGCAGGTTATGGGGCTGCGCAGGCAGTCCCAGGGCCTTTGTTCACCTTTGGTGGATTTTTGGGAGCGGGGATGAATTTATTTGGCAATGTTTGGTTAAGTGGGGCATTGGGTATTATCACGTTATTTTTACCTGGTATGGTGTTGTTGGCTGGGGGATTACCTATTTGGGATAGATTAAAGCATTTTTCATGGGCGCGTGCTGGTGTTCGTGGGGCAAATGCTACGGTGGTGGGAGTGCTTGGAGCTGCTTTGTTAGGAATGCTTACTGGTGGCAGTGTGCATGGGTTTATGGATGCTGTTGCTATTTTGATTCTTGCGCTGGTAATTTATTTTAAATGGCTGCCTGTGTGGGCTATTGTCATCCTTGCGGCTGTTACGGGAGGGTGTATTATGTAATGGCGTTTATAAATTCGCAACTTTGCTTCGTTTATTAGGTTCAAGCTAAGTTAAAAAGAACCGTTATCTTATTTACCCACATACAAATATAATCATATGAAAGCTAATGTTATCGCTCTCGTCGCAGCTCTCGGTATAGGTGGTGCTGCAGGATTCCTAGCAGGAAAAGGTGCTGCCTCAGCTCCTGAATCAGCCTCGGCTGTTCCTTCTGATGCCCGCTCTGCTCGCCGTGTTGGCAGTGGTTCGAGATCATCCTCAGTTGATACTGCTGGTAAAAATCGGATAAAAAGTATTAAGGAGGCGATGGCGTTACCAGGGCAGAGTAATCGTCTAACGGCTTTGCTGGAGTATTATGCGGGGCTGGATCCTTCTCAATTTGAAGAAGAAGCAAAAAAATTAGAGGATCTTCCATGGAGTGAGCGGATGATGGTGGGTTACCTACTTTTTGCCCGTTGGGGTGAGGAAGATCCCACTGCAGCGATGGCTTATACCAAAACGATGGGTTTTGCGGGTATGTTTGTCCGTGGTACGGTCATGCAGAGCTGGGCTGCTAATTCTCCAGAAGAAGCGGCAGATTACTACACGCAGAATCCCAATGAATTTAGGACTACTGCGATGATGCGAGGCCGTGGCGGACGTGGTGCTGGTTCTACAGCGGCAGTGATAGCTACCGAGTGGGCACGTCAAGACAGTGCTGGCGCGATGAAATGGGCAGAGTCTCTAGAGGGGCGTGACCAGCGTGAGGCCGTCAGTGGGGTTATAGCTGAAGTTGCTAAAGAAGATCCCTCTGATGCGGTGGCGATGTTGTCATCCATCACTGATCCAGATGCTAAGCAGGATGCTCAAAATTCCATTGCCCGAGAATGGGGAAAACAAGACTGGGATGAAGCGCAAGCTTGGGTAGCTACTCTACCTGCCGATGAGCAAGGAGAGGTAATGGCACGCGCGTTACGTGGCTTGGCGGATGCGGATCCTGAGAAAGCCGCAGCTAACATTACGGCTGTAGCGGAAGGGGAAGCACGAGATGATGTGGCTGCAGATATTGCGCGTGCATGGAGTCGGGAAGATCCTTCTAGTGCTGCACAATGGCTGATGGAAAGTGGCTCTGCTGAGGCGCAGGAAGAGGGTATTGGGCGTGTAGTTTCTTCATGGGTAGGTCAAGATGCTACAGGGGCTTTAGAATTTGTTAACGCACAGCCAGAGGGTGAGATGCGTGACGAGGTTGTTTCATCCTACGTGAGGGCTAATCAGAGCGGTGATTTGCAGGAAAATTTGAAACTGGCAGAGACCATTACGGATGAGCGTGATCGTAGTAGAGCAATAGCTATTACGGCAATAAGCTGGGCTCGGACAGATAAAGAAGCGGCAGAAAATTATATCCAATCTACAGATGCGCTCAGCGATGAGGCAAAAGAGCGGATTATTCGTTTCTCTGAAAATGGCGGACGCGGTGGGCGTCGTGGGCGATAAAGGAATTATTACACCTCAGCTGTGAAAAATAGTCACTTGGGCTGAGGTGTTTTTCTATGGCATTATCAATCTCAGTTTTTTGTTAATCAACATGGCGCCGTCCACTGCTATACATTCATGGCGGCTGATGCTTCCTGTTCGATGTCTTCGATGAGGTCGAGCTCGGGGCGGAAGTCTGCTGCGTGGTATGAGCTTCTGACAAGTGGTCCGCTAGCTACGTGACGGAAGCCTTTTTCTAATGCGATTTGCTTATACTCGTCAAATTTCTCTGGTCTGATGTAATCAACTACTGGGAGGTGGCGTGGTGTTGGGCGGAGATATTGGCCGAGAGTGAGGACGGTGACATCGTGGGCGAGGAGGTCATCCATTGCCTGGAAGAGCTCTTCCTCTTTTTCGCCGAGGCCTAGCATGAGGCCGCTTTTGGTGACGACTTTCCCTCCAGCTATGGCTTTGGCTTTTTTGAGAACAGTGAGAGAGCGCTGGTATTTGGCGCGGCTGCGAACGATCGGTGTGAGGCGTTCTACAGTCTCTAAGTTATGATTAAAGATATGCGGGCGTGCACTCATGCACATTTCTAAGGCGAAATCTTTATCGTTAAAGTCAGGGGTAAGCACCTCGATGATGATGCCGGGGTTGACTTCGCGTACCTTGTTAATGACATTTTTAAAATGTTCGCCGCCACCGTCGCGGAGGTCATCTCTGGCTACGGCGGTGATGACAACGTGTTTGAGGTCGAGGCGTTTGGTTGCTTCGGCGACGCGTTGCGGTTCATCGGCTTCAAGGGCATCGGGTCGGGCTGTTTTCACAGCACAGAATCCGCAGGCGCGGGTGCACTTTTCACCAGCGATCATAAAGGTGGCGGTGCCTTGTCCCCAGCATTCCCAGCGATTGGGGCATTGGGCTTCTTCGCAGACGGTCACGAGATTTAAGTCCGTGATCATGGACTTGGTGGACCAGAATTTAGGGTCGTTGGGTAAGCGGACTTTGATCCAGTCTGGCTTGCGCTCGGTGTGGAGAGCGGGATCCATCTTCATCTTCGGGCCGTGACAGTTCATGCCTGACCATTAGGCTGGAAGTGTGAACTTACAAGGGTGAAGTTTGCCGATCAGGGGGTGATAAGTGCGAATTCTGAGTCTGTGGTGGTTTTCCCGTTAATGATGAGCTGTATACGCTGCTTGCCTGGGTAGTAACGCCGTGTAGTGATGGCTTTGAGAGGGTGTATTTTCTCAAGAATCACACTTTGTTTGGATTTGAGGCGGAGGTTTTTCCATTTAAAGACCTTGGGAGAGGTTTTGCCATTGGCTTTCATGAAGTGGATGGCGTAATCGATGACGAGGTTTTGCTCCTTATCAGATGTGGAAGTGATAGGTACGGAAATTTTAAGAGGGTGGCCTAGGTGAAGAGTGCTGGGATTCAGTGTTAGGGTGCCTATTTCGAGCTTTGGCCTGGCGGTAAATCCGAGGAGTGGAAATACTTCGGGTCGGCCAGCTTTGACGAGAGTTCTGGTGGCGTGTTTGATGATCCATTTGCGTTCTGGTACGGCATCGGCTAGCCAGCGGGAGCATGTTTCGAGGATGATCTCTGGGTGGTCTTTGGAGATGTCATTGAGATTATTGGCCACGGAGCGGCGAACATAATCGGATGGATCATCACGGAGATTTTCGAGTAGGGTGATGACGTCTGTGGGGTCTTCGATGAATGAGGCTAATTTTTTCCCCCAAGGTAAGCGTGGCCGGGTGCCTTCAGAGGCAAGCCGGCGAACGTTTTCATCAGAGTCCATACACCAGAGCAGTAGCTGTTCGTAAGTTTCTTTTCTATGCGCTTCGATAAAGGGGCGGATGGCAAATTCAGCTGTGTAGAGGGGGGTGAGGTAGCGGAGCAGATCAAGAGAGGTGTGCAGATGGTTTAGTCCATACTCGGCGACGTAGTCTGTGATTGGCCAAGCGGCAAAGGGGCTGAGGGTATCTGAGGGATCACCTTCATCCCAGTGGTCGCGTATTTTTCCTAGGATTTTGGCTGTTTCAGGAAAGGAAGTGGGGAGGTGGCGGTGCATCACTAAGATGAGATGGCGCACGCGATCTTTGAGCTCTAGCTGGTGGAGAGACGAGAGTGCATCCTTGCGAAATGATGCGGGAGAGAACTCCGCACCAGCTTTGAGTAGACCATGGATGATCCGCTCCACCGCGCCCTTATTCAGGCCATCTTTGATTAGTGGGTTATTTGCCATTTCCTCGTGGGGTTTATGGCAGAGGATTTCAGGTCTTAGCGCAAGGCTGAATATGATTGAGCTATTGGTTAGTTAGGTTTGATTGGAGATCCAAGCGCAGCCGTATGGAGGGAGCTCGAGGTGTGGGTCTTGGCTGGTGTAAGACTTTTCATTAAGTAAATCGATCCACCTTTCTGTGGTGATCATATTTAATTCGACGAGTGGGATCTGCTGGATTTGATCCGAGATATTGTGGATGGCGAATATCGACTGGGAGCGATCTAGGCTCTCTCGCCAGAAAGCAAATATCTGATTTCCTAAGTGCAGAGTATATTGGGTAGCGTTGGGGTGGAAGGCTGCTTGCTGCTTGCGGATGTCAATTCTGCGCAGGATTTCGTGGAAGAGGGTTTGGTGGTGGGACTTACCATCGGTTAGGGTTTTTTCTAGATCTTCTTTGTCCCACTTGTAGCGATTGATGGAGCGAACTTGACCTGATTCTGCCATGCCTTGGAGATCATTCTCTGTTCCTAACAGGCTGTGAATATAAAATGCAGGGAGGCCTTCGAGAGCCATCATGATGGTGTGTGCGGTGATGAAGCGATCAAGCTGCCAGCTATCTGGGCCGTTTGCAATAGTGCCTGCCATCGCGCTGTAGAGGGAAATATTTGCTTCATAGGGCTTGAGGTTTCCGTCTGGCATACGGCGCATGGAAATCTCGCCACCAAAATTGCGGATGGTGGCTAGTAGATTGTCATGTTCGCGTTCCGTGAGTAGCCCCTCGGCTGGGCGTAGGCCGATGCCGTCATGGGAGGCGATGAAGTTGAGGTATGCGCGGCCACGCCGAGCTGGCGGCATGGACATCATCCATTTTTTGAGGTGGCTACAATCGCCACTGAGCATGGTGTGGAGGAGGAGTGGGGGGAGTGAGAAGTTGTAGATTAAGTGAGCTTCGTTGCCGTTACCAAAGTAGCTCAGGTTTTCTTTGTTAGGGACGTTTGTTTCTGTGATGAGAATGGCATGAGGGTCAAGATTCTCGATAATGAGGCGCAGAAGTCTGATGATCTCGTGTGTCTCAGTGCGGTGGACGCAATTGGTGCCGTCTTCTTTCCATAAGAATGCTACGGCATCTAAACGGAAAATGGTGATGCCTTTATCGAGATAGAGCTGAATGATGCGGATGACTTCTAGTAGGACATCAGGATTGGCAAAATTGAGATCCACTTGGTCTTCGCTGAATGTGCACCAGACTTCTTTTTCTCCGTTTACTGTTTGCACAGAGGTTAAGAGAGGGGTGCTTCGTGGTCTAACGACTTTGGTGAGGTCCTTGAAGTTTGAGCCATCAATGAAGTAGTCTTTCCCTGGTGCAATATTCTCTTGGAAATTTTTAAACCAAGTGGATTCCCTTGAGCAATGGTTGATGACGAGGTCAGCCATGACTTTGAAGTGGGTTGTAAACTGCTCGATGTCTGCCCAGTCTCCGTGGTTTGGATTAATGGCGTTGTAATCAATGACTGAAAAGCCATCATCGGAGCTGTAGGGATTAAAGGGGAGGATGTGGATGTTGTTAATGTGGTGTTTGAGCTCTCGGCGAAAGAATTCATAGAGAGTTCTGAGTGGTGCTTCATCTTTGCTGCGGATAGAGTCAGCATAGGTGATGACCATGATGTCTTGTTCGTTCCATTTATTCGCGCTAGGTGTTGATTCAATGGCTTTTTGGGCAAGTGGCGCTGTGGTGAAAATCTTTTCTGTGATTTCTTGGGTATGTGTATCTCCGTAGATGTTGCGGACGCGTTCTTGCACGCCTACTTTGAGCTGCTGCACCTTGGGGTGCTGCATGATATCGTATCTTGTATTTCCTCCAAATTCGCGGCGATCTGCCTCTACGGCATCAAGGAGCATATCCATCACATTGGGTACGGCGGAGATGACGCGTTTCCAACTCGGCATAAATGGAGTGTCCATGGAGAGCTCTGGATTCAGGAAATCGTTCCCTGCTTGAATGATATTTTCGGCAAACACCTCGATGGCATGACCTTCGGTGTGAATGTCATAAGATAAGCCGTTGATAGCGGCATCACTGTGGTAGCTGTCTACAAGATCTAGGGCGATGCGGTAGTAGGTGGCCTTAATGGTGCGGATGCGTTCTTGGGTGAAGACCTCACCTTGAGTTGCCATTTTTCTGTAGAGTGATTTGGTGATATCACAGCTCATTTTGGATAAGCCCTTGGTCTTATCATCGAGGGAGAGTTCCTGATGTTTGTGATCGTAGGTGTCGGCAATATCCACCTGGCAGATTTGATTGGTGGCGTAATTACGCTGCATTTCAGAGAGGGTGCCCATTTCCAAGCCCCAGTCTGAGGGGATGCGGATATCCTCGATGACATCGCGTGAGAGTGAAAATTCTCCAGCGAGTGGGTAGCGGAAGCTATCGAGAAAATCGAGGTATTCGTTCGGACCGCAGACTTTCTTTAGAGCGCGTAGGAGGGGGGTGACTAACAGTCTGCATGCGCGGCCATTGAGAGAGTTGTTAGCGATGCGGGCGTAGTAGCCTTTACAAAACTTATAGCTGAGAGCTGGATTTGCTACTGGGTAGATTAGGCGCGCTAAGAGATCTCGTTTATAGGTGAGGATATCGCAGTCATGGATAGCGACGGTATCTACTTTCCCTGAGGCGAGTATGTAGCCGAACATGTACCATACGTTACGCCCTTTACCGGCTTCACGTGGTGCTAGGCCTTTTTCCTGAAGTAGTGCATCGATCTTTCTCAATCTTGGGCCATCATTCCATAGGATGTCTGGGTGTTGTGGGAGGCGGTCGAAAAACTGGAGTGCTTTTTTAAACTGACTTTCATCGGCGCGATCAAGCCCCACAACAATCTGGTCCAAGTAGGGGACGTTTGATATTTCATCCACGATGGAGCTAAGTGCAGGGCCCTCAAGTTCCGAATAAAGTGATGGGAGGATGAGTCCCATAGGTTTTTTCTGGCGGATGGCGAGGAGCTCTTCTTCTAGCTCTTCTAGAGGGCGCTCATTGAGCTGGTGGAGTGTGGTTACAACTCCGAATTGATGAAAGTCTCCCATTTTGTTAGGTTTTTGATAGTAGGTTTAAAATAGAATCATTCCAGCCTTTGGATGCTGGATATTTTGCATAAGTGACATGATTGCCGCTGATTTCAACTTTTACCCCATCTGGGTGGGGGATGACAATAGCGATGTCAGCGCTCTTTAGCATGGATTGGTCATTGGCGCTGTCTCCAAGGGCTACGGTAGTCCACTTGGTATTGGGATAGCATTTTTGATAGAGTTCCTTGGTGACTTGGAGTCCATCTGCTTTATCGGCGGGTCCCATGAGGTGGATGAAGCGGCCTCCGCGAAGAGTGCGTATACCTTGGGTCTGGAGATGTGAGCAGAATGTTTCCCAACGCTCTGCGGTGTCTTGCCACAGAATGGGCTCTGAAACGTGCCTCTGCTTCGCGATGTGAGCTTGATATTCGGTTAGTCCAGTTAGGTCAGATAGATCTTGATCTGACATATCGTAGAAACCTGTAAAACGGTATCCATGTTCCTTGCGGGCGTTATGAGCGATGGTGAGGATGAAGTCGCGTGATAGACCGGTGATGAGTGTTTGGTATGTGCCTTCTTTTTTCCATGGTGATTGAGCACAGTGTTTTGAAATCTCGGACTGGTTAGTAACTGCGATGATGCCGCCATTCTCTGCGATGAGAGGTGTGGTGAGTTCTAGCTCTTGAGCGAGAGAGGTAATCTCGGCGAGTGTTTTACTCGAGTTGAAAACGAGAGGAAACCCTTGTTCATCGAGTTGTTTGATCGCTTCTTCAGCTTCGGTGTACTGGTAGTTGTCATCGATGAAGCTGGCATCGAGATCGGTAACAATAAGGAGTTTTTTCATCACAAGTGGGTCAGCTAGTTTGGTAGTGTGCCGTGGTGATGTTATGATCGTGATTTAATTCTAACACGCAATCTGCACGCGCGGGCATTTCTTTAAACATCCAGCGTGTAAGGCGCTCATAGTGCATGATGAATCGTGTGAGTTGTGCAGGATTCATGATGCCTTTGCCTTGTTGATTTCGGTCTAATTTTTTTTCCTGAGTCATACGCCATTCATAAACACATTCAAAGTCTGGAGCCTTAAGCATGATGAGGCGATCTATTAGTTGGAAAAGTTCTGCGTAAGAGGTTTTTAACTGCTGGTTAAAAAACTGTCGCCATACAGCTTCGCGGTCCTCGTTTTTTTCGAGCTGATTGATGGGCGTGGCGAGTGCTTGGTTTTGCTGTGCGATGGCTCCCACACACCATCCTTCAAAAAGGATAATATCCACTGCTTGATCGAGCTTTATCCACTGCTCTTGAGGTGCTCGATCATCAATGGCTTTATTAAATATGGGGATAGTTGGAGTTTGCCGAGCTTTTAGCTGGTTGATTAGGTCTAGCCCCATGGCAATATCATGGGTGCCTGGTACGCCGCGAGTCTGTAACAGCGGGTGCACATCTTCAGCGAGCTTGCTTCTCTCGCTATGTGTCAGATAAATATCATCAATGGAAATAACAGCACACTGAAGGTGATGATTATGTTCTAGAGCCTGTGCTAACACCTTACACATAGTTGATTTACCAGTGCCTTGCGCACCATTGACACCGATCACAAGAGGGTGGGGGTGATGATTTGCCCAAGAAGCGATCTGTTCTGCTAATGGTAGAAAATAGGCCACTGCAAGATCTTCAAAAGCCGGGGGTAGAGCCTCTTTTTTAATCAGCGATGGCAGCCAATGCGATATTCCGAGCATAATGTTGATGGGTGATTGTGATGAATTAGGTGAGATTTAATTAATGATAGCAAGCATAGTGCCATGAGAGAGAATTAATATTCTAGGGCGTCAATTCTAGGGCGATAGGGTGTTTCGCGAATGGACATTTGTGTATTTTTAGCGATGCTGCCGCTGATGCCTAGTACCACTGATCGAGAGCCTGAATTACTTTCTCCTGCGGGAAACTGGGACTGTGCGCGTGCGGCGGTGGCAAATGGTGCGGACGCGATTTTCTTTGGCTTGCCAAAATTTAATGCTCGGCTGCGAGCGGATAATTTTACCGAAGATGATTTACCGGAGCTCATGGAGTTCCTCCACGGCCATGGTGTGCGTGGATTTGTCACCATGAATACACTTGTCTTCACCGGTGAGTTAGCTGCGGCTGAGGAGCAGTTAATTTTGTTAGAAAAGTGTGGCGTGGATGCTATTATTGTCCAAGACCTTGGCTTGGCACGGCTTTGTAGGCACGTGGCGCCTAGTATTGAGATTCATGCATCTACGCAGATGACGATTACGTCACCTGAAGGGCTAGCCTTTGCAGATCAACTCTACCAGCTAGACCGTGCTGTGCTGGCGCGAGAACTTTCGCTTAAGCATATCAGTAAATTTAACCCTCAAGAATGTGTGCCGCTGGAAGTGTTCGTACACGGTGCGCTCTGTGTGGCTTATTCTGGTCAGTGTCTTACTAGTGAGAGTCTGGGGCAGCGGTCTGCAAACCGTGGTGAGTGTGCACAAGCGTGTAGGATGCCTTATACATTGGTGGTCGATGGTGAAGAGCGTGATATGGAAGATGTGCGCTACTTACTTAGCCCACAGGATCTCGCAGCAGTGGATTTTATCCCAGATCTTGTTAAGCAAGGTGTGGTTTCTTACAAAATTGAGGGCAGACTGAAGTCCCCTGAGTATGTGGCGGCAATCACAAAGGTGTATCGTAAAGCAATTGATGCAGCTGTGGCAGAAGATGACAGCCCTATTACGGATGAAGACCGATACTCCATGGAGATGACTTTTTCACGTGGCCTTTCCTCAGGTTGGTTAGAAGGAACTAATCATCCACGGCTAACCCATGGGAAATTTGGCAAAAAACGCGGTGTTTACCTCGGTGAAGTGACCGATTGTTCGCGTGGCTGGGTGGAGGTGAAACTTGCTACACGTATTCCCGTGAAGGCGGGTGATGGTGTTGTCTTTGATGCCGGCGAAAATAGGGATCATGAACAAGGCGCACGTGTCTGGCAGGTGAAGGGTGAGCGGCTTATGTTCCACCACGAGCATAGCGGGCTGGACTGGAATCGGATTAAAACAGGGCAGAAAATTTGGAAAACAGATGACCCCAAGCTTAATAATGTCCTCAAAGCGAGCTGGAAAAACGCTAAGCTTGAGCCGCTGAGGAAGACTCTAGATATCACCGTGACTGGCAGTGCTGGCATGGCCATGAACTTAAACTGTGGAGATGTTACAGTGTCCTCTGAAGGTGTGTTAGAAATAGCTCAGAGCCGCCCCTTCACGCAGGAATTTCTAGAAAAACAACTGGGACGCTTAGGTGGAACGTTATGGAAGCTAGGTAAGTTAACCAACCTGCTAGAAGGTGCAGTGATGATGCCCGTCTCTGCGGTGAATAGGTTACGCCGTGCTCTCATAGAAGCTATGGATAATCAGGATAAAGAAGTTGCTCCTGCCCGAGTCTCTACTGCTGAGCTGGCAGACCTTATGCCTGAGCGTAAAACGGATGAGTCATCTCAGCGGGAGTTATCTACCCTGTGTAGGAGCATGGAGCAGATCGAAGCTGCGCTTGCAGCTGGAGTTGCTAATATTTATGTGGATTTTGAAGATATTCGGAGAGGTAAGGAGGCCGTGGCACTAGTGCGGCAGTCTGGTGGTACACGGGTGCATCTAGCTACACCTCGTATTCAGAAGTCTGGAGAGGCGGGTTTTTTCAAAGTGGTTGAGCGTGCTGAGCCAGATGGTGTGCTGATTCGGAACCTTGGTGGGATCGCTTACTTTAAAGATCATACAGACTTTTATAAAACAGGAGATTTCTCCCTGAATTGTGCCAATCCTATCACGGCGAAGATTCTTCGTGAAGAGGGGAAACTTGATCATCTTACGGTTTCTTATGATCTTAATATTGATCAGGTGTTAGACTTGTTGGTGAAAGCTCCCACAGATTGGTTTGAGCTTACTCTCCACCAGCATATGCCGATGTTTCATATGGAGCATTGTGTCTTCTGCACTTTCCTTAGCGATGGTGGCACGAGTATTCTCGACTGTGGCAAACCTTGTGAAAAGCATCATGTGCAGCTGAAAGATAGAGTGGGGCAGCTGCATACGCTGAAAGCAGATGTGGGCTGTAGAAATACACTGTTTAATGGGAGATCTCAGACGGGAGCAAGATTCTATCAGCAGCTTCGTGGAACAGGGTTACGGAGGTTCCGTGTTGATTTTCTTGATGAAGATCGTGCTGCTGCGGAGAAGAGTATTCATGCCTATCAGCAGCTTCTAGCGGGAGAAACTAGCGGGCAGCACCTGTGGCAGAATCTGGATGTGACTGAGCAGCTAGGGGTGACAGAAGGTACATTGCAAGTGATTGGTCGATAAATTGCTGATCTTTTTGAATTTACCCGTGATGCAGCAAGCTAAAGTACACCTCTCCATTCTTGATGTTCTCAGGGCGGTGGCGGCATTGGTGGTGTGCCTTTTTCATTTTAATTATCGTGATGGTGGATTTCTATCTACCTCGTTAGAATATGGCCATTATGGAGTGGAGGTATTTTTTGTTATTTCAGGCTTTGTTATTCCTCTGGCGATGAGCTGGAGCAGGTTCCAATATCGTGATATGGGGAACTTTCTTCTGAGGCGAATGGTTAGGCTCTATCCTGTGTTTGCTATTGTTGCTATCACGAACCTTTTATTGATGATTTATGGTAATTCCTTGCTGGGTTATGGTGGAGATTCACCGGATCTGACATGGTCGAGGGCGTTGGCGAACTTTACTTTAACTGCTGATTTTGTTGGGGAGAGCTGGTATTTGCCAGTGTTTTGGACGCTCGCAATTGAGGCGCAGTATTACTTTTTAATCGTGCTTTCATTTCCGCTACTGATGTATCGGTCAGCTTGGGTGAGGATCGTTACACTGTTGCTGTGGATTTGTCCGAGTTACTTTGTGGGATACAGCGAAACAGTATTCTCATGGACGGCATTTTTTGCCATAGGGATTTTGGTTTTTCTATATAAGGAGAAAAAAATCGGGAAGCTGATGTTCTGGCTACTGCTTATTTTGGCAGCATTTTCTCATCAAGAGACAAGAAATGTCACGAGTGCTGGGGTGGGATTACTTACTGCGGTATGTATCCTCTGGAGTCCGCAAATAAAATCTCCATGGTTACTAAAGTTAGGAGTAACCTCTTACTCACTTTACCTCCTGCATCTCGCCATCGGTGGTGCTGTGTTGATCCATTTAAGAATGCTCCCAGAGCGCTGGCAATGGATTAATAACCAGCCATTGGGTGTTTCTTTGGCTACCGCTGCATCCATTGCTGTAGCGATCTTGTTTTATCAATACATCGAGCTACCTATTCATAATCTTGCACGCAGTTTTAAAACCCGTGCGAGGAAAAAAGAATTGGCTGAGTAAGAGGTGGTGTGGAGGTTACTGTTTCCAAAATAATCGTGAATTTGGTTGAATATGTGATCTGGTCACCGCGTCTCAAGGGGTATGAGAAACAAACTTTCCTCCATCCAACTCGCCGTTGCAGCTATCGTGACTTCTTTACTATTGGCGAATTGCACCACGACGTATGATCCCTACGGACGACCTGTTCAGAGTGTTGATCCTGTGGCCGCTACAGCTGCTGCGGTGGTGGTAGGGGCTATTGCTTACTCGGCGGGGAAAAATAATCGGCGTAATTACGATAAGCGTGATTATTATCGCCCTCATCATCACCGTCGGGGGTATCGAGGCCATTATTAGTCGCTGTAGTATTATATAGCGCGGTGATATTTTACTCGCACGTGGCGCGGTGATCACCTATCGATATGGCCGACGTGGAAGCTGCTGATTACAAAGTAAGGCTCGATATTTTCGAGGGTCCTCTGGATTTATTACTCTACCTCATCAAGAAAGATGAGGTGGATATTCATAGCATATCCATTGAGCGGATCACTAAGCAGTATCTTAATTACATTGATACGTTTAAAATGCTCAATATTGACTTAGCCTCTGAGTTTATCGTGATGGCGGCGAATCTGATGTATATCAAGAGCCGGACTTTGCTACCAAAGGCTGAGCAGCCACCGGAAGAAGATATTGAGGAGGATGATCCGCGCTGGGAGTTGATTCGTCAGCTCATTGAATATAAAAAATTCAAAGATGCGGCTGGATTCCTGTCACTTAAAGAGACGGAGCAGGAAGGCTACTTTGCTCACATGCCGGAGAAGGCAACACCCCCTGTAGAGGATGCTGATGAGCCACTGCCGGATGTAAATATTTTTGATCTGATCCGGGCATTTCAGAATGTCTTGAAGCGCTTTGAGGAAGCCAATGACTTGGGAGACATCGTGGATGATCGTTACACCGTGGCGGATAAGATCGAGTTTCTACTTGGTGAGTTACAGCCTGGAGAGAGTATTCAGTTTTCGTCTCTTTTTGCTCAAGCCACTTCTAAGGGTGAGGTGATTGTAACTTTTCTTGCGGTGTTGGAGTTGATGAAGATGAATCAGTTCCGTATTCGCCAAGATCATATCTTGGGAGATATTGAGGTGCAGCGTAAGGAGGTTACGTAGCCGTGTGGGTTACTTGTTGGAGCTGTATTTGAGGGTTGCTTCTTTTTTTGTTAGTGGGCTGCTAGCCAGTTAGATCCTGTTCCTGTTTCTACTTTACAGGTGATCCCATGGGGAAGAGGCATGGCGTTTTCCATGGTGGTGATGATCTGCGGGACTAATTTTTCCTGTTCGCTTAAGTGCAGGTCAAAGAGTAGCTCGTCATGCACTTGTAGGAGCATTTTGGTCTGTGTTTCCTCTTTGATAAGTAGATTTTTCACCTGAATCATTGCCAGTTTAATCATATCTGCTGCTGAGCCTTGCACGGGAGCATTAATGGCGGCGCGTTCGGCGCCACTGCGGATGGTGCCATTTTTTGAGTCAATGTTACGGATGTAGCAGCGGCGCCCGCTGAGTGTTTCCACATAGCCTTTTTCCTTGGCTGTTTCTACGGTGCTCTCCATGTAGTTTCTAACCCCTTGGTATTGTTTAAAGTAGGTTTCAATAATTTCAGAGGCCTCGGCACGCGGAATGTCCAAGCGCTGAGAGAGGCCAAAGGCGGAAATACCGTAGATGATACCGAAGTTGACCATCTTTGCATTACGCCGCATCTCTGCGGTGATGTCATCGATGTGCACGCCATAGACGCGTGCTGCGGTGGCACTGTGGATGTCTAGATCTGCCTTGATTGCCTCAATCATCGCTTCATCACCTGAGAGCGCAGCCATGACGCGGAGCTCTACTTGAGAGTAGTCCGCAGCGAGTAGGGTGTGATTTTTATTTCTTGGGACAAAGGCTTTGCGGATTTCTCGTCCAGCTTCTGAGCGGACGGGGATGTTTTGCAGATTGGGGTCATTGGAGGTGAGTCTACCAGTAGATGTCATCAGCTGCTGGTAATGAGTGTGTACCCTGCCGGTCTTACTGGAAACGTGCTGAGGTAGGGCATCTACGTAAGTGGATTTCAGTTTGCTAGCCTCACGGTAGTGGAGGATATTGGCGATGATGGGGTGCTTGGATGCCAATGAGGAGAGAGTTTGTTCATCGGTTTTAAACTGGCCAGTTTTGGTTTTCTTGGGCTTTTCTACCAGCTCCATTTCACCGAAGAGAATTTCACCGAGTTGTTTGGGTGAGTTAAGATTAAAATCACGACCAGCGGAGTGGGTGATGCTCTCTGAGAGATTAGAAATGCGTTTTGTTAGGCTGTCACTGATGTCGCTGAGAGCTACAATATCCAGAGAGATTCCTTCATTTTCCATCGCTGTGAGGACAGGTAAGAGGGGGGCTTCGATATCGAGATAAACAGAGTTTTGGCTATTTTGTTCTAATTGACTGCGGAGGATCTCAGAAATCTGTAGTGTGACATCGGCATCCTCAGCTGCATACTCTGCAAGTTCCTTTACAGGGATGAGAGTCATATTGATGTCCTTTTTTCGGCTTACTTTTTTAGTAGGTTTTTGCTCTTTTTCGGCAAGAGAGAAGAGGTCATGTTCTGCTCCTTGACTATCTTGTGGTAGATCGGCGAGTTTGATAGGGGTGTATCCTAACAATGACTCGGAAACAAAGTCCATGTTGTGTCTTTGATCAGCAGAGACGAGGGCATGCACGAGCATGGTATCAAAAAATGGGCCACTTACTGTGTAATCGTGCGCGAGGAGGACAGAGAGATCAAACTTGAGGTTGTGGCCAATTTTCTCAATTTTAGAGCCTAGGATGACGGTGAGTTTTTCTAGTACCATGGAGATACTTAGTGGGCTGCCAGCACCTGTGTGAATGAAGTAGCCCTCATGTGGATGGATGGCAAATGCGATACCGAGGATTTCGCAGGTGCGTGGATCTAGAGAGGTAGTTTCGAGATCAAAGCAAATGCGGCTCGCTAGTGATAGTTTTTCAATGAGGCGGTGGAGGTCTTTGGCATTTTCTATCAGATGGTAGTTATGCTCGACATCGTCGATGGTTTTCAGGTTAGCCGTAGAATTTTCTTCGGTTGTATCCTGCTCATGTCCACGGCCCGCTACAAAGGTGTCACCGTAGAGGCGTTTGGCGAGGGAGTTAAACTCCATCTCTGTGAACAGGGATTTCACGGCCTCATCGTCCCGCGGGCTGATTTGTAGATCATTCCAGCTGGTTTCTATGGGGGTATCGAGGATAATGGTAGCGAGCTCTTTTGAGAGACGGGCTTGATCAGCGAAGTTCTCTAGGTTTTCTTTTTGTTTGCCTTTGAGTTGATCTGTGGAGGCTAATAACTCTTCGACAGATCCGAACTGGGCGATCAGCTTTTTGGCGGTTTTCTCACCAATGCCAGGTACGCCAGGGATGTTATCTGAGGCGTCGCCCCAGAGTCCGAGGATATCGATGACTTGTTTGGGTGATTTTACCTGCCAGTGGTTTTGAATCGCGGGCACATCCAAGAGTTCATTGTCTCCGCCCTGTCGTCCAGGTTTCCACATGGTTGTTGTTTCACTTACAAGTTGGGCAAAGTCTTTATCAGGAGTTACCATGAAAGTATGAATATTTCCTTCTGAATCAGCACGGTGTGCTAGGGTGCCGATGATGTCATCTGCCTCGTATCCGTCTAGTTCTAGCACGGGGATTCCGAAGGCTTTGCACATCTTTTTTACATAAGGAATGGCAGTGGCAAGCTCCTCTGGCATTGCCTCACGCTGTGCCTTGTAGGGGGGATACATCTTGTGGCGTATCGTGGGCTCTCTGGTGTCAAAGGCTACGCCTATGTGGCTAGCGTCATGGTTTTCTATAATATCTAACAATGTATTGGTAAATCCGTAAACCGCTGAGGTATTTAGGCCTTTGCTGGTAAGGATAGGGCTACGGATAAACGCAAAATGTGCACGGTAGACCAGTGCCATACCATCGAGAAGAAAGAGCTTGTGCATAGGGGTGTGTAGTCTGAAGTATTCGCGGTGTAGTGCGAGAAGAAATTATCGTTACATGAGAGATGAAAGGACTCTCTTATCAAATGAGGCTATTTACTGACGCCCTCTGTTCGCGCCTCTACAGCGAGTTGAAAAGCTTCACGGTCGCCATAGCGTTTGATGGAAAATTTCACACAACGCCGCTGACCTGGGGCGGGTGACCAAGTGGCTTGCCAAAAATGATATGTGGTGCCGTTACTACTAGATACGGTGATCTTGGAAACTCCCACCACCCCTGAGCTATTCCGTGGAGAACGTTCGCAGATCCGGGTGTGATCGGTGTATTTCTCCAGTAGAGCATCACGCCAGTGGCAGGCGGCGGCTAGTGCGCGTTCTGGGTGACCGTAGTTCCCATCGGCAAAGAATTTCGCATATTTAATACCGCGTCTCTGTAGTCTAACCTGCCAGCCATGGGTGCTAGCACTGGGGAGATCAATGCGGGCAATGGCGTAGTTCTTTACGCGGCTTGACTGTGGATCATTCATCGATGGATGGCGCATCATGCCATGAATACCTATGGGTGTCAATTTCCTGCGGGCTACAGAATGGCGCGAATTGTCTCCCATTTCCTTCGTAACCATGCTTCAAAGGTGCCGACATGGCTGGAATCATTATCAAACCTCGCGCTCGTATTTTTCATGGGCACGATTGGGTGTATGCATCTGAAATTCGTAAGATCTTTGGTGAGCCCAAAGCAGGGGAGGTGATCTCACTGAAAGATTATCGAGATCGGCCCCTAGGCACGGCTATTTATAACCCAGAGTCACAGATCGTGGCACGGCGTATCTCACGTAGAAAACAAAAGCTGGACGAGGAGTTTTTTACCCGCCGTATTGGGCAGGCGATTGAGTTACGTGAGAGGTCAGGCATCGATCCTCGCTTGGCACGCATCGTATGGAGTGAGTCTGATGGCTTGCCAGGTGTCATTGTGGATAGATACGGTGACCACCTTGTTTTACAAACTCTAACGCTTGCGATGTCCTTGAGCCGAGAGCTAATCGCTCAAGTATTAGTCGATTTATTATCGCCTGAATCCATTGTGCTTAGAAATGATTCGCCGATGCTGGTGGCGGAAGGAATCGAAGAAGAAACCCTGATGCTCCATGGTGAGCGGCCCGCAGCATTTATTGTGGAGGCACCTACGGTAGAGGGTGGGGTGAAATTTGAAATAGATTTATTAGATGGGCAGAAGACGGGGCTTTATCTTGATCAGTTAGATGCGCACCGAGAGGTGGCAAAGCTAGCGAAGGGTAAGCGGGTGCTGGATTGTTTCTGCAACCAAGGGGGCTTTGCTCTCGCCTGCGCTAAGGCTGGTGCAGCTAGTGTGACTGCGGTGGATTCCTCAGAGTCTGCTATTGAAGCGACGCTTAAAAATGCTGCGCTTAATGGTGTAGAAATCAATGCAGTGAAGCACAATGCCTTTGATTTTCTCAAGCACTGCGAAGATGAGTATGATCTTGTTATTCTAGATCCACCTTCATTTACCAAAAATAAAAAGAGCCTGAATAACGCGATGCGGGGGTATAAAGAGATTCATCTACGAGGTCTTAAATTGTTAGATCGTGATGGTGTTATGGCCACCTATTGCTGTTCACATCACGCTACACGTGAGCTGTTTTTAGAAAACATTGTCTCGGCCTCAGTGGATGCTAAGCGTTCTCTGCGAATGATCGCCTCCCATGGGCAGCGGCTGGATCATCCAGTCTTACCAGGGATTCCTGAGACGGAGTATCTAAAGGGCTTTGTGCTGCAGCTGATGCCCTCACGCTGAACTGACGAATTAGGGGGCTAATAGGCTAAATGGCCACGCAGGAATATTGCGGAGTAAGGTGAACAGTATGATAATGCCGCCACCTAACCAAATCCACGATGTGTAAATGTTAGGTAGTTGGGGTGCTTGTTTGCCTAAAATAGTGATCCTGATAATGAGGTAGAGACTGATGCAGCTGAAGCTGAACATCCCTACCACAAGTAGCGCGTGATGACTCAGAGCATCAGAGCCATTTCCTGAGGCTACATCATGAAACGCACGTGTCCCACCACAGCCTGGGCAATGCCATCCTGTGGAGCTATGAATCAAGCAGTGTGAGTTCTGACTACTGAGCCAATGTGTGAGCGTTAGAAAAAACACCGAGAAGCCAATGGCTGCCAAGGGTGGACACAAGGGCCAAAGACGGCGTAATAACATTAGTCTCGATGGTCAAGGGGCAGCGGTTAGGCCTCCTGCGATACCGATTGCAAAGAGGCCGATAGCAGCAATGGTCATAGCGATACCAATATAGCCAGTGATTAAGCCGGCGATAGCCATTCCCCTGCCGCCGATGGGAGTTTCGCTAGTCTTTATTTTTTTAAGCGAAATATGGCCACAAAGCACTGCTGGTAGTCCGAATAATCCTCCGAAATAACAAGTCATAACAGCTAGAATTCCACAGACAAGACTTGCGATGGAGAGGCCATCCGTATGGGGTGCCATAGGGTATGGTTGGCTGGGAGTGGATGCGTAAGGTGATGGTTGTGTCTGAGTCAAGTTACCAGATATTGAGCTAGCGATGGCCTGAAGTGCTGGCACATCTTTCATGGGAATCCAATCGGTCATGCCTTCACGCCAGACAATAGTGTTGGCATCGAGCTGCCCAGAGGACACGAGGGTGTGGATATCTTGCTCAGAAACTGGGCCGTGTTGTGCGTTATCTTTTCCGTAAAACCATTCTGTCATAGCTGTAGGGAGCATTGATAAATTTGTGCTCAGGTGCAATGAAGAAATAGATTTGAGGTTGATGGCTGCATTGCTGAATACTTCAGTCTCGACACCCTGAGTGCCAAGGTGAATAATTGCCGCCATGCGTGTCCGTTTTTTAATCCTTTTCATGCTCGGGCTGGTAGGTGTTTCCAGTATTGCTGAGTCAGCTCAAAACCATGTGATACTCACTGGTGGTCCTGCTCTGAGGAAGTGGGAAAACCTACGTGTCAAAAAAGATCAGCATGATCGGTGGTGGGCGAATTTCGTACGTGGCGCCACGTTGCGGATGGTGGAGATCCGCCGCGCCTATGGCTCTGATGCTGCGATTACTTGGATGGTTTATCGCCCAGGATATGTCGCTCGTGGTTATGAAGACAAAAAACCTTATGTCACCTGGATTAAAGAGCTGGCAGCTAAAAGAAAGGTCACGCTCGTATGGGTATACAGCGGTAAAGATGTGATTAATGCCATTAACCGTCAGCCATCAAGGTCTATCATTACCTTTGATTTCTTTGGCCATTCTAACAAATATTGTTTTCTGCTTGATTACAGCGCGGATATCATTGGTGCTAGTACAGCTTGGCTGCACGAAAATGATCTGTCTCAGATAAGGAGTGGAGCTTTTTCCAAAAATGCAGCCTGCCAGAGCTGGGGCTGTCACACTGGGGAGAGTATGAGTGCTGTCTGGAAACAGCATGTGGGTAACTCACTGATCGGAGCTAAGGGGAAGACCAACTATGTGCCTGTAGGGCAGGGGAAAATGCCCTCTGTCTCAGGCCGGTGGGTGCGCTAGGTGAGAACAACAATCCCCTGATTTTACATTGAATTCATGAAATACGAAGAACTGCATCGCATCCACAGCCTCCCGCTCTTTGAGCTATTAAAGAAATCTCGTGCTGTCCATGAGGATCACTGGCCTGAGAACGAAATTCAGCTTTGCACCCTACTCTCGATCAAAACAGGTGGCTGCTCCGAGGACTGCTCATACTGTTCTCAGTCTGCACGTCATAGCACAGGTTTGGAAATTGAGCGTCTGATGGAGAAGGATGCTGTGATGGAGCGCGCTCGTGCCGCACATGCCAGTGGCTCCACCCGATTCTGTATGGGGGCTGCATGGAAAGGTGTCCGTGCTGGAACGAAGCGGTTTGAGCAGGTGAAAGAAATTATCGAATCTGTTTCTGAGCTTGGTATGGAGGTCTGTGTGACTCTTGGTGAGCTAGGTGCTGATGAGGCTGTAGAGCTCAAGGATGCGGGGGTAACGGCGTATAATCACAACGTGGATACTTCACGTGAACATTACCCTAACATTGTAACGACACATACCTATGACGATCGGTTAAATACCATTCGACACGCACAGAATGCAGGTATGAGTATCTGCTGTGGTGGTATCCTTGGTCTTGGTGAGACGGTGGATGATCGGTTGAAAATGATTGAAACGATTTC
This sequence comes from uncultured Verrucomicrobiales bacterium, assembly GCA_937969495.1. GTDB lineage: Bacteria > Verrucomicrobiota > Verrucomicrobiia > Verrucomicrobiales > Akkermansiaceae > Oceaniferula. The sequence goes on along the minus strand of CALBVY010000013.1, from coordinate 12,858 downwards.
TGAATTTAACCCACAACCAGAGAGCGTGCCGATTAACTCCTTGATGCCGATGCCGGGAACACCCCTTGGTGACTCTGATCCTGTGGACATCTTTGACGTTGTTAGGATGATTGCTGTCGCACGGATCGCATGTCCTAATGCAAAAGTAAGGCTCTCCGCAGGCCGTACGCAGATGTCAGAGGAAGGGCAAGCGATGTGTTTCTTCGCTGGAGCAAACTCGATTTTTTACGGTGATAAGCTGCTTACCGCGGAGAACCCGGCAATTAAAAAAGATCTTGAGCTAATTGAAAAACTCAACCTTGCCGCTCAAGCCCCTAACCCTTCTATGGAGTCTCCGAGTAAAGATGCAGAACGCCCACTTTCTCCCGCTCCCTGTGAGGCCTCTTCGTCCTGTTGTGGTTAAATTTCCCGCTTTATGCAGATTGCTATCACCGGTATCGGCCTGACGAGTGGTCTGGGTGATGGGGCACAGGCTCATGCTTCAGAGATAGTAGCTGGGAGGACGAACTTTGCGCCACTTTCTGAACTGTTCGCTGATGGTTCTGAATTTGGGCATCTTCATGCATCATGGATTCGTCCAAGAGAGCTCCTAATTTCCAGAAAATGGGCACCTGCTTCTGTCTTGTCACTCCATGTTGCTAAGCAGGCAATTCAAGATTCAGGATTAACAAATAATGAGCTTCGTGATGCAGCTGTTATTGTGGGTAGCAGCCGTGGTAATCTGGCGGGGTGGATATCTCCATGGCCTGACCGGCGCCCTGTAGGCCTGATGGCAGCGAGTAATTCCATGCATGGTGAGCTAGCATCTATAGTGAGCATCGAACTGGGTATTCGTGGGCCATGGCAGGTGCTGGCAAGTGCTTGCGCTGCTAGTCTCGATGCTCTGGGTATGGCGAGGATGATGCTGCTTCAGGGGATGGTAAAACGTGCTATTGTTATTGGTGTAGAGCTCCCGTTGTTACCTGATGTGTTAGGGAGCTATGCAAAGACAGGAGTTTTGTCTAAAACAGCGGTAAACGATCCCTATTCACCTCATACTTCAGGATTTTTACCCGGTGAGGCTGGTGCGGCAGTTGTTCTGGAGTCCTTCCCTGACGGCAGTGAAAAGGCACGTGCGGCCGTGCAGCTGACAGGATATTGGTGTAATTCAGACACGGACTCACCGATAGGTATGCCGGAAAATGGGTTGGGTCTACGTGATTGTCTACAGCGCTCTGTCGCCGATCTAGAAGAGGAACCCCCGATCGCGGCGGTGTGTCCTCATGCAAGTGGCACCGTACTTCATGCAAAGGCAGAGCTATCCGCTTTAAGTAGTGCGCTCCCTTCAGGGTGGCCCATCTCACTTCATCCTCTAAAGCCGTTTACTGGACATACTGTAGGAGCCAGTGGAGTGTTAGACTGTGCGATACTTACGCATTTTATGAGGCAGGGAAAGTTACCCAACAATCTTCCTCATCTTACCCCACCAGAAGGAGGTCGTTTCCCATTGGATGCCTCGGCATTGGAGCCTGGTGGTGCTACGGTGCTTAAGATAGCGGTGGGGATGGGTGGACATAATTCCATCGTTGCATTACGTTCCCCTATTATTTCCTAATGCATATTTCTATTTCTATCGAAGATCAGTCTCTCTCACTCGTGCATGCAGGCGATGTTGTGGCGAGGTATGTGATTTCAAGCTCTGCCAATGGTGTGGGCTTTGAAGAGGGGAGCTACTGCACACCTACGGGGCGATTTGAGATTCGTGAGAAAATTGGCGAGGGTGAGCAGCTTGGCACGATCTTTCGCTCTCGAGAGCCTGATGGTCTCTGGAAAGGTGAGGGAGACGAAGGGGATTTAGTGCTTACACGGATTTTGCGTCTGGACGGAATAGATGCAGAGAATGCAAATAGCATGGATAGGTATATTTATATTCACGGCACAAATCATGAAGATATGTTAGGATCTCCAGCGAGCTGTGGATGTATCCGGATGCGTAATGTCGATGTGATCGATCTTTATAACCGAGTAGAAGAAGGTATTCGCGTAATTATTGAAATCTAAAGTAATCCGTCATGGTGCAGCTGGATAATAGCAGCACAGCCGTCTTCTAGCATGTCAGCGACTTGTTCAAATCCATCCTCTCCTCCGTAGTAGGGATCTGGCACATCAGGAATCTTGTTTTTGGTTTGCGTGCAGAAGCTGGTGAACTTTTTGACCTTAGAGCGATAAGTGCCATTTGGTTCTAATGCCATGATACGCTGATAGTTTTCTGCATCCATGGTGAGGATGAGATCGAAGCGGTGGAAATCTTGTGTGCTAAATTGCCGCGCTTTACCATCGCACCGCATATCTCGCTTTTTGAGTGTGGCACACATGCGTCTATCTGGCGCCTTGCCTATGTGGTAATTATGTGTGCCTGCTGAATCGATAAAGATCTCCTTTTGTAAATTGTTCGCGGCTACTTGGTGGCGCAGAATATTTTCACCAGCAGGGGATCTGCAGATATTTCCCATACATACAAAAAGGATATGAAAAGGTGTTCTTGGCATGATGTTGGAATGTTGTAGATTGAACCCCATGTTGACAAGGGTTCTGTTTTTTATGTGTGTGTGTTCCTTTGCGCGGGCAGAATCATTACGGCCTCATGTTGTTCTCATTCAGCTTAATGAACCAGCTGTTGGAGATAAGGTGGAGCCCCTCACTAAAGTGGGGGTTTTTGCTTCAGATGCTTGGTTGAGCCAACGTGGAGAATGTCGCGTTAACCCTGGGCGCTCGGCCATTCAGACAGCCTTGCTTTTTGGGACATCTCCGCTGCAGCAGGGAGTGGTGCATGATTTAGATTGGCGCAGGAAGCCGGTTGATGGTGAAACTCTGGCTGATAGCCTGAGTGGAGTAGGCTATCAAACCTACTTTTACGGAGCATGGGCGTTGGGAGCAGCTGCACCTTATGACCCAGAGAGTAGGGGTTTTCATCAGGCGCATTATTTTGAGGCTGGAGAAGAGGATACTTTAACGGATGCATGGGGGACACGTGTTGCTCAGCCTGTGCTCATTAAAAATACCAAGAAACCGATCTTTATCCACATGGCTGAGGGTAGGCATTTGAGTCGCGAGATGATCTTTCAGACACTTGCTGGCTGGGTGAAGGATAATCAACAACCAACCGTAGTGGTTATTCTAGAAGCAGGTGTTGGGTCTAAAAAGAAATTCTATTACCCAGCAAAATGGGTTTGCCTTAGTAATCAAAATCTTAGCGATCAGTTAGATGTCAATGCTGACTGGGATCTGTATCGCGTTGTCCGCCGTCTCGCAGCTTTAGATGTGGAGCCAAAGTTAGACTTGGCATTTTTTCATCGTGCCAATTGGCCTGTCCACGAGTCTATAGAGAAAAATCGTCACCGAGGTTCATTAGTCTTGGGGCAGGATCTAGCATTGATTGACGGCCTCCATATGTATCGGGTAAAAGATTCCATACTTAATTTTAATGAATCGTTAGATACTGCTAAGTATCAGCAGGATCATCAAGCCCTCCTTGCTGCTCATGGTAAATGGTGGCGAATGACGGGTGAAAATTTGTATAACCCTCGTGCCTTTGATATTGGCAGTAAAGATCATCAAGTGGTGCGGCTCACTGCTTTGGATTGGCAGATGTCTAAAATAAGAGATTCTGAAAATGGTCGCCCTACTACTTCTGCCATGGTTTATCAGAAGTATCTTGTTGATATCCTGGCGGGTTTAAAAAACGATTTAGAGTATAAAAATAAATTTCCCGCATACTCAGGTAGCTGGGCGGTTCATATGAAGCGTCCTGGTCGTTACAAGATCACGGCGAGCCTTTTGCCAAGAGATACAAAGAACGCCTCCCATAGAAACCTGATGAAATTAGAGGGAGGTAATGCGTATATTCGCCTAGGAGACAATGTCGCGACGTTGCGCGTTACAAAAGGAGCTACAGCGATTACACTCCAAACAGATGCGGGTGCTGGAATCACAGATCTTGAGTGCTGGTTTACAGGTCAGCTTGCTTTAACGAGAGAGCTGGGTGCATTTTTTGTAGAAATTGAACGAGTGGGAGACAGGAAATTTGATCTGCAGGCAAAGCCGCAGGATTAGATTACTGAGTGCCAGTTTACATTCTCGATTTTTCTATTTCTATCACGGAGTAGGTGGCTGATTTCTGTCATTATTAATCTTTACCCAAGAATATCTTAATGTCAGAGTGAGAGTACTTAAAATGCTGGTGAAGAGTTCTTTGCTGGCGAAATATTTTTATTCTAACAATATAACATGACAGACCGATATCAAATAGCCAGCCAGTTAGGGGAAGGCATTCTTGGAGCCGTTTACTTAGCCGATGATACCATGCTTAATCGTCGTGTAATGTATAGACATATCGAATACGGTGATAATCAGGATGCACAAAAACGTGACGATTTATGGAAAAAAAAGTTTGGTGAGTATGCTGGTAGATTAGGTGCTATACAGCACCCGAATATGGTGGCTATTTACGATGTATCCATCGAAGATAGTGGAGCATGTGTAGTTAGTCAGTTTGTTGAAGGTCAGTCTCTAGCGGATCGATTAGAGGAAGGGCCATTGGTACAAATGGGAGTCTATAATATGGCAGTTGATATGTTAGATGCTCTACATGCAGTGCATGAATCTGGAATTTATCATGGAGCCCTTCATACAGGGTCTATCAAACGTGTGCCTCGTGCTTCCGGACGGCATCGCTATCTCTTAGTCGATTTAGGCTTGAATCAACTTACGTCGATGGTGAAAGGTGAAAAAATCAAAGTAGCTGATCCTGTGCTGATGGCACCAGAGCTCCATGAGGATGATCAAGAGCCAAATGCAAAGGCTGATTTATTTATGCTTGGGCAGCTTTGTTATACGGCATTAGTAGGAGGGCATCCGTTTTCTGATAGGTCGAGTGAAGAGTGTTTGGACGCTTATAAAAGTGAGGGTATGCCGGATCTTGGCCAATACGTTGAAGGGATTCATCCTGATTTTGCTGCTTGGGTGATGTCACTTATTGAGTGTGATCCCGAGAAACGTCCTGCTGATTCCGGGGCAGCGATGGCGGCGCTCAATGCTATCGACGTTGATGAGCTGGAGCCCAATGTAGCGGGCGTGGCTCATTCGTTAGTTGAGCAAGGTGGGAGTGCCGTTTCTGCACCCGAGGTTTTGACATCCAGCCAGCAGGTAGTAGTGGCAGCTCAAACAGACTCTGTATATATAGCAGCTGCTAATACAGCGGCTGCTGGTAATATGGAGGGAAGTCAGCCGCAAGATGCTAATGCTACATTAGATACCGAAAAAAAGGAAACAGCGAAAATAATCTATGCAATCAGTGGGCTAGTTCTCGCGCTGATTATCGGCGCTACCATGGTATTACTACGTGGTGATGATGAAGCTGCTGTAACTAATCAGGGTATCGATAACGAGCATGCTGTTAGAATTGCGGAGATCACAACTACTCACATTGATGGGGATCAGGGTAATCCTGAGGTGATTATTGATTTAGATGATAATAAATATCTAGATTGGTTTATAGGCTCGAGTGTCCCTATCTCTTCAAAAAATAGATCAAAAAAGGATGGTTTATACATTCAGGATGTGACGACATTTCCACCGCAATCAGAAATTCGTAAATACGATAATGCAGTAAAATTCAAAATGGGGGAGGAATTATTTACTCCAAGAGCCGCTATTTCTAGCAGGAAGGCAAAGGTTGGTGCTGGCTATGAGGTGCAGTTGAAAATCCCTGAAGAAGGAGCGTCAGTGATTACGGTGAATTTATATATAGTGCAGAAATTTTGTGATATACGCTTCGAGGTTAGTAATTCTCAAGATGACTCTGTAGCGGTGAAGGTGGTGCCATTCTCGAAATTAGGTGTTTTTCAAATACCTGTCGAAATTGATTCTCCTATTTCAGGTGGTGTTTATACGATTAAAATTAGCATCGCGTCAGTTGTTAAAAATCAAGGATTTATGTTAGGATGCAATGCAATCCTCATTGAAGAGCGTCAGCTTTGGTAGAGCAATTAGCTATAAACCAAATCACTAGAGTTGAGCAGGATGGTACAAGAATCAACAGAAAATGAAATAGTAGGCTATTGTAAATCTTTAGCTTCGAAAGGTTGTTTTTGATTCTTGGTCGCGGCTCGTACTTTTTTCACGAACTTTTCCGTGGTTACTGGTGCTTTATTGCTCCAGGCGTTACGAATATAGTTCATGAGATCGGCTAGATCTCGATTTGAGATGGAACTATTATTATTGAGTCCAGGCATGATCATTGCTGGATTATACTTTACACCGTTTACGGTGATGGGACCCTTTAGACCATGGAGAAGAACTTTAGCAAGTCGCTCTGGGCTTTTAGTCACCCATTCAGATTGATCGAGAGGTGGTCCTAGATTGGCGAGGCCTTTACCATCGTTACCGTGACAACCCATGCATGATACCTTGTTGTAGATATTTTTGCCCCGCTTGAAAGATTTTAGCTTAGCTCCCTTGAGGTGTGCACCAGGAGATGCTTTTACCAGTTCAGGATTAGTGATAGCTTGGGCTACTGTGGTGAGTAGGTTATCGAGTTGAGCGTTGGTAATTTTAGGATGCCTCTTCCGGAAAGCTACTGTTTCTGCTCCTAAGCCACTCATGAATGCCTCATTGATGAATGGTATGTTCTTGGATGTGAGGGTGAGCTTTAGGGCTTGGTCTGCAAGTCCAGCGGCGGCCATGGTCTTGATGCGCGCGTGCAGAGTTTGTGGTTTATTGGTTAGTGATAGGATTGCTTTCTGAAGCGTGGGGGTATTGATTCGATTACGCGCAATGATATCAAGAGTATTATTTATCACGTAATGATTGGTGCTTTTAAGACCGTGAAGAAGGGCAGATACGTTTGTTTTTCCTAGGCCATCAAGAGTCCATAGAGCATGGATCTGACCAAGTGGCTGGGAGTGCTTTGATGCTAAACTTGTGAGAGCGTTAGTTACAGATGTATCTCCTGATTCGACGATCAGGCGCTGTGCTATATCACGGATGGTTCCATTAGCATGGCTAAGAAACTGAACAAGCTCTGATGCAGGCAGGCCTTCCATACGAGGGACTGCGGAGACTTTATTTTTTTGATAACGGATACGGTAGATTCGGCCAGTGTGTGGTCCAGGCTTATCAAGATTACGCATCTTATATTGTTTGCGGAGATAGCTCGACATATAGGCTTTGTGCTGAATAACACCAAAGTACATGTCCACCATCCAGAGTGTGCCATCTGGAGCGGTATAAAGATTACATGGCAGAAACCATTCGTCTGTGCTCGTTAGAAATTCGTCATCTTTACCATAAGGATGACTGCCTTTTGGATGGTTCAGCTCATCGCGTGAGATCTTGACGGCTTTGATGAGGTCTCCAACTGGTTCACAGACAAAGGCCATGCCGTGTTTTTCCTTTGGGAAATTATCACCACGATAAATGACAATTCCGCAGGCGGAAGTGGCTTTTCTTAAACGTCCCTCTGAATCGAGTGTGCCTTTGACGTAAGCTCGGTTCACGCCTGGAGTCATGTGTCTTGGATTGGTTTCATTACTTCCAACAACGGGAGAAGTCTTCACATTAGGTTGGTAGTCAGGGTTTCCACGCAAAAACATTGGTGGGAAGATGTCTGCTATGGCGAGTATGCTATTTGTGTTGTAGTAGAGGTGGCCAGAGTTGTCTTTAGTGATTCCCCATTGGCCACGCATTTGCGTTTTTTCTTTGATCCACTTGCCATTGATTCTGCGGTAGCGCGCTGAACTTTTAGCGTTGTAATACCAGTTATCATGGCCATAGAGTAGGCCATTAGCTTTGTGTTCAGGGTTTCCGCCAACGGCATATTTGGGATCGATAACAATGGGCTTGCCTACAGGCCTTAAGCCATTTCTCTTGATGAAATAGAGAGTTGTTCCGCTGGTGTAAAGACAGCCATCACTTGTCACAGCTACGGCGCGAGGAAGTACGAGGTCATCTAGGAAAGTGGTGGTTTTGTCTACTTTACCATCGCCATTGGTATCTTCTAACACTCTGATCCGGCCATTGGGAGTATTTTCACCCTTACCATCAAGGTTTGGCATGTAGCTGCGCATTTCACATGACCATGCGCGACCATTTGCGTCAAATGACAGAGCTAGACTCATGTAGACGTCTTTGCCAGCAGCAACAGGCTCAATGACGTAACCAGGTGCGATTTTAAATTCCTTCATTGCTTCCTCAAGAGACAGGTAGGGTGAAGGTGGTATTTGATCAGCCGGTATAGGATCATTCATGACTTGCCCTTTACGATCACCTTTTTGGGCGATCGCTGTAGACACTGTGAGTGATGCCAGGCATCCGGCTAGTAAGATACGAGTGGCGTGAAATCTTTTCATGGCTTTCAAGTGATAAGATTGGTGAGGTGCTGGCTAATTACAGCTCCTTAAGCTGAAGGTTACGCCAGCGGACATTGCAGGCTTTCCCTTGGTGAACTTGGAGTCCGAAAAATCCCTCACGGGTATCGTGCTCAGGATGAGTGTCGATAAAATCTACGCGTTTTTCTCCATTAAGCCATGTTTGGATATGGTTACCTTTACAGCGAATTACAATGGTGTTCCATTCTTTCCACTTGAAGAGTCTACGCCCCTGAGCGGTAAATTCCACACATTGTGTTTTATTTTTTTTGTGAGGGAAAAGCCATTTCCTGCGGTTTTCATCAAAGAGGCCGGCAGTCCATGAACGATTTCCGTTATCGCCCTCGGACTGGTAGCCTCCGACTTTACCATTACCGTCTTCGGATGGTGCTTGAAAAGCTCGGAACATGAGTCCGGAATTACCTCTGCGGTTATCGAATTTAAATTCATAAGTGAGCTCGAAATCACCGTAGATTTTCTCTGTGCGTAGAAAGGTATTTGCATCGATGCCTTTTTTGTCGCCGTAGCCAACGATACAGCCGTCCTCGACCTTGAACTTTCCGCTACCTCCTACAACCTTCCAGCCATTGAGAGTTTTGCCATCAAAGAGGGAAATGGTCTTGGAGTCTTTTGCCGTAGTTTTCTCGACATTAGTTTCTTTAGCGTGGGCAAGTGGCGCGATGGAGATAGCGGCGATGGAGATAGCGGCGATGGAGAGAAGAGACTTGATGTTCATAGTATTTATTACGTGGGTTATGAGATGATTGTTTCTAATGATTTACCATAATCAATATATGATTGATAGCACTGATTCCAGTCTACGTCTTCAGATTTTGCATGGAAAACGGTGGCGACGTGTGGTTCAATGGCGATAAAGCCATCGTAATCAATGGCTTTAAGATCCTTGATGATGGCGGGTATGTAGGCCTGTCCCTCACCGGGAAATACATACTCTGGCTCTACGCCATCTGTTTTGGGATTCCTACAGTCCTTGATGTGGATGTGAATGATGTGTTCACGTATATCTTGGTAGAACTGCCAGGCATCTTGCCATGGCTGTGGCTCTTCTTGTGAGCGATCGCGCTGGAAGACGGGGTTTCCGGTATCAAAGATTAATTTGAGCCCTGGAACTTCCTCGATGAGTTTGAGTGTGTGCCCACTGGAAAAGCCGCCGTAGTTCATGCAGTTCTCGTGTGCTACGGTGATGCCAGCTTCACTGAAGCGTGAGGTAATGGCGCGGAGTCTTTGAAAACGTTCTTGCTCGTGCTGATCTTCACCCCAGGGCTCTTGAGCGTAGGACATGATGCGGACGATCTGGGTGCCGAGTCTTTGCATACGTGGAATGCAGCGTTCGACCTCATCCATGGTGATGGAAAAATCAGTGTCGATTTTTTTTGACCAACTACCGATGAGGGAGCCGAACTCCGCGATTTTAATCCCAGCGTCTTCGAGCTGACCGCAGGCGGTGTCGAAGGCTGCGTCATCGAGATCGTGGATATTTTTCCCATCGATGCCACGTGCGGAAATGTAGCGCCAGCCCAGTTCTTGGGTGGCTTTAATCTGAGTGGCGAGATCTGGTGCTGCCTCGTCGGCAAATCCGGTGAGTTTCATATTGATATTAGAGGTTAACCCACGCGCCATCATTTTTGGCGGATTGGTAGATAGCTTGAATGAGCTCTACGGCTTTACGTGACTCATGGGCAGAGGTGGTGGGCTCGCGGCCTTCTTGGATGGCGTTTACGACTTCCTCGAAGTTTCGCTGATGCTGGTAGGTATTGATAGCGGTGGGGTCATTTGCCCCGAGTCCAGCTTCCTGACCTTTCATGAGGGTGGAGCGGATTTCTACATCTTCTGGTTGCTCATTTTGGAAGTCCCAGATTTCAAATGCCTCGTCAGCGAGGAAGACGGAGCCTTCAGTGCCGGAGAGTTGAACGCGTGCAGGGTGGCCATCCTTGGACCATGTGCAGGTGGAGGCTTCGATGACCCCACGTGCTCCATTTTCAAACTCAAGGAGTGCTACGCAGTGGTCCTCCACCTCGATGCGCTCGTGAGCTAGGAGGGCAGTGTTAGCGGTGACGCGTTTGACTGGGCCAGCAAGATAGAGGAGGGCATCCACGGTGTGGATCGACTGGTTCATGAGTGCTCCACCGCCATCGAGTGCCCAGGTGCCGCGCCAGCCAGCGGAATCATAGTATGCTTGATCGCGATACCACTTGATGTAGGCGGAGGCGGAGGCAAGGGTGCCGAAACGTCCTTCTGTGGAAGCTTTCTTAAATGCATCCATACCAGGGTGGAAGCGTCTATTTAATACAGCGGCTAGTGTTTTACCACTTTGTGCTGCTGCCTCCATTAGCTGATCGATGCGCTCGGTGGTGACTTCGAGGGGTTTTTCTACAATTGCGTGTTTGCCAGCATTGAGTGCAGCCAGAGTAGGGTCTAGGTGAGCGCCACTAGGTGTGCCTACCGTGACGATCTCTAGCTCATTATCGCCGAGGAATTCAGCCATGTCTGAATACGCCTTGGCACCAAAATCGCTGGCAAGGGCCTCGGCACGTTCTTGATTGAGGTCGAAGACAGAGTGTAAACTACCGCCCTTCATGTCAGTGATGGCCTGAGCGTGGAAGCGCCCGATCATGCCGGCGCCGATGATTCCAAATTTCATAGTGTTAGATAATATGGTAATTAAGTGTTTTTGTTGTTTTTGATAAACCCGATGATTCCAATAACAAGGAGGAGAGGTAAGGCAATAAGCCCCACTAAACCAAAGGTGTGCATGAATGCATCTTTGCTATTGTAACGGCCAATGAGGTTCCAGATAGCAGCAAAACTAGCAGCGCCTCCTGCGACGAGCATGAGGATATTCACAAGGACGCGATTGCGTGGCATTTCACTACCGAGTGTTTTCTTAGAGTTCATCAAGAGGATGAAAATTAAGTAAGCGATGGGTAGTAGGGTGGTGGCAATCGTTCCTGCAGGGATATTGAGCGCTGTTTTGACGTCTGGGTTTCCTGTCCAGAGAATGGGGGAGAAAAACCCTGCCATAGCAGGCATGGCGGCACCGATCATAAAGAGTGCTTTTTGACCTGGTTTACCAAAGGCTTCAGAAATGGCGTAGCCGTTCATCATCATGTGGACAATCATGGTGGATATCGCCATGGCTAGAATGCCAATACCAAAGATGAGCTGTGCATTTTTTCCAAGAGCTGGTTCCAGAGATGTGGCGAGATCCTTTGCGGTTCGCTTAGCGACCATGGTGGCGAGTTCCTTATCAGCATCAGGTAGTGAGTCTCTCAGAGCCTGAGCGTTTTCTGATTTTTTATCATAATTGGAATCCTTGGATTTGAGGTAGGAGTCCAAGACGGCATTATAGTTTCCAGTGCTAACAATACCGTCTTTTTTAGCGTGAAATTGAGCCGAGGTGGCAATCACGAGGAAGGAGGTAGCCAGTATGAAAGGAGCAAATAGGCCGAGTGCTAAGTCAAAACGTGAAAGCTCACGGTGCTTTTTAGTCCATCCGCGCTTCATCAACGTGTAAGGCATCAGGAAAGTCATGTTAATGCCCACTGCTGATCCAAATGCGCCGATGATGATATTTCGTTGGCTGTCTGAGATGTATTTCGTCCAGAAAGAAGCATTTTCACCCGTTGCAGCAATGGCGTCGCTGTAGCTGGCGGTGGGTTTAAATAATGCTGAGAAATCAGGTATTAGACCGCCAAAGAACGATCCCCAAGCTACTTCGCCGCGACTTGCTAGAACGATGACAACCGCCATGAAGGCGATGACCACGATGGCGACTAGCCCTTTGAGAACATGCTCAATGGTTTTGGATGCCTTGCCTCCAGAGAGCGATAGCCACAAGAGACTAAGACTAAAAATAGTGAAGAGACCAGTGACTGTATAAGTCTGAGCTGAGCCGCCATTTAAAATGCCGAGGTTGTTCTGAACAGCATCAGTCCCCAGTCCATACTGAGCAGAGCAGTAGACGACATCTGCAATGATGGTGGCAATAAGCCACCCCCAAGCAAGCACTGGTGAGATGTGCTTTTTGGCCGCTACAAAAGGCCTTTCTTTTGATGAAAGTGTGATGTGCGAAATGGCAGAGAGCATGATGATGCCGCAGAGCATCGCCAGAGGCTGTAGCCACATAAATTCATAACCACCTATGACCCCTAAGTAGAGAGCGCCAACGAGTGAGCCTCCACCCAGAGTTACCGCAGCCTGGATCCATCCAGGGCCACTGAGTTTGCCATAAATGCCGAGTTTGGTTAGGAAGGAGCCGTTTTGTGCGCGTGTAAGTTGATCAGACATAATCTTTTTGAGTGAAGTTAGATGCTCATGGCATCAAAGCCGCCGTCGACGATCATTTCCGTGCCAGTGATAAATCCACCGGCTTTATTGGACGCAAGTAAAAGCACCGTGCCAATGAGCTCTTCTGGATTACCAAAGCGAGACA
>CALBVY010000012.1 GCA_937969495.1 uncultured Verrucomicrobiales bacterium | reverse complement strand
TGGGCTATGGGAACTTATAACGGTCTTGTTAAGCTCAGGAACCGTTACCGAAATGCATTTGCCCAGATAGACGTGCAGCTAAAACGCCGCTATGATCTTATTCCAAATCTTGTGGAAACAGCCAAGAGCTTTATGAAACATGAGCGGGAGACTCTTGAGGCTGTGATTCAAGCGCGGAATATGGCAAGTTCTGCATGTCAGGATGCAAGTACAGAAGATGCCGAGTCCATGGGTGCTCTCATGGCCGCGGAAGGAGGGCTGGGAAGTGCTCTTGGGAAACTCTTTGCTCTCTCTGAGTCCTACCCTGATCTTAAGAGTAATACCAATATGATGCAGCTCAGTGAGGAGCTAACATCAACAGAGAATAAGGTGGCTTTTTCTAGGCAGTCATACAATGACTCTGTCACAGAGTACAATACCAAAACTGAGGTGTTTCCTGCCAGTGTCATAGCTGGTATGTTTAAGTTTGGTCAAGCCACCCTCTTCGAAGTGGCTGATGAAAGTGAGACAGCGCCTGTTAAAGTGGATTTTTAAGCTTCTTTCAAAAATAGCCTGAGCATGAACTTTTTCGAAGCACAGGATGATGCCCGCCGCAGGACGAAGTGGCTGGTGCTCTATTTCATTCTAGCCATTCTAGGCGTAATTGCCTCTGTCTATGGTATTGTGGCGATAGTCATGATATATACAGGGGCTGGGAGTCCATTGATGCCGGGTGTATTAATCATGACTGCTCTCATTACAGGTGGAGTCATGGGGACGGGGAGTCTTTTTAAATCCATGCAGCTCAGTGGTGGAGGCTCTGTAGTCGCGCGTGATATGGGTGCTAGACAAGTAGATCCCAACACAACGGATACGGACGAGCGTAGGCTGGTCAATGTGGTGGAGGAAATGGCCATTGCATCAGGCTTACCGGTGCCGGAAATATGGATCATGGATGAGGAGCTTGGGATTAATGCTTTTGCGGCAGGTACTGAGCCTGGTAATGCTGTGGTGGCGGTTACAAGAGGCTGCTTACAGCGTCTGACACGTGCAGAGCTTCAGGGCGTAGTGGCACATGAGTTCAGCCATATTCTCAATGGGGATATGCGATTAAATATGCGGCTCATGGGGCTGCTATTTGGTATTTTGATGATTTCATTAATCGGACGCACACTGTTTCACTCGCTACGTTTCATGAATGTCCGTAGTTCCTCGCGTGATAACAAAGGGGGAGGAGGTATGGTTATCGCTATTCTCCTTGCGGGGATAGGATTGATTATCGTGGGAAGTATTGGGGTCTTTTTTGGTAGGCTTATTCAAGCGGCGATCTCCAGACAGCGTGAGTATTTAGCGGATGCCTCAGCAGTGCAGTTTACGAGAAATACCGATGGTATTGCTGGTGCATTGATGAAAATTGGCGGTCAGCAATATGGTTCGCAAATGACGGCACCCAAGGCATCTGAGGCTAGTCATATATTCTTTGCTGATGGTGGGATGTTTAGTTACGGACTTGCTACTCACCCTCCTTTAGAACGCAGAATTAAAACCTTACAAGGAAGCTGGGATGGGGAGTTTGTAGCTACTCAGTTACCCGATGTTGCTAAGGGCAGGGCGGGGCATCATGATGCGAGAATGAGTGGTTTCTCAGGTGGGGATTCTACGCCGCCGCCGCTTCCGAGGCATGGGCGTCTTGTTCGCGCGGAGATGAATCATCTAGGAGAGGCATCTCAAGTGAATGCTGATGTGGGCAGACATCTCCATGCTGGTTTGGAAAAGCGTTGGTTAGATGCTTGTCATGATCGAGAGGAGGCTCAGGCGCTGGTCTTTGGTCTATTACTTGCGGAGGATAATCAATTACGAGATGAAGAGGTTCTTTTTGTCAAAAAGGGAGCGGGTGTGGATGCAGGGAAGTTGGCAGTAAAGTGGAACCATGAGCTGTTTGGTTTACATTCCTCGGTAAAGATCGCCATCGTTGATTTATGTATCCCTACCTTACGCCGCTTGAGTATGCCGGAGTATGAGCGCTTTGTAGAAATCACGCAGTGGCTCATTGCCAGTGATGGGCAGGTGGATCTTTTTGAATTTATGCTTCAGCATATTGTGCAACGGCATTTAGACACACACTTCCATAGCTCAGGGCATCAAAAGATCCGTTATCGCCGTCTGACTGATCTGGAAATGGAGTCGAATGTCCTACTTACTACCGTGGCAGCACTAGGTGGTGAAGACCAGATGGTGAGCGCCTACCAGGGGGCATTACAAGACTCTGGTAGCACAATGAGCATGCTACCTCCATCTGAGTGTGGTCTTAAGAATGTGGAACTTGCACTAGAGAAGTTTAATATGTCTACGCCATTGGTGAAAAAGCAGCTGCTCCATATGCTGGGAAGAGCTGTGATGCATGATGGCGTCATCGAGAGCCGTGAGGCTGAGCTGCTCCGAGCTACGGCTGATGCCATTGGGTGTTCATTGCCACCATTTGTAAGAACAAAGTGATTGAAACATTCTTTTGCTTGTTCCGTATCAGTTACTCCGACA
Organism: uncultured Verrucomicrobiales bacterium; assembly: GCA_937969495.1. Taxonomy (GTDB): domain Bacteria; phylum Verrucomicrobiota; class Verrucomicrobiia; order Verrucomicrobiales; family Akkermansiaceae; genus Oceaniferula. The sequence goes on along the minus strand of CALBVY010000012.1, from coordinate 6,574 downwards.
ACAGTTCCAGCTGAATGCATAATAAATTTAACATAACGACATTGGCTCTGATTGTTATGATGAGTCTATGGGCACAGGGAAATGATAAGACTCACTCTAAGCGTAAAGGTGCAATAAGTGCTGAGGAACAACTGAAAAAATTCAAACTACCAGAAGGGTTTATTATTGAGCTCGTCGCCTCTGAAGAAAATGGACTCATCAACCCCATCGATCTTACCTTTGATGATGCTGGACGATTGTGGACGCAGACGGCGCAGATGTATCCTCTAGATCCCGTCACTGACATTAGATACCATCAGGCATACCGGATGATGCAAGATCCGGATTTGGATAAAAAATACCCAAGAGTGGGTGAGATCCAGCAGCTCTATAAATTGGAAAAGCGTGGTCAGGACAAGATTCTAATCATTGATCAACCAACGAAACGCAGTGAAGGAGCTCTCAAGGTATGGGCTGAGGGACTTGCTATTCCTCAGAGTATTTACCCCTACAAAAATGGATGTTTTGTAGCGCACGGATCAGAATTTCTCTTCTTAGACGATACGGATAAGGATGGGAAACAAGATAAGGTGGAGACTCTGATGACGGGTTTTGGTTTTTTCGACACTCACACCATGGTTCACTCGATTGTTAGGGGGCCTGGAGGATGGTTGTATTTTACCCAGGGTGCATTGAACTCAGGTAACGTAAAGGTTGTCAAAACAGGGCAAGAACTCAAAGTGACTTATGCAAAAAACCTTCGTGCTAGAATTGACGGCACTAAACTCGAAATTATTGGAAAAGCCAGAGATAACGTATGGGGATATCAAATCCGTTCAAATGGGCAATGGTACTCGACATCGGCAAACGATAATGGGCTTTCAGTATTACCCACTGAAGAGCAGACTGGCATCAAGGGGATTGGTGGAGAGCCACTGCGTGATTACCAGCCGCTACTTGAGAAAGTTCACAAATTTCGTGTGGGAGGAACAGGGATTTCAGGGTTAGCATTTTCTGAAGATGGTGAATATGGCTTTCCCAGTGAATGGACAAACGTCGCCTTTCTAGCCAATCCAATTAAGAATTCCATTAGCTGTGTGAGAATTGAGCGTCTCCCATCGGGTGAGATCAAGGCATCCCTTTTACCTGAATTTTTAAAATCTGAAGATGATTGGTGCAGGCCTGTAAATCTTGAATTCGGCCCTGATGGATGCCTCTACATGGCAGATTGGTATAACAAAGTGATAGCGCATAACGAGATCAGCACGGACAGCCCAGATAGAGACCGGAAACATGGTCGTATTTGGAGAATTCGTCATAAGGATCAGAAGGCCTTTGATATTCCTAATATAGCTAAAGCCACGGACAAGGATCTTCTTAAGCACCTTAACGGCAGAACACTGTGGGAAAAACGGGCAGCTTGGCAGCAAATTGTTGACCGTCAGGTCGTGGAGCTAACTCCAGATTTGAAGAAGCTGGCACTTGATACCGCTATTGATAAAAGCGTAAGAATCCTCGCTATCTGGTCACTCGAGGGGTTAAACCAGTATGATGAATCTATTTTAAAACAGCTCATCGCAGATGAAGATGGAGATATCACAAGAGAGGCTATCCGCACACTCTCCAATTCCAGCTTTACCCCAGCGAAAGTAGCTGAGTTTATTGGTGATCATATAGAATCCAAGAATGCGATGGTGCGCTCTCAGAGTATCAGGACGTTAGAAGAGATCGCTAAAGCAGATCTTCATACGATCGATCTTATTGTTAGGGCGTGTAAGCCTGCTGTGTCTGGGCTAAGTTTTGGAGGGGACTATGAACGCAATTTTGAGCGCTTTCTTGCGCGTAAAGCACTTGAAACCTACCCTCAAAAACTCATTGAGTATTTTGCATCTCCAGCTGCTAAAAAACAACCTCCAAGCCATCTTTTATGGGCACTGCAGGCGTTGCCTCTGGACCAAAAAGTCAATGAGTTCGTCAAGGTTTGGGAGGAATCTAGTAAGGGTGAAATTGATAAGGATACCGTCATTACAGTCACTAGAATGCTCAATGACAAGCGAGTGCTAGCGGTAGTTAAAAAGACCTTCAAAAAAAGATCTCAGGAACTCCTTCCTAAAGTCATTGCTAGCCGATCACTTATTGACGGGCCTGCTGTCTCAGTTTTCTATCAGGAATATATAACCTCTTTGTTTTATTCAAATGACGGTAAGAAGCAGGAGCAGGCACTGCGTCTAGTAGATGATTTACGAGCACCTCAGCACTTAGGTGCTCTGACTGAGATTCTGCGTTCAAAAACTAAAACGAGTTTACACAAACAGGCTATTGAATGCCTGGCACATACACCTGGTCGCCACTTAGAGTTGTATGATTCGATAGCGAATGATGCTGGATATAGCTTTGAGGTCAGATTGCATGCCCTTGCGGCACTTAGTATTAAAGATGCAAAGAAATCAATGGATCTAGTGACGAAGATAGCAACGAATCTAACTAATCCTGAGAAGGCTCAATTGGTAAAAAGACTAAGCTTCACCAAGCAGGGTAATAAGAGGCTTCTTGAGCTTTGGAATACAAAGAAAATCAATAAAAGTCATTGGGATTATTCTTCTGCCTTCAGAGCTGTCCAATTTAATAAAAGAAACAAAGTAGCGAAGGAAATTTACAACCAGTTGAAGAAACAGCAAGAAGTCGATAAAAAGAAACTCGAAAAGAAGGCTGCGTATTACGCGGAAGTTATTCCTACTCTCAAAGGTAATCCGATGGTGGGGCAAGGGTTTTTCCATACTTGCTTAGCGTGTCACGCTGTTGGTGATTCAGGTTATAACATTGCGCCGCCTCTTGATGGTTCAGCAGCACGAGACACCGCACATTTGCTGACGGCTATCGTTAATCCTGATGAGGCCATGGAGTCTGCATATGGTCTCTACTACGCAGTGAGAAAAGATGGTTTGGTAAAAGAGGGTTATTTGGTCAAAAATGATGATCATGGCATTGTGATCGCCACTATGGGAGGGCAGAAGACGTTTATTGCGGCATCTGCTTTGTTGCAACACGGCAGCGTGAAGGGTAGATCTTTTATGCCAACTAGCTTTAGCGAGCTTCCTGATCAGTTGATGGCAGATCTTCTCGCTTATATTAAAACTCTTAAGTAGTAGAAATTAATCTTGTAGCGTGGAAACCAAAAAACGCTCCAGCTTTTGAAGGCCAGAGCGTTTTAATGGAAATGGTGGAGGCGACGGGAGTTGAACCCGTGTCCTAGATGTCTTCTACTTGAGCTTCTACATGTTTAGCTGGATGATAGGGTTTTAAGAGAGTGGTTGCTCACCAGCGGCTAACACTTTCCGATTGTCCTGTTTAATCTTACCATTGACCCGGTCACCCGATCTCTGGCCAGTCCACTGTTTTGGCGCCTTTCTCCCTAGTGGACGTCAGGAGAATAGACGTTGCTGAACAATTAAGCAGCAAGTGCGAGCTCGTTAGAGTCTGCAATTAGTTTGTTTGAACGGCTTTTTTAAGAGGCCAACCGATCAACCTCTACATGCGACCCATGTTTCCAACATCCAGTCGAAACCATGACGCCCCCTTTAGAGTATAACTCACGAGGAGATATGAGAAAGGTGTGGCAGATTTGTAGATTTGCAAGGGGAATTTTGATGATTTCTCGGTATGCAGCAAAGAACTAAAAGAGTGGAGAAGCTAATCTAAACTCTCCGTGTAGTTGGGTTAAAGGGTGTGACCCATGCGGTTTTTCTTGGTGTTGAGGTATTGTTCATTATGTGGGTTTGATGGTAGGCTCAGGGGGATTTGCTCGGTGATTTCCAAGTTGTATCCTTCGAGGCCAACTACTTTTTTAGGGTTGTTGGTGAGTAACTTCATCTTTCGCACACCGAGATCGTAGAGGATTTGCGCGCCCATGCCATAATCACGTAAATCAGATTTGTAGCCTAACTTTTCGTTTGCCTCAATGGTGTCTAAACCTTGTTCCTGTAGCTTGTAAGCATGGATTTTTGCTGGTAGGCCAATGCCTCGGCCTTCTTGACGAAGGTAGAGGAGCACACCTCCTTCGTCTGCTATTTTGCGCATAGCGGTATCTAACTGGCCGCCACAATCACAGCGTTGAGAGTGAAATACGTCGCCAGTGAGGCACTCTGAGTGAACGCGGACAAGGGTAGCTTCATTAGGAGAAATATCCCCGCGTGTAAATGCAAGGTGGTGGCTACTGGTGGCGGAATTATCATCAGCATTTTCTACGTAATAGAGGTGGCAATTAAACTCACCGTAATCGGTGGGCATGGCAATGGTTTCACCTTGTCTCACGAGTTTTTCAGAACGTCGGCGATACTCAATAAGGTCAGCAATGGTGCATGCTTTTAAGCCATGTTGTTGCTGGTAGTCTCCAAGGTCACCTGCGCGCGCCATTGTGCCATCATCATTCATGATTTCACAAATAACACCTGTTTCAGGAAGATCAGCAAGCCGAGCAAGATCAATGGCGGCTTCCGTATGTCCAGCACGGCGCAGTACTCCTCCAGCGACTCCTTGTAGGGGGAAGATATGTCCAGGTTGAACAAAGGCATCAGCTCCAGCGCTGGAATCTGCTAGCAGTCGAATGGCAAGCGCACGATCGGCTGCAGAGATTCCTGTGGTAATACCCTTGGCTGCATCAATCGATACCGTAAATGCTGTTTTCTGAGATTCTGTATTCCGCGGTGCCATGGGTGGTAGATCGAGTTCACTGGCGCGTGCTGCGGAGATAGGTGCACAGATCAGACCTCGACCATGGTTGGCCATAAAGGCGATCATTTCAGGAGTGACCATGGATGCCGCGGCGACGAGGTCGGCTTCATTTTCTCGGCTTGGATCATCCGTGACGATGACCATTTTACCCGCCGCTATTTCAGCGATGATTTCGGGGATGGGATGAAGTTGAAGTGAAGACATGTAAATAGGATGAGGTGGTTAGTGGTTGGTGAGGGTGGCGGCCGTCTCGGACTTGATGTTAAGGTCGCGTTGAGGGAAGGGGATTTCAATGTTATGGACTTGGAAGGCTTTCCAGACGGCTAGCAGTACATCAGAGCGTATATTACTGACACCCTGAGGGGCATCATCAATCCAGAATCTCACCTGAAGATCAATGGATGAATCCCCAAAACCCATGAGCAGGCAGTTCGGCTCAGGTGTATTTAAAACACGTGGGATGGCTTTGATCGCCTGTTTACAGATCTCGATAGCCTCAGGAACATCTGTGGAGTAAGAGATACCGACATCGGCTTTGATGCGCACAATCCTATCAGTAAAAGACCAGTTCACTACCTTGTTGGTTACAAAGTCTTCATTAGGGATGAGGATTTCCTTTCGGTCACGTGTGATGACTGAGATGTAGCGTGTGCGGATGGAGTTAATCCAGCCAAAGGTGCCATCGATCTCAATGACGTCTCCAGGTTTGATAGATTTATCCAGTAGTATGATGACTCCGGACACTAAGTTAGAGATGACTTTCTGGAGGCCAAATCCCAAACCTAGACCTAGGGCACCAGAGAACACCGCGAGCCCACCCAGTGGTACGCCGCCTATTTTTAATGCCCAGGCAATGGCACCGAAATAGAGGATGATTCTGGTAGCCTTACCAATCAGCACCTTGATGGATGGAGGGATGTCACTGCGAGGTTTGACCACTGCATCAATGAAGCGTGTTGAGAGCCCTACTAGCCAAAGCAGCAAAAACATGGCGCCAATAGCGGACATAATCGCCCATAGGTTGATTTCAATACTCCCCAAAGGCAGGCGGATATTCCGTAGTGCCGCACTCAGTGGTTCCAGCCAACCAAATAGGTGGAGTGCAAAGATAAAGAGCATACCGCCACCTAAGAACCTTGGAGCAGATCGTCCCTTAGAGAGGGCTGTAGCAATCTGATAGATGACAAACGCGGTGACGAGTAGCGCTGATGTGTAAATGTAATTACTTGGCAGAGCCTCATTACCGCTGCTGACAAGATTAGCCGACCAGTTATTTCTTGCTGACCAAGTGACCCATAAGAAAAAGCACGCGATCGCAGAGATTGCGTTGATTTTTTTCCCGGGATCAAAAAAGCGGGTGAGAAACTTATTACATACTGAGCCTTTGGCAAAGAGAGTCTGGCTCAGTAAGAGGGATGCCGCAATAGCTCCCGCTATACAGAGTAGAATAGCTGTCCATTGCCAATAGTCTTGCCGATCATCGAAGAGGGCGTAGAGCGTATTCTGAATGGAGTTAAGGTCTAGCATGAGTAGAGGGAATGAGCTTTATAGGCTCGGGCGTAAATTAATCTGGCGAATGTTAGCCTGCATATTTCACCATAGCAAAGCGCCCGTTCGTTGGAACCTTGACGGCTAAAGAGGTTTTGCAAATAAGCGACGCATAAACGCAGCAGAATAGAACTAAAAAATTTCCAAATTTTCAAGGCCAGATCCGCCCTCAAACGATGAAGTTCAAAAATGACCGATTAAGAAGGGGGTAAGTAGCTACACTAGTGGCGGCACTCGTTGAGCAAACCTTCTAAATAGAGGGTGATTTCGTTGAGTCCTTCGCGCCATTCACTGGGTTGAAGGATTTCGAGATCTT
>CALBVY010000011.1 GCA_937969495.1 uncultured Verrucomicrobiales bacterium | reverse complement strand
TGATTTGGGAAAATGGCACTGATTTTTGTTGTTTCCACCCAGCCGATTGAATCATTGGCGGTGGAGATGTTGGTCCAAGGCCCGCGGGCGGCGTTAATCTTGATGAGCGATGCTGCCGGTATACTTGTGTGCTCTGCTTGGCGGTGCGCTTCTTGGTAGAGCTTGGTATTGACTAACAAAACGGCTTGTTGGTCGGTGGGGGCAAAGTGGTGATCGTCTGGGTAATAGTGGGTAGCTACTTTGGCTAGAGTGGCGAGGGTAGGGGAGATGACTAAGAAGATGATCAAGGTGGTGAGGGTGACGCCATTTGGCCTACGAGCGATGATTACTAGGATGATTATGGCGATGATCCAGAGTGAGCTGTAGAATATGACCTTATAGGTGTGAGGGTGGAAGTGGAGGAGGTAGAACTGCCAGGGTTTATATTCAGGTACGAGAGCGTTGTTCTGGATTTCTACAAAGCGGAGATTCTGTTGAGCTTGTTGGTGGGTGGGATCGACTCTGAGAGCTTGTCTCCACGCGAGTGCAGCAGCGCCTTGTTGTTGGAGTCTATAGTGACAATTACCGATGTTAAACAGCACATCGGCAGGTGTATTTTCTGGCTCTGGATAGGCGGTGCGGTAGTGGCTGATGGCCTCTTGGTAAGCACCTGATTTCCAGGCGGACTTTGCTAGTTCTGAGGAGCTATTATTAGCAAATATATTAGGTGTGAGTATGAGTGAGAGCAGTAGGAGGAGGGCGAGCTTAGAGTGGCGCTTGAGCAGGTTGATAATCTCTGCTTTTCGTGTGCTAGTGATTTCTTCTTGTTGCGCAGGATCTTGTGTGAAGCAGAAGGTGTCACGCTCTTGGAGGACCTTTTCTAACTCTGGATCAAGCTTGAGCCATTGTTCAATAAAGCGGCCTGCTCTGCGGTAAAAGGTGCGGGTGTCAGAGTTTTCAGTAATCTTTGCAAGTTCAGCATTTTGCTGCTGTGTATCTGGGTGTTGTGCACGTGCATTATTGATTTTTTTACGAATGATGGGGAGAAGGATCAGTAGGCAGATGATGGCGGGGATAAGCTGCCAGTATTTGAATAAGCGCTGCGAAAATATGGAGCTTTGGGTGCTGGAACGATCAATAAAACCTAGGATGTTACGCATTTCTTCGGGTCTAGTGCCAAGCTTCTCAGGGGGTGCTTGGGCTTGTGTGACTGAGGGGAGGATAGTGACGGGGATGGCGGCTGTTGTTACGGTCTGATAGATTTCTTTTTCAGGGTTAAAGTAGGAAAACGAATATTCAGGAATGGAATTGGGTAGTGCTTGGTTAGGTGCGGGGCGGATGAGCTGGCGGAAGGTAACCATGCCTGTGGTTAGGCGGCGTTCTTCACCACGGGTGACTTTAGAGGTATCGATAATTTTCCAGCTGTCGCTATTGAGGACGGGAGCCTTGATGGTGGTGAGATTACCGCTGCCAGCGATGCGGAGAATCACCTCGGTGGGTTCGTCCTGAGTTAACGTTGTTTTTTCTGCATACGCATTGATTTTAAAGTCTCCCACGGCACCATGAAAGTCTTGTGGTGCTCCAGCTGGGAGTGGTTTGATGTCAAAGTGGATTGCTGGAAGCTCAAGATTGATGGGTGTGTCTTTGGTGGTGTAGCCTCGACGTGGATTCATGACTACGCTGCGTTGATGGAGTGTAAGCTTAGATGGGCCGAGTGTTGCTGTTCCAGGTTTGATGCCACTGAGAGTGGTGGAGTAAGTAACTACCCTGTGGCTAATATTATTTAAGGAAACCTCACCGGAATTTGTGCGTGAGGGGAGAGAAAATCGCCAGGCGAGACAATTGGTTTTAACGGGGTCCGGATAACTCGAGTTAACAATCCTAATGGTTTTTGGGATATAGAGATTGAGGACAACGCTACACTGTTCGCCCGGATAAAGAGAGGTTTTCTCTGGAAACCATATGGCTTTGATCTGCTGGTTCTGCACGCCCGTGGGGAAGCTGAGGAGCTTATCGCTGGAGTGAACGGTAAAAGAGATGGGGTTTGTTTGGATGATTCCACTGGCTGTGGAAACATCGATGGTGGGTATGGTGTAGTTACCAACCTTGACAGGTGTTAGCTTGTAGATGAAGGCGTAACCGAGGTTTCTTTGTGAGTCTATATAGGTTGTTGTACCTGCGTAATTCACGGAGACGCTCTTGATCACGGGGGTGGTAGGGGGCCTGTTTGGCTGTGTTCCTACGACTTTAACTATTAAGTTGATTTGCGTGCCAGGGATGAGGTCTTTGCTCGTTAGTGTTGCTTCTGCATAAGTATTAGCGCTAGTTTGGGCAGCTGCATATTGCACAATGCAGAGGCTGATGAGTAGGTGGATGACAGTTCTTGTTAAGATAGCGGTAAAATGGGTATGGGATAAAGTAGCTTACCAGTCTTTGTTAGGTCGGCGTAGGCGGAGTAGCCGGCGTTGGACGGGGCGTGTCTCTGCGTCTGAGTTCTCCTCTAGGATGCGGGCAGCGTAAGCTTCTTCCGTTTCACCACTGAGACGCTCTCTGTTTTTGGTGTCTTGTTGATTAGCTTGAGTGTTATTATTATCAGGTTTTCCGTTATCTTTTGGTTTGGTTTCTGAAGGGTTTTGCTGCTTGTCATTCTGTTTGCTTTCGCCTCCTTCTTCTCCTTTTTCTGAACTAGATCCAGGATTTGTTGCTGGGTCAGATCCTGAATCTGGATTGGGCTGTCCGCTATCTTTGGGTTGGTCGCCGTTATTTTGATCTTCCTTGGGTTTTTGTTGCTCGTCTTGCTGCTGTTGCTCGTCTTGCTGCTGCTGTTCTTGTTCTTGCTGTTGTTGCTTGAGTTGTTCTAAAAGTTTTTTTGCTTCTTCGAGATTATGTTGCGCACTGTTTTTGTTGGGATCGATTGCTAGGCAGGTTAAATAGTGATTGATTGAATCCTCAATGTTTGTGATGGCTTTAGTGAAGTCTTCTGCGCTGTAGGTTTTTGTGCCATTGGTGGAAGGTGGTTGATTGGCTTCCGCTTGTGGCTTGAGTATATTCCATCCTGTCATGAGGAGAGAGTTACCTAAGTTGTAATGAGCCTCTGTTTGAAGTTTCGTATTCTTGGTGAGGAGTGCAGCTGAAAAGTATTTATTGGATCGCTCCCATTGCTTCAGCTTGTAGGCGGCGGTGCCGATAGAGAACTCAATACTGTGGCGGTCTTCTGCGGTGCTATCTGATAGAGCCTTGCTGAAGAGTTCCAGAGATTTCTGGTAATCGCCGTTGGTGTAAGATTGTTCTGCCTGCTCGAGCAGCTTGGCTGCTTGCCCTGATGGAGTTAGCAATAGAGAGAGGAGGAGAAGGGCGATGGTTGCCTTGATGGGTGGTGGCTGAGGTGTGTTTCCCTTTTTCTTAAATAAGCCACCAGCCATGAATTCAGACTGCACAATGGTGGATAGAATGAGGAGAAGAATAGCAGGGATAAGAAACCAGTGAAAATACTCATTAGGCACTGTGGTTTGGCGGCCTGTTTGTTCATCTCTCTCGAGTGATTCCAGGGCGGAACTGATAGCTGTAGCACTTCCGGCACTGGCTGGGGTAAACTCGCCACGGCCAGCGCGTGCTAGGGTGTCTAGTGCTTCTGGGGTCATCTTGCTGTATACCGTTTTTCCTTGGTTATCACGGAATTTACCATCGCGGTAATTACTGTCTGGTATGATTCCTCCCTGGGTCTTTCCTACGCCAATGGAGCAGACTGCTGTGCCGCTCTTGCGTATTTCTGCAGCGGCGAGATCAATGGCGGCAGAGTGATCTTCGCCGTCGCTAATGATAATGAGGGCATTGGATTTTTGTCCGGTCTTTTTAAAGGTATCGAGAGCCTTTGTCACAGCAGAGCTTAGATCTGAACCTCCAGAAGGGATAACGTGAGTATCTAACTGGCCAATGGTGTCTTGGATAGCTCCATGGTCAGAAGTAAGTGGTGCCATGAGTATTGCGGTTCCAGAAAAGGCAATAATTCCTACACGGTCATTTGGGAAAGCTGCTAATGCCTCGATTCCCATAGCTCTGGCAGTGGCCATGCGATCGGGGGCACCATCGCGCACTCTCATGGAGCGAGAGGTATCTATGGCGATAATAATATTACGTGAGCTGATCTTCTCGGTGATGGTTGTCTCACCATAGTAGGGGCGCGCTAGTGCGAAGGTGATGAGTGCGCAGCCGATGATGCCAAGTGTGAGCGCTATCCAGCGGCGGGTGTGGGACGTGGTTGTTACTAGTTGCTTTCTAAGTCGGGGAGCCACCATTTTTTTCCACGCCTTACCCTGCCTTCTAAAGGCTAGGATAGCTCCCAGCAAAATGAAGGGAAGAACCAGTAGCAGTAATAGCCATCCGGGGTGGAGGAAGTTCATGGTAGAGGGTTTCTAGGGTGCGGGTGGAGGCTTTAATGCCTGAATTGTGATTGTGGTGATGGCGAGGATGAGTGCGGCGCCAATGCACCATGGGAAGTACTCCTTGATGCTAATGATATTATGTTGCTTGATGTCTGTTTTTTCAAGTTCGTCAATGGAGGCAAATGCTTCACGGAGCTTCTCGGTGTCCCGAACGCGGTAATATTCCCCGCCTGTGAGTTGGGCTATTTTTTCTAAGGTTTCGGTGTCAAACTCTTGCTGTGGGTGAGATTGTCTTCTTTGAAGCCTTCCTCCTTCAGTGCCAATCGCTACGGAGTAAACCTTCACTCCTAGCTTGGCCGCTAGCTCAGCAGCATCTGTGGGGGATAGGCGACCAGAATTGTTAGATCCGTCTGTTATGAGGATGACGACTTTACTTTTGGCCTCGCGATCATGTAGACGGGTGGCTGAGGCGGCAATGGCTGATCCGATGGCTGTGCCTTGCTCTCTAATAAGCCCTGGGCTGAGCTCTCGGAGTTTATCGATGAGCCAGTCGTGCTCCAAAGTGATCGGGCTGGTTACATAAGGTCTGCCAGAAAATGCGATGATGCCAATGCGATCATTTGGTCGTAACTTGATAAACTGTTCAGCAGTTGCCTTGGCGGCTGTGATGCGTTGGACTCGCCGGTTATTGAGTGCAAAGTCCTCAATTTCCATGGAAAGTGAAGTGTCGATAGCGAGGGCAATATCGATTCCGCTAGACTTACTGTTAGATAGTATATTTTGTTGTTGTGGGCGCGCGAGAGCAATGATGGCACAGGTGAGAGCGAGCATCATGAGGGGGAAGGTAAACGCTCCTGCTGCACGGCGTGGTTTCTGTCCGAGGCTGACAAGGATGGAGAGAGATGAGTAAGTAATTGATGCTGGTGAGCCAGACTTTCCTCGTAAGAACCATAAAGGGGGCAGGAGAGCGAGGGCTAGAAACCACCATGGGCTGGCAAAGCTTAGCTTTTGAAAGAAATCAATCATGCTTCTGCTGGGCTAAAGTTGATTTCAATGTTGGCTAACAGGCTTTCAGCTTCATCCACAAGCTGGCTGGCATTTGTCGTCAATGAGGGTGAGTATTTTAGCTCTGAGATTTTTGTCAGATAGTCTTTAATAGGCTGTTGTGAATTTGGGGGGAGTTTTGCTAATGCTTGAGGGCGAAGGGTGAACTCCTCGGTGGTTTCGAAGATTGCCGGATCTTTGAACGCGTTTACTAGGTAGCGCCGGATGACCAGTGATGTTTCCGTGGCGATTGTATGTGGCTGCATGTTAGGAGCCTTTTCTTTGATTTTGGCTAAGCGTGCTCGTGCATCATCTAGTAGTGTTGAGCGTTCTTTTGCTGTGTCTGGTTTGCGGAGCCAGAGGATAACTAGGATAATGATGAATGCAACTGACGCTGCAGCAATGGCCCATACCCACCACGGGTAGGTAGGCTCAGGCAGGAATTCTCCTGGAGCTGTAATGTCATGGATGTTTGGGTTTTCCAATGTTAGGAGCTTCTACGGCTGGTACGTGCCTTAAAAAGGCGATGAAGAGCGGGGAGGTAGTCTTGTGTGGTCTGGAGGTTAAGGTGATCGATTCCTTGTTGCTTAAACATACGTGTGATGCCCTCACGCTGTCTGCGAGTGAGTTTGCTGAAGCCCATGCGTAAGTTGCTGTTGTTAGTATTTACTGTTGTTTGCCAGCCAGTTTCAGGATCAGTGAGATTCACGGTGCCGATCATGGGGAGTTCTTCATCCAGAGGGTCTGTGACACGGAGTGCGATGGTGTCATGTTTACAGGCCAGTGAGCCAAGTGGTTTTTTGAGATCATGGGCAAAGAAATCTGAGATCATAAAGACCAGGGATTTACGTTTGATGGTGTGGAGGAGGAAATCACAGGCGGCTGGGATGGAGGTACGTTTGTCTTCTGGGTCAGCTGTGAGGATTTCACGGATCATACGCAAAATATGGCGAGTTCCCTTGGCTGGTGGTAAGAACATGAGGGGCTCGTTGGCAAAGAGCAGCAGGCCTGTTTTATCGCCATTGTAATTTGCGCTGAAGGCGAGCACGGCAGCGAGCTCTGCGGCTAGCTCTCTCTTGCTCAGGTGCTGGCTGCCAAAGAGGCTGGAGCCTGAAACATCAATGGCAAGAATGACCGCTAATTCACGTTCTTCACGAAATGTGCGAATGTATGGCGTATCCTTACGGGCTGTGACGTTCCAGTCAATGAACCTGGTTTCATCGCCATGTTGGTATTCACGATAGTCCTCAAAATCTAATCCGCTCCCTTTGAAGGATGAATGATATTCGCCACTAAATGTTTCTCTCGCTAAGCGGCGAGCCTTAATCTCCAGCCGGTGTACGCGGCGCATGATTTCATCGATGGAGTCAGGTGTCATTTGTTAATAGAGAAGTGCAGTAAAGATTGCGTATGTTAAGAGTGTTACCTTGACCTTGATTTGTCAACTGGTGTGAGAGGGCTTGAGGATTATTTGAATAAATTTGTGTAACCTTTCTCAAATCCAGTTATCTTTTAAAAAACAAGTGATTGCTAATTTTTCCAAACATGCCCGAGTTAAGTGACAATCAGGAAATGGAATTTGTTGGCCTTCTAACAGAGCATCAGCCGCTTATTCGTGCCTATGTGATTTCTTTACTACCAGGTTCTCCAGATACGGATGATGTTACTCAAGAGACAAACCAAGTTTTATGGAGAAAACGAGGGGACTTTGAGTTGGGGACGAGTTTCAAGGCGTGGGCGATGGCTATTGCGCGTTTTCAGGTCATGGCGTTTCAGCAAAAGCTCAAACGTGAGAAACGTGCCCCTTTAGATGACGATGTATTTATGATGATATCGGAAGAGGCAGAGTTGAGAGATTCTGGGGAGATGAAGAGGCAACTCAAAGATCTTAACGAATGTATTGGAATGCTACAGATGAAGGATCAGGAGTTAATATTACATCGTTATTGGAAAAAATCTGGATTGATCGAATACTCAAAAGCGACTGGGCGCAGCGTAGGTTCGCTCAAAGTAGCTCTCCACAGACTGAGGGGGAGTTTACGGAATTGCCTTAATCGAAAAAGAGAAATGGGAAGGAGTTTAATATGAATTCATTGGGTAAATCTGATTTAACGAGAGCCTGGCACCTGATTGAGGATTTGGAAGATGGTGTGATTTCACGAGAAGATCGTGAAGAGCTGATGGGTTTGATGCGTGAGCATGCCTCTGTGAGGAGGATGCACCTTCAGCATACTGAGATGGTAGCCTTGCTCAAGGAGTCAGTGGAGGGGCGTGTTGAGATGAATATGATGCCCTGCAATGAGGAAATGCTGGGTAACCAGCGCCGTAGGAGTGGGGTGATTGCCTTAATCTGTGGCATGGCGGCTTTGTTGTTACTGAGTCTGGGTTTTTTCCTTTTTCAAATCAGCCAGAGTCCGCATCAGGAAGCGAGAGGGATAATCATGGATGGCTCACATGATGCTTCTTTTACTCTGGTAGATGCCAAGGGTAATCCAAAGCAGTCTACGGATGTAAGGGTTGGCGATAAGCTTACTCTCACACGAGGGTTGATCCAATTATCATTTCCTTCAGGGGTGGAGGCTATTGTTGAGGGGGGATCTCAGCTGGAGCTAACATCAGACTCATCACTTAAAATGGATGGTGGTATGGCATGGTTCCGGGTGCCTGAGAAGGGGCATGGATTTACCGTGCAGATGGATAGTGTGAACGTGATTGATCTGGGAACGGCGTTTGGTATCAAATTCGGTGGAGATGCTAGTATGCAGGTTCATGTGGCGGAGGGGAAAGTTCGCGTGGAGCCTGTACTCCAGGGCCTGGAGAAAATTGAGCTGAAAAAAAATGAAGCAATGGAGTTTGATGATCTAGGGAGAGGAAAAAAAGTGAAGCCTGATACTCAGGCCTTCCGGCAGAATTTTTTGAAGAGTATTCCCTACGTGCATTGGTCGTTTGACCAAATTACAGACGGGGGGTTCTCTGCGGGTGGAACGATTGCTGAGTCGCAAAGTTACCAAGCGGAGCTCAGGCATTTAAAAAGGCTGCCTTCTGGGGAGGATATCCAGAAGAGCCAGATTGCTGGTCGTTTTGGAGGGGCGTTCGCGATGGATGGGAAAGGTCTGTTTGCTGAATCAAGTTTTAATGGGATAGGTGGTCATGCCCCGCGGACGGTCGCGATGTGGGTGAGGCCTCGAAGGTCGTTCAACCGATCTAATACTGGTCAAACACCATACTGTGTATGGGGGAGCCGGAGCTATGGGCAAATTTGGAAGTTGACTGTACTGCCGACAGAGGGAGGATTATTCCAAGTGGGGTGGTATGGCGGTATGTATCTTGTAGAGAAGGAAGCGGAGAGGAATGGTGATTGGATACATTTGGCCTGTGTCTATACGGGGAGAGAGTTGGCAAATGGGCTGCCTGAGATGATATTCTATATTAATGGTCAGCGACGATTGCATCATAAGCATGCGAGGTACAAGGGTTCTTATATCAACACAGATATTAGCTCCCTTGAGGCGAAATCAGTGCGTATGGGAGCTTCCTTGGCTGCAAGTGTGAGTGACAAAACTGTTGATGGTGACCTAGATGAGTTATATATCTTCCGTGGAGCGTTAAACGAATCTGAGATTAAGCATCTGATGATTCATAATGAACTTAAGATCATTACAGGGCAGTAATTGTGACCAGATTTCGTAAAAAACACGATTTTTTGTAACCTTTGTGTTTTGGTCTTATTACTTAGTAGGATTTTAACTCAGCATAACTCAGCACAACTCAACACGCCTGTCAGTATTCCTGGCAGGATAGAGATAGGGTGCCAACTCGCGAGTAGTTAAATCCACTTTATAAACACAAATTACAAATAAGATGTATACAACAATAAATCAAAAATCATGCCTCAGCACTCTAGCTGCGGCAGGGCTTGTTCTGACCTCCACATCTGCCAGCGCGGTAACTTTAGCATCATGGGATGCTTGGGCCGACACAGCTGGTGATCTAGACTCGGATACTTCTACAGCGTTAGTTACGACAACTATCACTGGTAATGCTGTCCGCGATATACGCTCTGACAGAGGGAGCAACGACGAAACATTTGGTACTTCAGCTGGAGCGGCTTCCGACACTAACTCATTAAGGCTGCAAAAGCCTGAAAATAGAGTCTTGGAAATTAATGTAGCAAATAATTCAGGAGCTACACTAATCTTCGATGAATTGCATTTCGACGGGGCTTATACAGGAGACAGCGTTAGGAGTTTCGATGTTATTTTTGTGAATACTTCGACTGCTACTAGTAGCATTTCGCTCGGTTCAGGCTCATTCACTGCGAGCACTGCTGGAACTGTTGCCGATTATGATGATTTCGATATTGATGTGAGCTCTATTTCATTAGATGACGGTGAAGAAGGATATTTTCAGATCACTTTCGACGGTGCCACCCCCAGTGGTTCTACGGTTAACAGCTCTTCAGCCATAGATAATGTCGAGCTTACAGTCGTTCCTGAGCCATCCTCTGCGGCTCTTCTTGGCCTTGGCGGACTTGCTCTAATCTTACGTCGTCGTAAGTAAGTAGGATGATTACTTTCTTTCAAAGGGCAATAGTTTAAAACTAGTGCCCTTTTTTTATCAAAGATCCACCGACGGACTCTAGACGCCACCCATCCAGCTCAAGCTACATCAAGGTTTGATCTAATAATCTTAAGATATAGGTGAAAACAATGAATACTAAGAAGATAACAAAACCTCTGGCAGCGTTGGTAATGACATGTTTTAATGTAGCCGCCCTGTCTGCAAATGCGCAGACGCTAGCATCTTGGGATGCTTGGGCCGATGGAAACACAACAGGTGGATTAACCTCTGATTTTTCCACTGCATCTGTAACGACATCGATCACTGGCACAGCTATCCGAGACGTTAGAGCTGATAGAGGAAGCAACGACGGCACATTCGGTACTTTAGCTGGAGCAGTAACTACTACTACTGGGGCTCTAAGAATAGCGAAATTGGGGGATGTAAATTTGCATATTGAAATAGGCAATAATTTAAGTTCAGCGATAACTTTTGATCAACTACACTTCGACGGAATTTATACAAATACTAGTCATGAGAACTACTCCGTGACTTTTATCAATGTTTCCACTGGTATTACTAGTGCAGTGCTCGGGACTGGATCATTGACGACAAATACGAATAATTCCTCAAGCAATTACGATGATGTCAATATCGACGTAAGCTCGATTACATTAAACTCTGGTGATAATGGATACTTCCAGATTACCTTCACAGGCGCTACCAGTAATAACGCAAGCTCAACGCATATCGATAATGTTGCGATCACAGCCACAAACATCCCTGATCCTGTCGACCCGGGGTCAGTTGCGACAGTATTCCAAGCATCCGGCATAAAAATCGGAGAAGTCTCCGAGACATCTGCTATCATCTGGACGCGTTGCACCTCAGTAGCCACTCCGAATCCCACCTCCGCCACAGTGCCTGCTCCAGGGACGGATGGTGAAGTCCGGATTACTTGGACACCAGAAAATGGATCTGCATCTAGCACCGCGTGGATAGCTGTAGATCCGGCGGCTGATTATACCAAGCAAATCGTTCTCAGCGGTCTTGTGGCGGATACACACTATGATATCACCGTTGAATCACGTCCTCTCTCAGGTGGCGTGGCGGCATCAATTGATGGCTCTTTTCGGACCGCCCCACTCGCCACATCTACAGCACCAATCACTGCTGCTGTAGTATCTTGTCAGAGGCTTTCTGACGCAAGCGATGGCACCAATGGACACAAGATTTATTCAGATCTTGCCATACTAGGTCCAGACTGGCTAGCTCATACTGGCGATATTCTCTATTACGATAATAGTGGTCCTGGAGGGCATGGGGTTTCACAAAATATAGCTGATGCTAGACTGCGCTGGAACAGGATGTTCGCCTTTACTTGGAACCGAAATTTTCACTTTAATACTCCAACTTACTATCAGAAAGATGATCATGATACTCTCATGAATGATTGTTATCCAGGGCAGACCTATGGCAGTCTTACTTTTGCTCAAGGGGTAGCTATCCACCGAGAGCAAGTGCCGATTGGTACAGGTAATTACTACCGTACCCAACGATGGGGCAAGGATCTCCAAGTTTGGTTTTTGGAGGTGCGTGAATATCGCTCTGCCAATACTGACCCTGATGGACCCAACAAGACTATATTGGGGCAAGCTCAGAAAGATTGGCTTATCTCCACTTTAGCTGCTTCAGATGCTACTTTCAAAGTTATCATTTCCCCCACTCCTATTGTTGGGCCTGATTATGCCGGCAATACTAAAACAGATAACCACTCAAATGCAGGGTTCCAGACAGAGGGTAATTGGCTTCGTGCCCAGCTTGCAGCTGTAAAAAACTGTTATGTCGTTTGTGGTGATCGGCATTGGCAATATGCTTCTATTGATCTCGCTACAGGATTACGTGAATATGGTTGCGGATCGAGTAATCTGGCTCACTCTCAGGGTGGCCCGGGAGAAAAACCCGCTCAGCACTCCTTTTATGCAAAACGAGGGGGCTATTTACTTCTCCGTACTGAGCGCATAGGCAATCGTCCTCAAATTAATTTTGGGTGGTACGATATTGACGACCCAGATCCTCAAACTGGACTTGCTACATTAGCTTACGAGGAGACCATACGTGATGAGACCTTTGCTGATTTTACCTACACTCTGGATCATGTTAGTAAGGCCGTCACTTTCAATTTCATGACAGAGCCAGGCTACAACTATGAGATTGAAAAATCCTCCAATCTCAAAAATGACTCATGGGTTTCAGTCATGACGAATCTACCTCCTAGTCAAAGTCGAGCTGGGACTCTGTATACTCAGACGATAAACTATACGGAGGATGATCGTCTGTTTTTCCGCCTCCGTAGAGTGCCCCTACCCTGAAGGTAGAGGTACAATATTTGAGAGATACCCAATCGTGAAAGCCACTTAATTTAGGGTGTTTTTTCCAGATGTGCAATGACCTCGGTGAGCGCGATTGAAGCTTTGGAAAATGCGGCACTGGCTGAGTTCTCCTCGGTGGAGAGGAGACACACAGGTGTTCCATTGTCAGCGTGTTCACGGGTCGATGTATTGAGTGGAATCTGGCCGAGTAGCGGGATCTTGAGCTTTTCCGCTTCGCGCTGTCCTCCGCCTTCGCCAAAGATAGGGTAGCGCGTGCCGTGATCACACTCGAACCACGCCATATTTTCAATTAGTCCCAATAGCGGCACATTCACCTTGCTGAACATGGCGACGGCTTTACGCGCATCAATGAGTGCTACCTCCTGAGGAGTGGTTACGATGATGGCTCCTGTAAGCGAGATCGTCTGAACAATGGTAAGCTGAATGTCACCTGTGCCTGGTGGGAGATCCAGGATAAGGTAGTCTAGATCCTCCCAGAGTACGTTTTTGAGAAATTGCTGAGTATACTGAGTGGCTAGTGGGCCGCGGACGATCACAGGAGAGTTGTCCTCTAGCAGAAAACCCATCGACATTAGCTTTACGCCATGTGCCTCGATGGGAATAATCTCGTTCTGTTCTGTAGCCATAGGTTTTTCCTGACTGCCAAACATGTGAGCTACGGATGGACCGTAGAGATCACAATCACAGAGGCCTACCTTATAGCCCTGCTTTGCTAAGGAAACGGCGAGATTTGCGGAGACAGTGGACTTCCCTACACCTCCTTTACCTGATGCTACAGCGATGACTTTTTTTACCCCAGGAATATTATTTTTACCCATCTGCCCCCCTGATCCCGCCTGTGCTGGCGGCTCTTGCACATCGATTTCAATCTTGGCGTGCTCCACCTCTGGCATGGGATCAAGCACGGCATGGCAGGACTGAAAGATCTGCTCTGGCACCTTGGCATCTGCTGTTTGTACCACAATCTGGACGGTAACGATGCCATTATTAATCTTAATATCTTTAACTAGGCCAAAGGAAACAATGTCGCGTGAGAAGCCAGGGTAAAGCACTTGCTTCAGTGCTTCTTTAATGAAATCTACAGTCATAATTTTGTTAGATGTAAAGGATGCGGCCACAGTTTTCACACTGAGTAATGTTTTTGTCTCCCTGCACGCTGATTATGGTGGCGGGCACAAGCTTCATGTGACAGCCGCTGCACTGGCCCTTATCGGCTGAGACTACGGCATCCCCACCCTTAGACTTCATCAGGCGGTCATAGAGTGAGCAGAGATCTTCATCAAGCGCTGCAGCTAGCTTTGCTCGCTCTGCTTTAACTTCGGCGAGCTGCTTTTTATTTTCTTCAAGACGTGTTTCTAAATTCGCGATTTCCTCATCCACCATACCTTGAGTTATGGCGAGTGCTTCTTCGGCCTGTTTTTGAGTATCTCGGAGGGCGTCTGCCTTTTCCATGAGCTCTAGCTCTTGGGTTTCGTAGTCATCGATTTGCTCGTTGTAACGCACGATCTCATTTCCTAAGGCAGTGAACTCATCATTTTTTTTAGTCTCATACTGCTGATTCTTCAGCTTGATTAAGGTGTCCTTACGGGTGCCTATATCAAGCTCGATGTTTTTGATCGCGACTTCATTTTCCTGTACGGCAAGTTTGGCGTCAGCGACAGTTTTTAAATCGTTGGCTAAGCGTTCCTTGGCGCGTTCTTGATCAATGGGGATACGTTTTAGGTCTACCTCTAATTTGAGGATACGTTGATCACGATCCTGAAGGACGAGGAGGGACTCAATTTCTGGAAGCATGCGTATTTCCTACTCTCTCAACGGCGTATGAGCAAGCGCTGGCTGGGCGAAGAAAGATATTTTTTCAGGGTGGTCAAAATGAGGCTGACGCGATAGAATCCAAAAATACCATAAAGTATGGCCATGAAGACACACTGTCGAGCTGGCTCTGTAAACTAACTTTAAAATTTATGAGGATCAAATGCCCTGAATGTAGTCAGAAGTTTGACGTGACTGAGAACTTCCTTGGTAAAACGGTGGAGTGCGGATCATGTGACCATAGATTTAAGGTGACAGATTATCACGTTGTGGCGGAGAAAAATAAATTCTACCCTGGTGAAAAAAGAGACGCGAGTTTGGATAACTTTGGTAAATCATCAGCCTCGTTAGATGCGCCCGTCGCTTTTGCTCAAGCCCATTACCAGCCAGGTATTCACGCTGATGTGGTAGGTCCACCTCGTCCACGTCGCACTGTGGCTGCTATTTTAGGGGCTTCCATCTTGGTGCTTGTCATCGTTGTTTTTCTTCTAGCAGGAGGGAAGGAAGGCAATATGCGTGATATGGAGACGATAAACCGTTTCATTTTTGTCGCCTTCACCGTCTTGATCGGTGGTGGACTGTTGTTTTTTGGAACAGCACGGAACAAAAAAGTAGGATGGGTAGCTGGTGTTGTGCTGTGTCTTGTCGTTTTGTCTTTACCCATGATTTTTCCTGGGAATCCAACGAGTGCCACGATTATTGATAATGCCGAGGAGTTGGATGATGAAACGATCAATCAGCTGGATAGACAGCAATCTACAGAGGAATACCTTTTTGAAATTGGCTATGACCCTGTGAGAAAAGCACTTGTAGGTAATAAACCAGAAACCGTAGTGGGTATATACCTCAGAGATGCTAGCCAAAATCTACGGAGCAAAATAGCGCGTTACTTATACAATGCTACAGACAAGGTTAGCCGTGAGACTTCCTACGATCGTGGGATCACAGGACTTAACGGTTTAATCCTCCTAGTGGAGCAGAAGAAAACAATCGATGAGATTGCCCTACTGTGCGAGACGTTCGGCCGGATTGAGAAAATCTCCCGCGATCATAGAGTGATCGATGTCACAGTGGAAAATAATAAAGTGGGTAGCCTTGATCAAGACAAAGCACTAGACCCTGACGATGTTAATTTTCAAAGCCAAAATCTCAAAGCCTTGACCGATATTGATCCTAACGTTCAGATTAAGGCAGTGATCAGGCTCGGGAATTCAGAACCTAAAGCTCTGCGTGATGATATTACTCAGCAAATGTTACTTATGCTTCCTGAGGCGAACAAAGAACTGAAAATCGAGCTAATTAAAGCACTTCGAGTCTGGTCCCAGCCTGGTGATGGTGCAGGAAAATTAGTTATGGAGGCCGTCGATGAACTTCACAAAGAAGGTGCTGTGGACAAGAACGGAGTTGAGTTTCTTATCCAGAGAAAGATAGATGGAGTCGGCGTGATCTTGATGGATCTTTGGAAAAAAAATCCAGTGGCTTGGGCTGAAACGTTGAAAAACTTAGGTGAAGGTGCTGAGATTCTGCTATTGCCTATTTTAAATGATCTAGATGAAACACAGGTGGTTGTAGCCTCAGATATTCTAGGAAAAGTAGGTTCTCAGGCTTCCATTGCGCCAATTCAGGATGCAATGACAAAGATGAAAAGCGAGGCGGCCAAAAAATCGATGCAAGCTGCCATTGACGAAATCAAAAAGGGTTCATAGTCTATGCACCGTTCTCGCTAACCACGAGAATAATTCGCCACACCAAGCTCTACCATTAGTGCGGCGATGATACATCATCCGAGTATGCCGCCGTGGCGGAATTGGTAGACGCGACGGACTTAAAATCCGTTTCCTGGTAACAGGAGTGCCGGTTCGATCCCGGCCGGCGGTACTTGGATTTGTCCCAGGGCTACTTCATTTTGAAATGTTAGGGAACAAGCCCTGTATAATTGAACACATCAGTACATTTGAGTCGAATGGCTCAGGAAAACACTTGGTCTAACAAGCAATCAGGAAATTTCCCTCCTGCAATTAAAGTCTTTGAAATTCTTACCGATCCAAGAGACGGAAAAGCTAAAAGGCAACTATCCTCATCTCGGCTCATCACCACTGGCAGCCTTTTCTTTGTCTTAGCACGTCGAGCATCTACCCCCACCCAGCTCCACCTGCAAAACTTCACGATACAGAAATACCAGAGCATTAAACGCCTGATTCTGCGTCCCAGCTGCAACATCCCTCTCACTAGCTAGATAATTCAGAAAACTCTCCACACCCTCCTTCCCCAATTCTCGAGGATGCTTCAACCCGTGATATCTTACATACCTCTTATACCAAGAAATGTAATTCTTCTCCGTTCTATAAGACATCCCACGCCTC
>CALBVY010000010.1 GCA_937969495.1 uncultured Verrucomicrobiales bacterium | reverse complement strand
CGTCGTGAGGGCATCTAGCTCGCTGGCAACTTCGCTACGTGGATGGTAGAAGGTTGCATACATAGAGCAGCACACGTCAGCTGAGTGGGCGCTGGGAATGATAGCATTCTCCACGGCGATGGCACCGCCTACGGGAATCACAGCCTTCCCCATGGAAGCAGGGCAAGCGTCTGGCATGATCGCTCCACGTGAAATCACGGGCGTCTTCAGGAGCTCGTCCATTTTCTTGCGCACGGAGGCGACGTTTTCCTTTTCCTCCTTAGTCTCAGGACGAATCGCCTCTGAAAAAGGAGCGGCCTTCTCACGCATCACCATCTTAGGTGGTGGTGCTTTGAAGTCACGTTTGAGGAGTTTGAGGATGTACTTGGTATCGCTGATTCCGCGTGCCTCGTATTCCTCACATTTTGCAAGCATCTCACCGATCATTGGGCCGGTTTCCCAGCCGGCGTCGATGAGATCTTGTCCGTTGATAAGTTTCATAATTGATATTGGGTTATTAAATTTAAACCATGAAAGCTGCGAAAGAAGCGAAAAGTGAATCTGCCGATCTCGCAGACTTTCGTGGTCGTTGTTAGGTTTTTTTTCTTTGAGGATTGTGAGTAAGGAAAACTTCCCAGTCGGGGATATCGTGGGTGTTTTCTAGAGTGAGTGTGATGGGGACGGCACGTGGTTTCTCAGGTTGGCCGATCAGAGTAAGTCCCGCCTCGGTAGGTGTGCGATCAGCCTTGCGGGTATTGATTTTCCGGCAGGCCAGCACGCAGTTCTCCCAAGTGGTGAGACCGCCGCGTGACTGAGGGATGATGTGGTCGATATTTCCCTCGCCACGGCTGAGTGTTCGTCCGCTGTATTGGCACCTGCCACCGTCGCGTAACCAGATATTTCTGGCGCTGAGCTTAGGGCGGTGGATAGGAACCTCTGCGTAGCGTGATAAAACGATGACAGTAGGTGCCCGAACTGGGCCACGAGCGGTTCCGATGCTCATGTCCTCAATCCTAACAGGTAGATTTAGCCAAGTATCCCACTCGACAGGAACCATCCAATCTTGATGCTGGATATCGAGACCCGTCGCGGCATCTGTAGCCATCTGCCCGAACGCTTGCGCGGGAGTGGTGATGGAGATCGCCTGCCAGTTCCGGTTTAGAACAAGCACGGTATTTTTATGGAGAATAGTCATTGTTTATGATTTGGATGATAGAAAATAAATTTTGATGGATAGTGGGTGTTCGCTTCAATGAGTTAGGGGTGAATGAATTGGCACAAAAGAAAGTGCCGGAGGGTGAGGTCGGCGTAGCTGGAGTCGAACCAGCGACCTTCCGCTTATAAGGCGGATGCTCTTGCCAAACTGAGCTATACGCCATCAATGGCGCCCAGGGGTGGAGTCGAACCACCATCGACGAATTCAAAGTCCGTAGTCTTAATCATTAGACGACCCGGGAGCGATCTGGTAGCGGTGCCTTTATGTCGGCAATGTGCGTGGATCATCACGCAAAAGTGGTATCCCCACCGGGGCTCGCACCCGGTTTTCCAGCTTGAAAGGCTGGTGTCCTAACTACATAGACGATAGGGACGTAAAAAAGCCGTGGTTGGAATACCACGGCGCAAAATGTTTTCAGATTGAACCTAACAAATTATGAGTTTGTGACTCAATTGTCTTTTCTCAACAGTGGCAATAATGCCTGGTAAACATGAGCGGCGACGATTTCTTGCCCTTTTTGGTTAGGGTGAATACCATCGGGTAAATTGAGGTTTTTATCAGCTGCGACACCTTCAAGGAGGAAGGGGAGTGAAGCCACTTTTTTACGTTCCGCCACCTCGGCAAATTCTTTGCGAAACTCAGCGGTGTAGTTCTCGCCCATGTTCTCGGGCATTTGCATACCAGCGAGTAGAATCTTGACTTTAGGCTGCTTTTTTCTAACCGTATCGATAATTCCCTCCAGATTAGAGCCGCTGACTTTCGGTTGAATGCCGCGTAGACCGTCGTTGCCGCCGAGCGCAATGACGAGAATATCGATAGGCTGGCGTGCTAGTACGTTGATTCTGCGAAGCCCACCTCGTGTGGTATCACCACTGAGTCCGGCATTGATGACCTTTAGAATGTGGCCGTCTTTGGTCGCTAGTTTCTGAAGGATGGTCGGGTATGCTTCTTCCTTTTTTAAACCATAGCCAGCGGTGATGCTGTCGCCTAAGAATACTACTCGAGTAGTAGAGTCGTTCTCCTCGGCATGGGATTGATTCACTATGACGAGGCACAAAGCGACAATCGTGATGAAAATAAAAGACGATTTGAAGAAAAGGTGTATCATGGTTTGTCGCTAACGCTCTCAGAAAACTAAACGCATCTCTCAAATAAGCTAGAAATTCATGGCCGATACCAGCAATTCCATTTTAACGACTACCAAACTCACGAAAACCTACCAGAGTGGTGACCAAGCTCTGACTGTCTTGAATCAAGTCAGTATTGATGTTCCAGAAGGTGCAACGGCGGCAATTGTCGGCCCATCAGGGAGTGGAAAAACGACCTTGCTCGGGCTTTGTGCTGGTCTCGATAGATCATCCAGTGGAGAGGTAACCCTCGTAGGTCATGACCTGACCAGTCTCAATGAAGATCAACGTGCGCGTCTGCGTAGTGAATCGGTGGGTTTTATTTTCCAGAATTTCCAACTCATGCCGACGCTTACTGCGCATGAAAATGTTTTAGTCCCCGGTGAGTTGATGGGGATGAGAGATGGGGAAATCAAAGAGCGTGCTGCTTCGTTGCTCGAACGTGTGGGCTTAGGGAAGCGAATGCATCATTATCCCACTCAGCTTTCAGGAGGCGAACAACAGCGGGTGGCTATCGCCAGAGCATTTATTCATAGGCCAAAGATTCTCTTCGCTGATGAGCCAACGGGTAACTTGGATGAGGAGGCGAGTGAGATTGTTGAATCGATGCTTTTTGAATTAAACGAAGAACTTGGAACGGCCTTGGTCTTGGTTACGCACGATATGGAACTGGCTCAAAAAGCTTCGCTCGTTTTCCGGCTTAAAGGGGGAAAGCTCGTTGAGTAATTTTAGATCAAACAGATGCTGAATATTTTCAAACATCTCTTTTCTTCTTGGGCGTGGAAAATGGCATGGCGCGATAGTCGCCCTGTACGTTGGCGTCTTTTTCTCTTTTCTGCGTCGATTATCTTTGGCGTTGCTGCCTTGGTGACGATAGGTTCCTTAAGGCAGAATTTAACCGATTCGGTAAGTGCTCAGGCCAAGTCTCTGCTAGGAGCAGATCTGATGGTTTCATCACGTGATCAATACTCTGAAGCGACTCAGGCATGGATTGGTCAACTGACCGAGGAGGGGGGGCTTCCTGCGGAAGAAATCTCATTCACTACGATGCTAAGCATTGGCGCTGAAATGTCTCCTCAGCTTGTTACGATTAGAGGGTTAGAGCCTGCATTCCCATTTTATGGAAATGTGAAAACACAGCCGGAAGAAGCTTGGCAACAGGTGCAGCAGTCACCCGGAGTTATTGTAGAAGCATCATTTTTAAAACGGATGAATGCTGAGGTGGGTGATAAAGCTAAAATAGGCGACAAAGAGTTGCCGATTTTAGGTGTCTTAGTGCAGGCTCCACCGTCAGCGTCAGGCTTTGCATCGCTCTCACCTACAGTGGTGACTTCGATGAGTGTGGTGAAAGATTCAGGCTTATTGGGAAATAAGAGCATGGTTTTCTATCGCACTTATTTCAAGCTTCCTGAGAGGATTGATGCTGAGAAAGTAGTCTCGGATAATAAAGATTTTTTTACTGAACAGCGCCTGCGTAATACGACAGCGAAGGAGCGTAGTGAAAATGTAGAAAAGGCAATCAATCGGCTTTATCTGTTTTTTAATCTCATTGGATTTAGCGCGTTGTTCCTTGGTGGTATTGGTATCGCAGGAGCGATTCATATGCACATTTCAGAGCGTCTGCAGAGTGTAGCTACATTACGTTGTATGGGATGTTCCTCAGCGAAGGCATTTGCGGTCTATCTTGCGCAGTGTATCGCCATGGGGCTGGCTGGGACTGTGTCAGGAATTATTCTGGGAAGTATATTTGTTTATATCTTGAGATTTGTCGTGGCGGGCCTTCCAGAGGGGGTTATTCCTGTTGTCGTTGATATTTCTCCTGATTGGTTAGAAGTGAGTAAAGCTGGTATTATAGGCCTATTGATTTCCGTCTGCTTTGCTCTGCTGCCACTTCTAGCAGTCCGCAGAGTGAGTCCTTTAGCCGCGTTGAGGAGAGAAGAGGATGTAGTCAACAAATCTGGTCGCGATCCGCTCCGATGGATGGTAATTCTCGGTCTTGCTGGTTTGGCATTTTTGCTCACATTGCTCGATGCACGTGATCCAGTCAATGGTTGGAAAACCGCGCTTGGTTATGTTGGTTTTCTAAGTCTTGCTTTCATCTTTCTTGCGCTGGCAGGTAGAGTGTTACGCTGGTTCACTAAGCTGTTATCACGCCTCAGTTGGCCATTTGTAGTCAGGCAAGGAGTTGCTAGTCTATACCGTCCTAACAATCAGACAGGACTATTTATGGTTTCGATAGGCCTCGGCACTTTCCTTATTTTCACACTACTCTTGATGCAGAGTATCCTTCAGCAATGGTTGGATCCCGCGAGGATGGAAAGTAAACCCAACTTGTTTCTTGTGGACGTACCACCTGAGGAGAATGAAGCAGTGAAAAAAGTCATCACCGACTCTGGTGTAAAGATGCTGGGTAATGCGCCGATCATTCAGATGCGCCTGACCGCAATCAAGGGGCAGCCTGTCACAGAACTAGTTGGTTCAGATGTTAGTAGTGATAAGCGCAT
>CALBVY010000009.1 GCA_937969495.1 uncultured Verrucomicrobiales bacterium | reverse complement strand
GAGGATTTCTTCACTTTGTTCACGGGTGCAATATGACGGATTATCTTAGGCCTACTGCGCTGCGGACGCGATCGAGAACCTTGGTGGCCTCAGCGCGTGCTTTTTGTGAGCCGGCTGTGATGACTTGATCGACGTAATCGAGGTTTTTTTCCAGTTCTTCACGTTTAGCTCTGAAGGGTGCAAAGTATTCCCAGTAGGCATCGAAGAGGCGTTGTTTGAAGTCACCGTAGCCGAATCCTCCAGCGTTGTGGTCAGCGATCATTTGTTGCATTTCGGCATCGGTGGCAAAGAGTTTGTAGAGAGATATGATATTAGAATCTTCGGTGGGTTTGGGGTCTTCCACAGGGGTGGAGTCTGTGGTGATCCTCATGACCTGTTTGCGAAGAGCTTTTTGAGCTCCACAGAGGGGTAGGGTATTATTGTAGCTTTTGGACATTTTTTGTCCGTCGAGTCCGGGGACAATGGCGGTGTTCTCCTGGATTTGAGCCTCGGGGATGACGAGAGTTTCCTCACCAAAGCGATCATTGATCTTACCGGCAAGATCGCGGGTCATTTCAAGATGCTGTTTCTGATCCTTACCTACGGGGACAACTTCGGAATCATAGAGAAGAATATCCGCGGCCATGAGAGTGGGGTAGGCAAAGAGGGCGTGATTGGCATCTAGGCCCTTGGCTATTTTGTCTTTATAGGAGTGTGCTCGTTCTAACAATCCCATGGGGCAGACGGTGGAGAGAATCCATGCCAGCTCACAGACTTCAGGGATGTCACTTTGGCGGAAAATAGTCGCTTTTTCAGGATCTAGTCCGCAGGCGAGGAAATCGAGCGCTAAGTCCTGTGTGTTTTGGCGTAATGTCTCGGCATCACTCATACTGGTCATGGCATGGTAGTCGGCGAGGAAATAAAATGCCTCACCTTGATCTTGTAGTTTGATCGCAGGGTGCATGGCGCCGAAGTAGTTTCCGATGTGGAGCTTGCCACTGGGTTGGAGGCCGGTGAGTATACGCATACAGGTGGTTTGCCGATTTCAGGCGTAAGAATCAACTCTCGATTCTGTGCAGGCGCTATATTTTCGATAGCAGAATTTTTTGTAATGGCGGACTTGCAAGATAGGTTCTATAGTTTCCTTATGAAGTTAGCCATTCTCCTAGCCTTTGTGTATCTGCCGATGAGCTTTACGCAAGCCTCCGAAAAGCCGATGAACATCCTTGTCCTCTATGCGGATGATTGGAGGTATGATACGTTAGGAGTGGCGGGGAATGCCATTGTGCAGACGCCGAATATTGATCGTTTGGCAGGACAAGGTTTCCGTTTTACCCAGCATTGTGTTACTACTGCGATTTGTGGCGTCAGCCGAGCTTCCATTTACACAGGGCAGTGGATGTCTAGGCATGGCTGTAGGAACTTTAAGGGATTTCAAACCCCCTGGGAAGAAACCTACCCAGGTATACTTCGTGCGAATGGCTACTTCACTGGGCATGTTGGGAAGTGGCACAATGGTAAATATCCTTCTGCTCATTATGATTTTAGCCAGTTTTACCATGGTAGGCACTGGGTAAATGATGGCAATGGTGGGAAAATTCATGTTACGAAGCGAAATGAACAAGACGCGCTAAAATTTTTCGAGAAGCTACCAGAGGGTAAGCCATTCTGTCTTACGGTAGCGTTTTTCGCTCCACATTCTCAGGACGGGCATGCTGATCAGTTTCTACCTCAGCCGGAAAGTATGGAGCTTTATAAGGATGTCACCATTCCAGTTCCAGAGAACGCAACCAAGGAATCATGGGAGCGCTTACCTGACTTTTTCAACGATAAAAACGAGGGCAGAAAACGCTGGCACTGGAGGTTTGATACTCCTGAGAAGTTTCAGAGAATGATGAAAAACTACTACCGCTTAGTCTCTGAAGTAGATAGTACCTGCGGCCGTATTCTTGCAGAGCTGGATAAGCGTGGTTTGCGTGATAACACCCTGGTCATCTTCACCACGGACAATGGTTACTATCATGCCGAGCATGGTCTCGCTGATAAGTGGTATCCACATCAGGAGAGTATACGCACTCCACTGATTGTTCATGATCCACGTATGGAAAAATCCAAGGAGGGTAAGACAAACGATGACTTTGTGCTTAATGTTGATGTTGCGCCGACCATTCTTGCGGCTCTAGGCTTTAAGAAACCTGAAAATATGCAGGGTGTGGACTTCGCTCCACTTTATCTGGCTGCAGAGCAGACACCATGGCGTACTGAGTTTTTCTACGAGCACCCTACGCTAATTAGTGTAGATACCATCCCAGCCTCAGAGGCGCTGGTGCGTAAGGACTTTAAGTACTTCTACTGGCCGGAGCATAAGGTCGAGCAGCTTTTTGATCTAAAGAATGATCCGAAGGAGGAAAATGATCTCGTTAAGAGTCCTGATCACCAAGAACGCTTAAAAGAAATGCGCTTACGCTTTCAGGAGCTCAAAAAAGCGGCAAAGTAAGCCGCGCTTCCTGAAAAACTATTCATGCAGCAATTTGATATTTTCTAGTCAAGCGGCCGAGATGTTGATGACTAGGATTAAAAAATTTGTCCTTATTTGGGGCGGCGTATCTTGTTTGTGCCGCTGTCAAGTGGTGTCGGTAGAGAACAACTGGAGGAGGTGTTTGTGCTGTGAGTGAAGATCATCTGGATAAAAATTTGTTAGCGAGGAACTTGCGTATTTTTGTGTGGTTTCGGGCCTTGTTTAATGCGCGTTTTTATTACCCTGTCTTTGCTGTATTTTTTACGGACTTAGGTCTGACGATGGCGCAGTTCTTGTGGCTCAATGCTATCTGGGCAGTGACGATTGTTTTGTTTGAGGTGCCATCTGGTGTGCTGGCAGATTTAGTGGGCCGTCGTAAACTGGTGATTTTCTCTGCCTTGAGTATGGCGGTAGAAATGCTACTGCTGATATTCGCGCCCCAGCATGGTGGCTGGGGGCTCTTTGCAATCTGTGCGGTTAATCGGGTGTTGAGTGGTTTGGCTGAAGCTGCAGCCAGTGGTGCTGATGAGGCGCTTGCTTATGATTCTCTTACGGCGATGTCTACTGATCGGCAGATGGTTGAGAAAAGGTGGGATGATACTTTGGTTTCTACAATGCGTTGGCGATCCTTTGCAGGTGTTTTGTCGATGTTGATTGGAGGATTTGTTTTTGATCACGAGAGTATGATGGCTATTTTTGGAGATTTCCCTCGGGTCATTAGTTTGAAGCTTCCAGTGATCTTTTGTTTTCTATCAGCCTGTGTTTGTCTTGTGCTGGCTATTCGTCTAACTGATCTTGGTGTTTCCCAGGGAAGTGAAGGTCAGCGCACTTCAGTTAAGGATATTGGGCGTGGAATGATAGCCGCAGCAAGCTGGGTGATAACTACGCGATGGATTGCCGTGCTTATCGCAGGTGCTTTGATCATTGATGCAGTGACGCGAACTTTTGTCACTCTACAGAGTGAGTATTTCCGTTGGATTGATCTACCTGAATATAGCTTTGGAGTCATCGGTGCAGGGATGTCACTGGCTGGGTGGGTGGTGCCGCTTTATGTGAAGCCACTGGCGCGAAGATTCTCGCCGCGTGTTAATCTACTAATCGCAGGGGGTATTGGTGTTGTGGCATTGATTGGTGTGGCATGGTTGCGTGGTGCGGGAGGTATAGCCGCTACCTTTGTTGTTATGCTTACCTTAATCCATGTGGGTTTTTTGATGAGCCGCTACATTAATCGTGATGCGCCATCAGAAAAAAGGGCGTCGATTCTTAGCGTAAATAACCTGACGCTAAACCTTGGTTATGGGCTTTTTTCTGGTGTTGTCGCAATGAGATTGGAGCAAGTTGATTTCGGAGAGACAATGAAAATGTTACCTGTTATTTTGTTAGCTTTGATTACTCTTTGGTTTCTGGTGATGCGTAACTCGGGGCAATCTTCTGATGCTAAGAGTGTAAGAGATTAGCTGTTTCCGCAGTATTTTTTCAGACGCTTCTAACGTTATGGTGTTTCTTTTTTTCGAGTGAAGAAACAGGCGCAGGTAAGGAGCGTGACTGTGCCGATGATGATGCTCAGCCATGGTGGTAGGCCGGTGCCTAGACCGATGAAGCCAACACTAAAAGCTGTAGCTGCTGCCAGTAGAGCGTAAGGTAATTGGGTAATGACATGCTCCTGTGCGGAGACGCCACAGGCAAAAGCACTTACAATGGTGGTGTCACTAAATGGGCTACAGTGATCGCCAAAAACAGCGCCGCTAAATACCGCGGCGATCACAGCGGTAATCAGAGTAGGTTGATCAGTTGCCATATCAAGATAGGCAGGTAAGGCCAGCGGCATCATCAGAGCCATCGTTCCCCAGGAGCTTCCAGTTAGGAAGCTGATTAATGCCCCCGTGATAAATACCGCTGCGGGGAAATAGTCCGGTGAGAACTGAGAGCCAATAGCATCTGCTAACCACTTTGCGGTGCCAAGCTCCTTCATGACACTGCCAAATGTCCATGCCATAATTAGGATGAAAAGTGGTGTTAGCATACTTGCCGCACCGTTTTTGACAGCGTATGAGGCTGATTGCTTTGCTGATTTTGGAAACAAGAAATAGGCTGTGGCTAGGCCAATGATACTTCCTAGAGTAAGGGCGTAGGGGCCTGCGTTACCGCTGAATGATTTTGTTAGTTTGTCGGTGGTGATTGGGAAAATAGGTGATGTTTCCCAGAGGTAAAATAGCGAGACAATGGCGAGCGCTAGGACGAGGATTGGTATTAACGCCACCCACATGGAGGTTGAGGAATGGGTGGTTATTTCCACTTCCTTACGAGACAGCTTGGCCCGGTGCATCGGGCCCATGTCCCAGCGCCTCCATATGACCAATGCCACTAAGATAAGTGTGAAAATACAGTAGTAATTCTGTGGAATTGATTGAAGAAAAAGCGAGTAGGCAGAATCCTCAATGCCTCGACCATCAATCGATTGCTGGATTAAGCTTAGCTGGGTGGCGATCCATGTTGAAATAAATGCCATACACGCGATTGAGCTGCTTGTGCTATCCACGAGATAAGCTAGCTTCGCACGTGTGACCCCTGCGCGGTCTGCTAGAGGGCGCATGATTTTTCCTAGTAGTAAGCTGTTAGCGAGTCCGTCAAAGAAACACATCAGCCCCATGAGACCAGTAGCCGTTTCTACCCGGCGGCCATTGTTTTTTTCTTGGGTCAAAAACTTCTGAGCTAATGCGGTAAAACCACCGCCTTTTTCAATGACTACGGCAAAAGAGCCCATCACAAGGGTGAAAAGGATTGCGCCAATACGCCAAGAGCCCTGCATGGATGGGAAAAAATGATCGGTAGTGAGATTTTTGATAGCGCTGAAGATGTCTCCATGGCTCAGTGAAATACATCCAATGAGAGCTCCCATAGCTAATCCTAGAGCCGCTTGTTTAAAAATAAGAATCGTTAGGAGAGCCACCACGGCAGGCCATAGGACTTTGAAAGACTGAGGTGTATCAACTTGTGTGATCAACCAGGATATGAGGAGTAGGCTGCTAATCATGCCCAGTATTATCTTTGGGCGATGTGATGACGAAACATGGTTGTTTTCCATAACGAGAGGTAAGATGTAGGCCTTTGATGCTGAGATGAAACTAGGTTATTTTCTGAACTCAATACACATAGGTGCGGGCACGTTAATTTTGTGGCCTGTATAACTTAGTATTCCTGTGTTAGGGTTGATTTGAAAAACGGGAACATTATTTGTTTTTTTCCCAGCTACTAATAGCCACTCACCACTTGGATCGATGTGTATATTTCTCGGTATCCAGACTTCCGCTCCTATGCTTTGTATATGCGTGAGTTTGCCTTTATTACTTGCGGAAAAGGCAGAGATGGAATCTCGCCCTTGCCCCGTTACATCACGATTTGCGCAGTAGACGAATTGACCGTCCTTGGAGACACGTATTTCTGAGCAAGAGATCCCTGTTTGATCGCTGCCTTCTGGTAAGGTGCTAATTGTTTCTTTGAGTATGAGTTTTCCTGTGGTGCTATCGTGAGTAAAGATAGAGATACTTGCAGTGAGTTCATTTAATACATAGGCATGATTTCCATCTTTGCTGAATTTCATATGTCGTGGGCCTGCGCCTGCTGGTGTTTTGGCAAAGCCAGAAGGGGTGAGCTTTGCTTTTTCAGAATCAATCATGTAGATCATGATTTGATCAGTTCCTAGATCCGGTGCGTAAGCGAACTTGTTAGATGGACCGGGGTAAATAGAATGCGCGTGGGGTCTGGTCTGGCGTGTAGGGTGTACACTTGCTCCTGTGTGCTGATGAAAAGAAACAAGTTTCCCTATGCTGCCATCTTGTTTAATAGGGAGTGAGACCACATTACCTTGGCCGTAGTTAGCACCCATGAGGACTCTGGAGGTGGCGTCCAGCGTAATGTGACAGAGGCTTTTGCCATTGATTTCTTGGCTGCCAAACTCAGTGAGTGCGCCGTCATCCGCGATTTTAAACGCACTTACGCCACCTATTTTGGTGCCTATGGTAGCGCATGAGTAGAGATACTTCTGGTTCGGGTGAATCGCTAAAAAGCTAGAGCCACGGACTTTTATCGCCAGCTGCGCGGGGCTAAGCTCTCCTGAGTTTGTATCCAACCAGCTCGTGTAAATACCCTGAGCACGAGTGCCAATGTAAACCTGAGTTTTATTATCTTCCGCAACGGCCCAAAATGCTGAGCTACCCAAGAGTATAGTGATAAGAAGTTGTTTCATGAGTATCTGTCTATCAGGAAAAGGTATGGTATGCAAAGAGGCTTTCGTTACTAAGTCAGTACATTAAAAAGCCTGTGTATCATTTGACTTTGAGTCCTGTATCCAGAGTTCCCGTTGACATTTTACAATGTTGGCTTATTGCGTGTTTATGATATCACGTTTTGCTCTAATTACTCTTTTACTAGCAACGTTCTCTCATGCTGATCAGGATATGACTGCGCAATCTACAGCCATACAAAGTGATCCTCAGATGCTCTGGGCGGAGGAGGTGCTTGGGGAAAAAGCTCTATCTTGGGTGAATACTCAAAATAAGCGTACGCTTAATGTTCTCGAAAAAGAGCCTATCTATCAAACTCTTAAGAAGGAAGCTGAAGCTCTTCTTACTTCCAAGGAACGCATCCCATACGGCAGTGTGCGCGGTGACTTTGTATATAACTTCTGGCAGGATGAAAAAAACGTCCGCGGCCTGTGGCGGAGAACACCTCTTAGCGAATATCATAAGAAAAACCCTGAATGGGAAACCATTCTCGATATCGATCAACTTGCTAAAGATGAAAACAAAAACTGGGTTTTCAAAGGCTCTAGTATTTATCGGCCATGGCAGTCTGAGAAACAATTTGCACTCCTCAGACTTTCAGATGGTGGCAAGGATGCCGTTGTTGTACGTGAATTTGATATTGCCAGCCGTTCTTTTGTGACTGAGGGATTTATTACTCCAGAATCAAAGCAATCGGCATCTTGGGTTGATCAAGACACTCTCCTCGTTGCTACAGATTGGGGTAAAGATACTCTAACTGATTCAGGCTATCCGATGATTGTGAAGCGCTGGAAACGTGGCACACCACTCAGCGAAGCAAAAGAAACCATCCGTGGTGAAAAAAGTGATATCGGCATGTGGCCTATGACGATAGAGCTCAGTGATGGAATGAAAGTATCAGGAGCAATTCAATCAGATACTTTCTTCACCTCTACGTTCTGGCTTTTCCCCAAAGATGGAAAAGCTCCAGTGAAGTATCCTCTTCCTCCTAAGTGTGAGCTCACAGGTGTGTATCGTGATTGGTGTCTTGTTTCTCTGCAACAGGACTGGGAAATCACGGCTCAAGGTAAGACGTTCAAAAGTGGTGACCTCGTAGCATTTGACATGCGCTCTTTTATCAAGAACCACAGCCTCCCAAAGGTTTCACTAGTTTTCCGCCCAGAGAAAACACAGGCGGTCAAGGGTGTTTCCATTGCTAAAGGTGCTGCCATTCTTGCTATTAATGAAAACGTGGCCAGCCGCCTCCTGAGGCTTAAGCCGGCTTCTGATGCGTGTGATGCCTATATCGAGTGGACCACCACCGAAATCACTCTGCCTGGAAAAGGAAGTAGCTATGTCACTAGTGCAAACTCTCGCGATGAAACCGTCTTTCTAGGTTATGAAGACTTTCTAACGCCTGACTCTCTGCTGACTTGGGATCGCGCAAAAAACAAAGCAATCCCCCTGAAAAGCCTCCCTGCAAAGTTTGACGCTTCAGGCCTTAAGGTAGAGCAGCACTTTGCCAATTCTCCAGACGGCACACGTATTCCTTACTTTCTTGTCTGTAAAAAAGACATCAAGCTGGATGGTTCTACACCAACATTGCTTTACGCTTATGGTGGCTTCCAAGTATCGCTTAACCCTAGCTACTCCAGTGCCCGTGGAAAGCTCTGGCTTGAACGTGGAGGTGCGTATGTTCTCGCTAACATTCGCGGGGGCGGAGAATACGGGCCGGAGTGGCATCAAGCTGGGTTGAAAACTAAACGTCAGACGATCTATAATGATTTCATCGCCGTTGCTGAAAAACTCATCGCCGATAAAATCACCTCACCCAAACACCTTGGTATTATGGGGGGATCCAATGGCGGGCTTCTCATGGGTGTTATGCTTACCCAGCGCCCAGATCTCTGGAATGCCGTGGTTGTGCAAGTGCCCCTTCTCGATATGCTGCGGTATCATAAGCTTCTAGCAGGTGCTTCTTGGGTTGATGAATTCGGTTCGCCAGATGTACCGGAAGAGCGAGCGCTCCTTGAAAAAATTTCTCCCGTTCATAACTTTCACCCCAAGGAGAAGACATACCCCACGCCGTTCTTTGTTACTTCCACGAAGGACGATCGCGTTCACCCTGGGCACGCACGTAAAATGGGATCCCTCTTTGAGCAAGCAAAGCTTCCATTCTACTACTACGAGAATATCGATGGCGGCCACTCAGCTGCAGCTAACCAGATCGAACGAGCCAAGCGCACCGCTCTGGAATACACCTATCTTTTTAAACAGTTATAGTAGAGATTAAATTAATTATAATATTCTGCTAGAAAATGAATATCGTAGCGAAAGAATATTTCTATAATTGTAAAATACTTCCGTTTTTTTCATCGAAGCACAATTGGGCAACTGCATTTGGAGATTATCAAGTTGAGTTCCACCTTGTCGATAAGCAGGTGATTCGGGAAACTAAAGGCGGAAGAGTAGCCATTGCTCAGATCCATCCTGATTGCAAAGGGTCTAAGTTACGCAATTTTTTGGGTACAGTAGAGTCAGAATCTTTTATTGTTACCAAACGCAAAAAAGATTGGCTCTCAGAATTCACAGGAAACGTAATTTTTGAGATCACCCTGAAAGACTCAGGCATAACACACACGAATATGCTGACACGATACGATCTATTTAACTCTTTTAAAGTTAAGGGTGTTTTTGAATTAAAACTTACCAATACCGATCAAGTTGGTAGCCCCTATCAAATTGAAGGAACTCACGAGAAGGACTTTCAAGATCTTACAGAAGTAATTGCATGCCTTGTTCTTCATTATAATGAAAGTCAGGATTAAGGATGATTAAAAGTGGTGAACTCTCATAGCCATTTCTCGATGACTAGATTGCGTGTTGTTTTAAGTCATCAAGATCCACAAATTCGAGTGCTGTCACTGAGGTGGCTGCGAGGTTAACTTGAGGTGCGCAGCCGTGATCATATGCTTCCTTCCAGCGGAGGACACATAGGCACCAAGAGTCACCAGGATTTAGACCTGGAAAAGAATATTCAGGTCTTGGTGTGATAAGATCGTTGCCTTGCAGGCGACTAAACTTCAAAAATTCTTCAGTGACTACGGCGCAGACGCAGTGCAGGCCATGATCTCCTCCTCCCGTCCGGCAACAACCATCACGAAAAAATCCGGTCATCGGCTCAGTGGAGCAAGTGGTAAGTTTTTTTCCAAGGACGTTGAGATTGGGCATGTGATCATCATAGCGCGTCTATGGAGACTGACAAGTGACAGCTTGGAGTTTAGTTTCTGAAATAACGTGCTAGGATGCATTTCTTTGCAATGAACATACAACTCCATTCTTTACCGCCAGTAGTTATCGTGGGAGCCGGGCTAAGTGGTCTTACTTGCGCTGTGCGTCTGCATGAAGCGGGTGTCCCTGTGAAGCTGGTTGAAGCAAGTGATGGTGTTGGTGGACGCGTTCGGACAGATCAGATTAATGGCTTTCTTCTTGATAGAGGTTTTCAAGTTTACCTGAGTGCTTACCCTCAGGCTGCAGAGTTATTAGATCTAGATGATCTTGGGCTTAGGGCTTTTGAGCCCGGAGCATTGGTCTTTGATGGAGTGAATATCAACCGTGTGATGGATGTATTCCGACGACCGAAATACTTGTTAGGTAGTGCTCTATCAAGTATTGGTAATCTTTCAGATAAAATCCGTGTAGCACTACTTAGATTTCAAACTTTGGGAAGTTCAGAAGAGGATATTGGTAGTCATAAAGATCAATCGACGGAAAGCTTTCTGAAGGAGTTTGGCTTTAGTAAAAAGATGATCGATGGATTTTTTAGATCTTTTTACGGAGGTATCTTTCTGGAGCGTTCACTACAGACATCGAGTAAGATGTTTGAGTTTACTTTTAAGATGTTTAGTGAAGGTAGCGCTACGTTACCGAGGTATGGTATGGGCTCGATTACACAGCAGCTTGTAGAGCGAATTCCCTCTGAGGCGATTCTTTTAAATGCACCAGTGACGAATGTGAGCTCGCGATCAGTTCGTTTAATTGATGGAAGAATTCTTGAGGGAAGCCATATCGTTATTGCTACTCATGCAGCGCAGACGGCGGATCTTGTGCCTGGCTTTAGGGCTCAAGCTCCCGAGTGGAGATCGGTTACCAATGTTTACTATGCTGCGGAAAAATCACCACTTAATGAGGCTATCATTGCGCTGAATGGAAGTGGGAGGGGTTTGGTAAATAATGTGTGTGTGCCGTCTGATGTTAGTCCGTATTATGCTCCTTCTGGTCAGTCGCTTATTTCAGCTTCACTACTAGGTATTCATCGTGATGGGGATCTCCCGCAGAAGGTAAAAAATGAACTAGCCGCATGGTTTGGTCAGGACGTTCATACCTGGAAGCATCTGAGAACAGACGTTATCAAGTATGCTTTACCAGCACAGCCGCCACAAAATCATCAGCCAGATGTTGGGCGAGAATCTGAGGGGGTGATGGAAATCGATGGTATGTATGTCTGCGGTGATCATACGACTAGTTCATCCATTGAGGGAGCGATCATTTCTGGTAATAAGACTGCGGCGGCAATTCTCGCATCGGAAAGTAGACGTTGAGAACTTATGTTAATTATCTTAATAGATTTTATTCGAAATTTAATGTGTAAACTGGATTCAATTTAATTTTTATTTGTTAGTTTTGTGTATGAATGATTCCGATCATACATTTTCTGATCATCAATTTACCCCTAAGAGTCCATCTTTTCAAAAATATTCAGAAATAATTTAATTACTAAAATGAACGCCCGACTCACCATTTCACGTTACTGCTTTTTCACGCTTTTTTATCTTACTTCATGTGGTCTATGTTATGTGCAAGCACAGGGAAAATATAAGCATGTAGATACTAAACACTTTGAATTACCTGAGGGGCTAGAGGTGACTTTGTGGGCAAAATCTCCCATGTTCTTTAACCCAACTAATATGGATGTGGACTACCAAGGCCGCATTTGGGTAGCAGAAGGTAGAAGCTATCGATCATTTAAAAATAGAAGCGCCAAGCAGTATGCCAAGCAAGGAGATAGGATTATGGTATTGGCGGATACCGATCAGGATGGCAAGGCTGATAAGAGTCACGTTTTTGTGCAGGATAAACAATTAATTGCGCCGTTAGGTATAGCTGTCATTGATAACAAAGTGGTGGTATCACAGCCACCATCGATCATTGTCTACCATGACGTTAATCGTGATGCGGTGTTTGATCCTAAGGTGGATAAAAAGGAAGAGTTGCTTACTGGCTTTGGAGGTAATGATCATGATCACTCCCTTCATGCCGTGCACACGGGCCCTAGTGGACAATGGTATTTTAATTCAGGTAATGCTGGAACCCATCTTATAAAAGATAAAGAAGGCTTCACCATTAGAGTGGGAAGCTTTTATAAGGGAGGTGCTCCCTCAGTTAGGGATGAAGGGCCTAATCAGGGAGGCCAGCCAGGCTTGGTGAGCGATGATGGTCATGTGTATGTGGGTTCAGTTGCACTACGTATGAATGCTGATGGCACTGGGCTCAGAGTTATCGGCCACAATATGCGTAACAGCTATGAAGAAACAGTAACCTCTTTTGGTGATGTATTTCAAAATGACAATGATGATCCCCCAGCTTGTCGTACTACTTGGTTGATGGAGTATGGGAATCTCGGTTTCGTATCGGATGACGGTACCCGCACATGGCTTAGTGAACGTCGGCCTGGTCAGTACATGTCAGATGCGCATTGGAGACAAGATGATCCGGGTAAGATTCCTGCTGGTGATGTCTATGGTAATGGTTCGCCCACAGGTATCTGTTTCTATGAAAATGGAGCACTCGGAAAAAAATGGGAGGGTTTACTGCTCTCATGTGAGGCGGCACGGAATGTGGTGTTTGGATATTTTCCGGAACCACAAGGCGCAGGTTTTGCTCTCAAACGCTTTGATTTTTTCAAGATTTCAGAGTCGGCTCAAAAATCACCAGGTGGCGCTCATCCTAATAACTTTCGCCCTTCGGATGTAACCGTAGGAGCCGATGGATGTATCTATGTAGCAGACTGGTATGACCCAGGTGTAGGAGGTCATAGAATGGCTGACAGAACTTACTCTGGAGCCATTTATCGGATTGCCCCCAAGGGTAAATCCTTCCAGACGCCCTCAATTGATCTTAGCACCCCTGCCGGGCAGCTAGCTGCTATGAAAAGTCCTGCTAATAATGTTAGGAATAATGGTTTCACCCGGCTGAAGTCAGGAAGTAAAGGCCTGTCTGCGGCTAGGGCATTACTTTCTGAGGATTCAGACTTTTTTAAAGCCCGTGGTATTTGGCTGTTAGCTCAATTGGGAGATCAGGGAATTTCTGAGGTGGAAAAATTCATGAGTACTACGGATGATGCCCAGCTTCGTATAGCTTGTTACAGAGCGCTCCGCTTTGTAGATCATAATGTATTAGGTATGGCTGAGAAATTATCTAAGGATGATTCGGTAGCTTTGAGAAGAGAAGTTGCGTTGTCGCTGAGGAACTATAGCTGGAAAGAAGCTGGGAGAATTATTTTGGATCTTGCTGTTCAGTATGATGGTAAAGATAGGTGGTATTTAGAAGCCATAGGCACTGCGGCATCTGGTAAAGAAAAAGAACTCTACCGTGCGTTGCTACAGCAGTTTGGTAAAGGATCTCCGAATAAGTGGTCTTTAGCCATGGCGAGACTTGCATGGAGGTTGCATCCTGATGAGTCTGTAGCCGCTCTAAAGGCGCGTGCACTTGATACTTCACTCACGCTGGAGTTACGTAAAGAAATGCTCACGGCACTTGGTTATATTTCTACAAAAGACGCAGCGATGGCGATGGTGGCGATTGCTGAAAATGGCCCCAAAGACACTGTTGAAACCTCAAGGTGGTGGCTCAATAGCCTAAGCACTGGTAAGTGGGAGGAATTTAAGGGGCAGATGAAAGGCTTAGATGCAAAGCTCAATGCTTTATCTGATAAAAACGATTACGTGGTGCCAAACACGGGTGCTGCAATCTCTAATCCAACAATCAAAGAAGTCTTAACTCTGCGCGGTGATGCAAAGAAAGGCGAGGCTACTGCTGCGCGTTGTTTTATGTGTCACCAAATTGATGGTAAGGGGTATGAATTCGGACCGATTCTAACTGGATGGGCATTTGGCCGGTCTGTAGAGAATATTGCTGATGCGATTATTAACCCAGACGCTGGTATTGCCCATGGCTATGATGGGACTACGGTGAAGATGAAAAGTGGGAATACAATTCAAGGGATCAGCCTTTCTGGTGGTGGTAAGTCCAG
Source organism: uncultured Verrucomicrobiales bacterium (assembly GCA_937969495.1). Classification (GTDB taxonomy): domain Bacteria; phylum Verrucomicrobiota; class Verrucomicrobiia; order Verrucomicrobiales; family Akkermansiaceae; genus Oceaniferula. Next base: position 472 of record CALBVY010000009.1, on the reverse strand, counting down.
ACTCATTGTGATGCGGGTAATGGGTGGAGGCGAAGTAATGATCAATGAAAAACGCATTGCTAAGCGTGAAGAAATGAAAAAATCTCTCATGATGTCAGCTGGTCAGTTAGGGCTTAGCTCTCAAGATGTTGCGGATATAGCGGTTTACCTCAAAGAATTAGCCAAGAAAAGCAACGCGGCTAATTAAGCCATGATAGATGGAGGTTTCTAATATTGGAGATTGGGGGGCGCATTGATCTCAGTAGTAGGCTTGGTTGTTAATGTGTGTTAGAAAGATCGCAGGATGATAATTCAAAATTCCTGCTGAGATCTAAAATGATCTCAGCAGGAGTGTAGGGAGGTTTCTTAGGATGAATTTATACTAGTAGCATTTTCTTCCGCCTCTGTCTGTTATGCCGTCTTCACCGTGGAAATCGATGGTGGGATCAGCGGTAGGTAGTCCGTAGAGGTTATCGAAGATGTTTACTCCAGT
>CALBVY010000008.1 GCA_937969495.1 uncultured Verrucomicrobiales bacterium | reverse complement strand
CACCTACGAAGGGATAAAACTAGCAGCCTGCCTCGCCCACATACGCCGCAAATTTATCGATGACAAAAGCCTGCGCAAAATCCCCTGGGTAAGCTACCTCTTACGAGCCATCCAAGTCCTCTACCGCATAGAAAGACACCTAAGAAACACCTTCGCGCCACCCGATTTATGCAAGCGCCGAAGGCAAAAATACGCTAAGCCCATCGTAGCCAAACTCCACGCTATCCTAATCAAAGAATTACCCCAGCACCGCCCCACAAGCAGCTGCGGTAAGGCAAATAAGCTACGCCCTCAACCAATGGTCACAATTTACCCTCTACCTAGAAGACGGCCGTCTCGCCATCGATAATAACGGAATAGAAAACGCCATACGCCCATGTAAACTGGGGCTAAAAAACTACATGTTCTTCGGCAGCCTAGAAGCTGGTAAAAACAACGCCACGCTCTACACCTTGATAGAGAACAGCAAAGCAGAAGATCTCAACCCACGAGAATACCTAGAATATGTTCTAGCACATCTCGGCAGCTCCACCGCCGCCGAGCTAACACCCCGCAAAGTAGCCCAAACCTTGGGAAAATCCAAGCAAGCAGCCTAGGCTAATTTTAAGACGCTTACCGCTGAGAGTTTATCGTGAAGGTACACTACTCCGAGAATACGAGGCACCCATTGATGAGGATGCTTTTTTTGCTTACATTGACTACGTGCTTAAGTCCTAGGCGAGCGTTCTTAAATCCAAAATATGAAATTTAGATGTCGAAAACTGCCGGTATCTCTTCAAAACCTAATGCCTAATCTAGGTTAAACAGCGGCTTCGTCAGCAATGGCGATAGCGTAGTCGCGGTTTAAGCGAGCGATATTATCGGCACTGATTTCCTTAGGGCACACGGCCTCACATTCGTACTGGTTAGTGCAGTTACCAAAGCCTTCTGCGTCCATTTGACGAACCATGCCGAGCACGCGCTTATTTTTCTCAGGTGCACCCTGTGGTAGTAGATTGAGGTGCGCGGCTTTGGCAGAGACAAAGAGCATCGCGCTGGCATTTTTACATGCAGCAACGCAGGCACCACAGCCAATACAGGCTGCCGCATCCATGGCGGCATCTGCCTTGGTCTTAGCAACGGGTAGATTATTAGCATCTTGAGCCGAGCCGGTACGGACACTGACATATCCACCTGCACCGATGATACGATCGAATGCGGAGCGATCCACAATGAGATCTCGGAGCAGAGGGAAGGCCTTTGCTCTGAAAGGTTCAATCCAGATGGTTTCTCCAGTTTTAAACTTCCGCATATGGAGCTGGCATGCGGTGATACCACGTTCTTTGGAGTGCGGTATACCATTGATTGTTAGCGAGCACTGACCACAGATACCTTCACGGCAATCATGGTCAAAGTGGATGGGCTCACCGCCATCATTGAGGATGCGCTCATTGACGATATCGAGCATTTCCAAAAAGGAAGCTGATTCAGGAATATCGTGGGCATCATAGGTTTCTATGAAGCCTTCACTGGTGGCATTCTGCTGACGCCAGACTTTGAGAGTCAAATTTAACATGGTTCGTAATGTTAGATGGTTGATTGATTAAGCGTAACTGCGGATGGCAAGGTGGACGTTGTCGAAGTCGAGATCCTCCTTGTGTAGGGTGGGGGGCTCACCCACGCCGTTGTGCTGCCATGCAGCTACGTAGGCGAATTCCTCATCACGGCGGAGTGCTTCTCCAGGTTGAGTTTTTCCTTCTTTTACTTCTTGGGAGTCCTCAGTGAACTGGTATTCTAAGCGGAAATGACCACCGCAGGATTCTTCACGCTGGAGAGCGTCATAGCACATGGTCTCTGCAAATTCGATGAACTCAGCGACACGGTGAGCCTTTTCGAGCTCGGAGTTTACCCCATCACCAGAGCCGGGGACTTTGACATTGTTCCAGAATTCCTCACGGATTTTAGGAATGAGCTGTAGAGCTTCTTCTAAACCTTCCTTGGTGCGTGCCATACCGCAGTGGTTCCACATGACGAGACCGAGCTCGCGGTGGAAGCTGTCTACCGTGCGACTGCCATTGACATTGAGCAGTGCATTAATGTGTTCCTTTACCTCTTTTTCGGTTTGTTTGAATTCGTCCATCTCAGTGGTGATGGTGCCGGGTTTTTCATTGGCAAGATAAACGGCAATGGTGGTAGGGATCACAAAATATCCGTCAGCCAGTCCCTGCATGAGGGCGGAAGCACCTAGGCGGTTAGCTCCGTGGTCAGAGAAGTTTGCCTCACCAAGGCAATGAAGACCGGGGATACTAGTTTGTAAATTATAGTCTACCCATAGGCCGCCCATGGTGTAGTGCACGGCGGGGTAAATCTGCATGGGCGTTTGATAAGGATTATCCCCCGTGATTTTCTCATACATTTGAAAGAGGTTTCCGTAACGTGCGCGGATAGTGTCTTCACCGAGACGTGCGATGGCATCTTTGAAGTCCAGATAGACACCGAGGCCTGTGGTAGCTACGCCGCGGCCTTCATCACAGACTTCTTTCGCAGCACGGGAGGAGACGTCACGTGGGGCGAGGTTTCCAAAGGAGGGGTATTTTCTTTCAAGGTAGTAATCGCGATCGTCTTCTGCGATGTCGGTGGGGGCTTTTTTGCCTTCACGGATGGCCTGTGCGTCTTCTTTGGATTTGGGAACCCAGATACGGCCGTCATTGCGCAGTGACTCAGACATGAGCGTAAGCTTTGATTGATAGTCGCCACTGACGGGAATACATGTGGGGTGAATCTGCGTGTAGCATGGGTTAGCAAAATAAGCGCCACGCTTGTGTGCACGCATGGCAGCGGCAACGTTACATCCCATGGCATTGGTAGAAAGAAAGAAGACATTACCGTAACCTCCTGTGGCGAGGATGACAGCATCACCGGCGTGGGATGAAATCTCACCGGTGGTCATATCACGGACAACGATACCTTTAGCGTGTCCGTTGACCTTAACAACGTCCATCATCTCGTGACGGGTAAACATTTCCACTCCGCCTTTCGCGATTTCTTTTTCAAGAGCTTGATAGCAGCCGATAAGAAGCTGCTGGCCTGTCTGGCCTCGTGCGTAAAAAGTTCGTGAGACCTGCGCACCACCAAAAGAACGATTGTCTAATAAGCCTCCATATTCACGTGCGAAGGGGACCCCTTGGGCCACGCATTGATCGATGATATTGTTAGAAACTTCGGCGAGGCGGTAGACGTTTGCCTCACGTGCGCGGAAGTCACCTCCTTTGACGGTGTCGTAGAAAAGGCGATAAACGGAATCGCCATCGTTTTGATAGTTTTTGGCCGCATTGATACCGCCCTGAGCGGCAATGGAGTGAGCACGGCGCGGGCTGTCTTGATAACAGAAGCATTTTACCTTATAGCCCATTTCAGAGAGTGAGGCTGCGGCTGCACCGCCAGCTAGACCGGAACCAACAACGATGACGGTGTATTTCCGTTTATTGGCTGGGTTGATGAGCTTTGAGTTCATCTTATGTTTGGTCCATTTCTCTTCGATCGGGCCGTCTGGAATTTTGCTATCGAGTGACATAGGTATCAGGGTAGAGTTTGAGGTTTGAAAATGTTAGTGGCGGTGTTCGTGAAGGATACCGTCTAGGCCAAGTGACTTTGCTTGCTCGATCATTTGTTCAGTTTCCTGGAGTTCTTCTTTGCCGTATCCGAAGAAGCAGATACTGATAGGGATGGAGATAAATCCCACGAAGATGATGAGTGAGTAAGCCTTCGAAAGTAAGGTAATGGGGCCAGCTGTTTTACGGCTACGGAGGCCGAGCGTCTGGAAGATGGATGCGACACCGTGGCTGAGGTGAGAGCATAGGAGTGCCATGGCGATGATGTAGAAAATGGATACCAGAGGATTCTGGAAGCCTTTTACCGTCATTGCCCAGTTCTGATCGAAGTCTGCTAGTTCCTTTAACTCAGGGGAGACACGTACGGTGTAATGGAGAATGTGGAAAACAAAAAAGACCAAGACTGTGAGGCCGCTCCAGATCATCATGCGGGAGGATCTGCTTGCGACCATGGTGGCATCTTTCTGGTAACGCGTTGCGCGTGCTGATCTGTTAGCAGCGGTGAGTTGTACAGTGGCGATGACATGCAGCGCTAATGCGACTAGCATGAGGATGCGGAAAATCCAGACCCCCCAGCCATGCATCATGGAGTGCAGCATGTGTGCGTATTCATTAAAATCAGCAGAACTTTGGAAAATAAGTAAGTTGCCAGCGAGGTGCCCAGCGAGGAACATTACGAGAAATAGTCCGGTGAGAGCAACGACGAGTTTTTTGCCGATGGAGGAGTGCCAAAACTGGCAAATTGAACAAGATGATAGGTTCATGTAAAAAATGTAAAAAGTGTGTAGCCGTGAGATAGGCGAGGTTACGATGGAAATCAAGAACCAACGAACATGAATACAAAAAAACCGACTCTGTGAAACGTAACCACAGAGTCGGAATAAAAAAAATGTTGAGTAGCTTATGGCTTTTTAGAAAAGTTCGCCATCATTGAAGAAGCGCTTCAGCTCAGCAGCTGCGGTTTCTTCACCATCAGATGCGTGACAGACGTTAATCATCATATCTGTGCCAAAGTCTCCGCGAATGGTTCCGGCGGGTGCTTCTTGAGAATTGGTTGGTCCGAGGAGATCGCGCACGCGATTGATCACATCATCACCCTCTAGGGCTAATGCGATCACAGGGGACTTGCTCATGAAGGCGGCAATGTCTGGGAAAAATGGTAAATGCGCTACGTGGGAGTAGTGTTCGGTGAGGATGGTATTATCGAGCTGCATCATTTTAATGCCTCGGATATTGAAGCCTTCAGCCTCGAAGCGAGCGAGTACGGTGCCGACGTTTTTATTTTCAACAGCGTCTGGCTTAAAAAGGATCAGAGAAGTTTGTTTGGACATGTGGTCGACTTAGCGGTGGATTCGTGGATTTGCAACTGTGAATGAAAGAAATTCATTCGCGCGCTGAGCCAGTAATCGGTAGATGAAAATCAAGTCTCTGGCTGAAATCCTTCATCTACTGGGTTATTACGTTGATCGGCTGCATTGGTAGCTAGTTCATCGCAGCGTTCGTTTTCTTTTTGTCCTGCATGACCTTTGACCCACCGCCAGCTTACTTGGTGGCCTTCGACGGCTTTTGATATGCGTTTCCAGAGATCGACGTTTTTTAGTGGTTTTTTAGATCCGCGCGACCAGTTTTTCTTTTTCCAGCCATGGATCCATCCCTTATCCATGGTGTCGACAAGGTACTTGGAATCTGAGATAACGGTGACAGAGCATGGCTCTTTGAGTGCTTCCAGTCCTGCCAGAGCGGCGAGTATTTCCATGCGGTTGTTGGTGGTTTTTGCGAAGCCGCCACTGAGTTCTTTGGTTTGTCCTTGATAGATAAGTAAGGTGCCATAGCCACCAGGTCCGGGATTCCCTCTCGATGATCCGTCTGTGTAGATGGTAACTTCTTTCATGTTCGATTCGTTGACTGATATTATCTTATTTTTCAAGGCTAAATCAAGATGGCGGTGTACGAAAAAACGGCTACGAGGGTGAGTCCCCGCAGCCGTTTTGTGTGATATTTTAGTCAGGCTAGACTTCAACAGACTGGATTGTCTGAAGGATACGTCCGGCAATTTTGTATGGGTCACCCTGTGAGTTAGGACGACGGTCTTCAAGGTAGCCCTTGTAGGCATCGTTCTTAACAAAGCTGTGAGGCACACGGATGGAGGCACCACGGTCAGCAACACCCCAAGAGAACTTGTCGATGGACTGAGTCTCGTGCAGGCCAGTGAGGCGTTGGTCGTTATCAGGTCCGTAGACAGCGATGTGCTCTTCTGTGTATTTCTCGAAAGCATCCATGAGTTTAAGGAAGTAGTCTTTACCACCTGTCTCACGAAGATAATCGGTAGAGAAGTTAGCGTGCATTCCAGATCCGTTCCAATCGGTCTCACCGAGTGGCTTACAGTGCCAGTTTACATCCAGACCATACTCTTCAGTGAGGCGGAGAAGAAGGAAGCGAGCTACCCAGATATCGTCAGCTGCTTTTTTGGAGCCTTTCGCGAAAACTTGGAATTCCCACTGACCTTTGGCCACTTCGGCGTTGATGCCCTCGTGGTTAATGCCAGCGTAGAGGCAGAGGTCAAGGTGCTCGTCAACAATGGCACGGGCGTCGCCCACGTTTTTGAAGCCTACACCACAGTAGTATTCACCCTGAGGTTCAGGGAAGCCACCTTTAGGGAAGCCGAAGATTTCACCGTCTTTTTCAAGGAAGTACTCTTGCTCGAATCCGAACCATGTGCCTGGATCATCAGGGATGCTTGCACGGCCATTGGTGGGGTGAGGTGTGCCGTCAGGAAGCATTACCTCACACATGACGAGGATGCCGTTCTCACGTGTGCCGTCAGGGTAGAGGGCTACGGGCTTGAGAATGCAGTCAGAGTCACCACCGTCAGCTTGCTTAGTTGAAGAGCCATCGAAGCCCCATTCTGGGAGGTCTTCCACAGTTGGGAACTCGTCAAAGTCCTTGAGCATGCATTTGGTGCGGAGGTTCTGGACGGGTGAATAACCGTCGAGCCAGATATAATCGAGTCTGTATTTAGCCATATTATATTTTATTAGTTAGTGATGAGTTAATGTCTGGTTGCTGCATTTGGATGCTGCGGCGGGCATATAGAATTCATTAAAAGCAATTAATGTGCCAGTTTTTCTGTAAAAATGACTTAGTTGAAGGTTTTATTGAGGCGCTTGATGAATGGAGAGGGTGATGAGGGTGGTGTCATCTGAGTCATCATTGGCGATGGCGTGAGACATCAGAGAGTCTGCGAGGGCATTTGTCGAGTCTGTGTTTTTAGAAAATGCAGAGTGGATGTGTTTTTCCCACAGGCCATCGATAAGGCCATCGCTACAGATGAGGAATTGATCGCCTGGGAGATAGGGGACAGCGGCTATGTGAGGTCTGACATTCTGGTGGCCGCCACCGACAACTTCGTAGAGGGCCGCGCGGCGGGGATGATTTCTAAACTCTCGCTCACTGATCTCGCCGCGGTGCATTTTGCGCCAAGCAAAGGTGTGGTCTAGGGTGAGCATCAAGGTTTCAGCATCAGCGTCATTTTCTCGATGGAGGTAAATTCTGGAGTCGCCGACATTGGCAAAGTAGAGATTCTCTGGGGTAAACCACGCTAGGGCCAGCGTGGCGGCCATACCTTGGTGGGCTTGATTTGCCTGTGCTTGCTCATTAATAGCTTGGTGAACTGATATGATGGTTTGCTCCAAATGCGCGAAGTAGTCTGGGTGTAGTCCCGTTGCCGCGGATTTGAAGGTTTCGGGGATCAGTGAGCTAAGTGTTTCTAGGAGCATTTTCGAGGCAACATCACCAGCTTTCCCTCCACCCATACCATCTGAGATGGCAAAAATTAAATCCTGAGCTTGTAGTGAGTGCTTGCCGTGATCAGGGAGTAGTTGAGCGCCATTTGGATCCGCTGCAAATGCGAGCCAGGAATCCTCATTGATAGGTTTTTTGGATCCAGACTGAGTGCGCGCTGACCACTCTATTAATGCAGGAGTGGTATCTGGCTCTAAGGGGCCAGCTCCGGGCAGAAAGGGGTTTGGTTTAGCCATCGAATCGGTGCGTTTTAAGGTCTTTCTAGCAGTGTTGCTAGTTCGAAATCGATGATGCAGAATTGGCCAGTTTTTTCATCGTAGGTGATATTACGAGGGAAGGGATCGTCGTGGCGAACTCCGTATGTTTGTTCGAGTTCTTGAAAAAGCATATCGGCTTTTTTCTGAGAAAGGTTTGGCGCTGGGGAGCCGCAGTTTGAAGTGACGAGGTGGAGCTCCTCTTCATGGGCATCGATAAATTGAGGGACATTGGCGCAGCCACGTTCTTCCAGAGCTTTGAGGATACGGATTTCGTTGGTAAAGCGTTCCTCCCTGTCCGTGCCTTTGAAGTATTTATGGACGTTTCCGTAGAAATCGATTTTGACTAAGGAGCGGATGCCGTCTTTGAGATTGCGCATATCTTTTTTTAACCATGGATTTTATAAATCGCACGAATGAATTTCACTCTCTTTAAAACTAGAGAAATAGATAATGAGAGGATTTGAAACCTAACCAAACGGCAAGAAGAGATCCTAACACGGAGGCTAGAAGATTGATTACGGCTAATGTTGGGTTTTCTGAAAAGAGTTTGTGGGTATCTAGCGCAAAGGTGGAGAAGGTGGTGAATGAGCCTAAAAATCCTGCGATGGTAAAGGGGTGAAGGCGCGCCCAGGACTCTTGGTGCCGTGCGGCCATTAAGCCGATGATGAGGCCGATGAGGAATGATCCTAAAATATTGCATGTAAGGATACCAATCGGGAATCTCTGGAGGCGCGTATTTTCAGCTAGATGCTGCACGCCACTTGATAGGGCAAAGCGTGAGATGGCACCGAGACCACCGCCGAGAAAGATGTAGAGCAGGGTCATGGAGCCTGATGATCGGTAATCCGTGTGCAGGAGAGAAGGGCGGAGACTTTATCGAGATCTTTAATGCCAGGGGAGCGTTCGGCACCTGAGGCGATATCGAGCGCGCAGGGGTGAACTTGGGCGATGGCATCAGCTGCATTGTTAGGTGTGATTCCTCCAGCTAGTAGGACGGGTATATCTGGATTCTTGGCAATGAAATCTTGAGCGTGCGTCCAATCGAATTTCTCGCCCGTGCCGCCGTAGACTCCGGGTGCTGGAGTGTCTAACAGGATAGCGGTAGCTGCGTAGTTGTGAATGTTTTCTAGTGAGGTTTTGTTTCTAACGCCGATGGCCTTGATGAAGGGGAGGGATGCGTCTGCAAATACTGAGCAGTATGCGGCAGTTTCATCACCGTGAAACTGGGCGAGGTCAATCTGGCCAGATTCTAGTAAGTGTTTTGGAAGTTCCGGATCTGCGTTTACAAACACTCCTACACGGACGATTTTTCCCGCGGATAGGGTGAGGATGTGTTGAGCGTGTTCTGGTGATAGATAGCGTTTGGACTGAGGCCAGAAATTAACACCCAGTGCATCGACTCCGAGATCGATCAGTGCTCTTACATCGTCTTCCTGCGTGACGCCGCAGATTTTCAACGAAGTGTGTGATGGATCAAGAAAGGAGTTCATTACTCTACATTCTGCACTTGTTCCCGGATTTTTTCCAACTCTGTTTTGGCGTTGACGATGTGCTGAGCGAGAGTGGCATCGTTAGCTTTGGAGCCGATGGTATTGAACTCACGATTAAGCTCTTGGCAGAGGAAATCGAGGGGTCTGCCAATAGGCTCATCCTTGGCGAGATACTCGTGGAATTTTTCGAAATGAGAATGTAGTCTGGTGATTTCCTCGCTGATATCACAGCGGTCTGCGAAGAGGCCGATTTCCTTGAGCAGGCGGTCATCGGCTAGGTCGATATCTAGTCCGGATTCGTTGAGTCTGCGGTGGAGTTGTTCTCGATAGCGTTGCACCACGGAGGGGGCGTGTGTGCTGATTTCTTTGGTGAGTTCTTCTAAGATATGAAGCCTGGATTTGGTATCGTCATGGAGGTGCTTTCCCTCGCTAGCACGCATGGCGATCATGTGATCGAGAGCTTCTGTGACGGCGGGGAGGACGGCTGCCATAGCCTCTTCTGCGGAGGCTTGTTCTTGATCGAATGAAAGGATCTCTGGGGTGCGTAGGAAATCAGCAGAGCTAGGCTGCACTGGGCGGTCAATGGCGGTGGAGAGTTCTGTGAATGCAGTTTCCAGAGCACGAGCGCGCTGGGCGTTGAGGTGAATGGGAGATGTGGCACCTTCTGGTTGCTCGATTTGGATGGAAATGCTGATTCTTCCGCGTGAGAGCTTTGCTAAGGCGAGTTTTCTAATTTTTGCTTCTAACTCCGCGTAGCAGCGTGGTAGCTGAACGACGATTTCACTTTGTTTTCTGTTTACAGAGGATGCTTCCACGCGGGCTGCTAGGGTGCTGGTGGCATGTTCGGCGCGGCCAAAGCCGGTCATAGAGTGCATGTTAGTAGGGGGTGGGTTAGGGTTGATTTTTATCTCTATCTTCGGCGTTGCTACCGTCGTGTTCACGGAAGTCCTCTTCGGCTGCGTTATCAAGATAATCAGGATCAGAATCTAGATCATCATCATCGAAGATGTAAGTGCCGTTGTCCTCTTCGTCACCTTCGCCTTCATTGTGTTCAAAGAAACCGGGATCATCATCATCGTGATCATACTCATCATCCTCGCTATCATAACTAGCAGTCATCGGAGGGGCGGTGAGGAGTTTTTTTCTAAGTTCCTCGGCTTCGGTGAGTTCTTTTTCGCGTTGTTTACGCTTATAGAAAAAGGCGAGCCAGATGCAGATCTCGTAGAGAATGACCATGGGGCCAGCTAGCAGCAAGAGGGTAAATGCATCTGGTGTAGGGGTAATAATCGCCGCGATCACGACAATAGCGAGAATGGCGTAAGCGCGAGTATTACGCATGATTTCGTAATTGAGAATACCAAGCCTTACCATGGTCATCACCACGACGGGAAGCTCGAACCCGAGACCGAAAATTAATGTAAACTGGGTGGCAAAGGAAATGTAGTAGCCAATTCTCCATTCATTGGTAACCCCCATGTCCTGACTGTAGTTGTAGAAGAAATCCAATACCTTAGGTAGAACAAAGAAGTAAGAGAACAGAACGCCACCGATAAAGAGGCCGAAGCCGACTAGCAGAGCTGGCCAGAGGACGCGCTTCTCGTTGTTTTTCAGACCTGGTAAAATAAACTGCAGGGTGAAGAGCAAGAGGAGAGGGAAGGAGATGACAATACCTGCAAAAAGCGAAAGCTTAATAGAGAGCATAAATCCCTCGGTGGGATTTAGCGCCTGCATGAGGACTAATTTACCTTTGGCGTCCACAGCTGCATCAGGTCGGTTTTCCTCTTTGATCAGCGCGAGCAGCTGCTCTTTTAGTTCAGGGGAAACATCTGGGAGTCCATTGATGAATTCCGCACCCTTGCTGTTGGTGTTTTCCATGCCAATGGCGGCTCGATAGTAGAGCACGCTTTCGGTGTGAAACTTGAGGTTTTTTTCACCATCGGAGTCTAGCAGGTTATAATAATGCTCGCGTTGGGAAGGGGAGAAGGAGGAGGTGTCACTTGCGGCCTTTTTGGCCATTTCCCATGTTGCGAGGTCGAGCTTTACTGGGCCCTGGGGGATTTTGTCATTTTGACTAATTTTCCAGACCTGCTCCACTGGGCGGCGGATGATCTCCATGAGCTCATTGCGGAAGATGAAGCAAAATGCCATGGCAATGACGAGGGTAAGCACTATGCGAGTGATCACCACACGGAGATCCTCCAGATGCTCTAGAAATGGCTTATCCTCGTCCTGATGCGTTTTATCACGCATTTGGAATATTTTTTTCAGCACATACATGCGGCGATGGCCATTTCTTTAGCCTATCAAAGCATGATAGCGAAGCAGAATCCCTAGGAAATACGATGCTCTAGAGACTTGCATTAGCGGTTTTTTGTTTTCGGCGTTTTCGCAGTGCGCTGAGACCTCTGCGGAGTACCTGCCAAGTACGCCTGAAGAGCCAGATGGCGAAGATCACCACGGCGAGAAAGACAAAGAATGAAACTACTGGAGCTATCGCCATGAGACCTAGGCCTCCGAGGACTAAGCCATCTTCGCCAAGGCTGGCCACGGTATTTGATACTGGCTCTGGAGACATGTTGATAAGCAGTCTGCCTCCGGCCTTGGTAGCGTGGGTGATGAGGCTGGTGCCACCGCCTAGTAGAGCTGCGATGACAGATAGTGCAGGATCCATTTCACCAAGAGCGGCGAGAGCGAGGAGGGTGCCACCGACTGGGCGAATAAAGGTATGCACAGCATCCCAGCTGCTATCTACCCAGGGGATTTTATCGGCGAAGAATTCTATCAAAAACATGATGCCAGCCACACCAATGATCCATGGATTTGCTAAAATGGAGAGACCCTCATACTTATCGGCGAGATCAATCCAGTTAAAACGGATCGCCATCCCAGCCAAAAAGGTGGTGAGGTAGAGGTTGATTCCGGAGAGCGTGGCAAAGCCTAGAGCCATGCCAAGCATTGAGAGAGTTTCCATATTGGCTAAGGTATCCTTGATCGGGTGTTCCGCGATGGGAAAATACGGCTGATTTTATAAAGCCTGCTGTGGCTATATCCTACAGATTGCTTTGATACACTTGTGCACAGTCTGAATATCCTGTTGTGTATCGATCAGATGAGCAAAGGGCTCATTGGCTAACTTGAGAAATAGATCACGACAGAACTGGAGGGCTTCTCTTTTTTCAAATTCATTGGCCTCACCATCTCTCACCCCGATACGTTCAAGGGCTGTATTGACGTCTAGATCAAGAATGATCAGTATATCTGGTAAGGGAGCAAAGGCTTCATTCTTACTACGGATCTCGCTGGGGTCGAGACCGCGCGCACCTTGGTAGGCCATGCTAGAAAAATAGTAACGATCCAGAATCACAGTGCCGCCACGCTGCACGGTGGGTTTGATTAGCTCCTCCACGTGCTGTTGTCTGTCTTTAAGGAAATAGTCTAACTCATCAGTAATGGTTAGTCTTCCTGTAGTGGCGCTTTCGCGGAGCTTTTTACCCCAAGGGCCATTGGTGGGTTCATGACTCTGGATGACCTCATGTCCTTTAGCTCTAAGTGCTTCGGCTAACAAAGTGGCCTGAGTGGACTTCCCTGTACCATCAATCCCCTCGATGACGATGAGTTTTCCTTGATCCTGCATGCTGTTTTTTTAAGGAAGTTTAAGCCAAGCATCGATACCTCCTGCCACATTAATGGCATGAGTGAAGCCCTCCCCACGGAGAAATTCACAGGCACGATCGCTACGGACGCCTGATTTACAATGAATAATGATCTCTTGATCTAGTCCTTGAGCCTTAAGCTCGGGGATGATGCTGGGGAAAGTGGCTAGGGGGACGAGCCGTGCGCCGGGAATATTTGCTACGTCGTATTCCCAAGTTTCACGGACGTCTAGGAAGATGCCTTCGAAGTTATTAGAGAGTTTTTGCTGGAGTTCTGTTACTGATATTTCAGCAGGATTATTGGGTGGAGGTGTATTCATACCGCAGAAGTTTTCGTAATCGATGAGTTTGGTGATGGTAGGGTGCTCGCCACAGAGGGCGCATTCTGGATCTCGCTTGAGCTTGAATTCTCGGAACTGAGTTTGCAAGGCATCGTAGTGAAGAAGTTTTCCCAGTGGTGGTTCTCCAGTGCCGAGGATCAGCTTAATCGCCTCCATGGCCTGAAGGCTGCCGATGATACCGGGAAGCACACCGAGCACGCCAGCCTCTGCGCAGCTAGGTACCGTGCCAGGGTCAGGAGGCTGGGGGAGCATGCAGCGGTAGCAAGGGCCACCGAGATGCGGAGCAAAAACACTCAGTTGCCCTTCGAAACGAAAAATCGAGGCGTAGACGTTGGGCTTTTTGAGCATTACGGAGACGTCATTGCTGAGGTAGCGGGTGGGGAAGTTATCGGTGCCGTCGATGATGACGTCGTAGTCCTTGGCGATTTCCAAGGCATTCTGCGAGGTGAAATTTTCAGGATATTTGACGACCTCCACGTGAGGATTGGTATCTCTGATTCTTAGCTCGGCACTATCGAGTTTGCTTTGACCTAGGTTGGCTTGTCCGTGGAGGATTTGTCGTTGTAAATTCGATACCTCCACGGCATCGGCATCCACAATACCAATTTTCCCCACGCCTGCGGCAGCGAGGTAGAGGATGGCTGGTGAGCCTAGTCCGCCAGCGCCAATGCAGAGGACGGAGCTTGCTTTGAGCTTCTCCTGCCCCTCGAGTCCCACTTGGCTGAGGCTGAAGTGTCGTGCGTAGCGTGCCTTTTCTTCCGTGCTGAGCATGGCGGCAGCTTAGCCCTGACCTGAGCGGGAGGTAAACCCAGAATATGCATTTAGATTTTACCAGCAGTGATCATTCTAATACCAAACGTTAAAAGAATCTGGTAATATAGGAGGGGTGTGTTAGTCTCAGTCATGCCACGAACCAGAGCAAAACTAGATCAACTTGGGCAAGCAGACGAAGTCCTTGAGCGCCTCCAGAACGAACCTCCCGGCCTATCGCGCGAACGGCTTACTGCCGTCAAACTTGGCCTCGAAGGAGAACTCAAACTTCAGGAAATAGCTGATACCTTGGGGCGTAGCCGAGCCACCATCCAGACTTGGTTTGATCTATTTCGCAACGAAGGAGTAGAACGCCTTTGTCGACGCTCAAAGGCCTCGGTTGGAAGACCTAGCAGTCTCAGCCCGCAAGCCCGCAAAGAGCTACGTAAAAAAATCGCCAAGGGAAGTTTCCGCAGAATCGATGATGCTCGAAAGTGGCTGCGAAAACAATTTAAGATTGAAGCCCCCTATGAAACAGTCAGGGGGTGGCTGGGAAAGCTCGGAGCGAGGTTGAAAGTGATAAGACCTCGCCATCCAAATAGCTGTGATCTGAAAGGCTACTGCTTCCGCACCC
>CALBVY010000007.1 GCA_937969495.1 uncultured Verrucomicrobiales bacterium | reverse complement strand
TCACCACCCATAACATGGACGGCATCTTTGATGGCGACCTCTTCGAACTCACCGAAGCACTTCAAAAAGCCGAGATGGCGCAACGCCTCGAAGACGCTGGAATGTAAAACAACATCCTCTTATTGGATGCGATACTAACATCTTCGGAGCAATGATTGATCAAACCCAAAGTGTTGAGGAGAATCTTTCTGCGCCCCAAGCTGCCACTTGTCAGCAATACAAGTGGCATAACCTGCTTCCTTAAGAAGGTTGCCAAACGTTGTCTCCTTTCTCGAATGGTTTCGTAGCCAAGATCATCAGCCAAGATTAAAATAATGTTAAGCTTCTTCTTATCTTTAAGCTGTATCTCAGCCGAAAGCTGCGAGAAGAAAGATAGCACCGCAAAAATATATACCCACATGAATTGCCCTCTTATCGTCTGCATAGACAAATCAATAAGAGGCCCTACTTCGGTAAAAATGAAAAATGCGTTTTTTTAGAAGATTCTTTTTTCTAACTTTACGCAGTAATTTATTCCTTGTTGATATATACCCACCACACTCTTGAGCCTGAAGCAGCTCAATTGCTGAGAGATAATTTCGAACAAAAATATTCCTGCTCTGCCTTCTGTAAGCAGAGTCATGCTCAGTGCTTAAACTAACTGTTGGGTTTGTATTAATCTCATAAAACTGAGGTTTTCCACCTACAATACCAAAATCAACACGCCCATACTCGATGTTACCAAGCTCAAAAACTTTTTTAATCGTATCTGGAAACGGCACGGTATCCATACCCTCACTCTCCTTTTTGTAAAACCCCTCACCAGCAATCCCTGCTTGCCCATGCTTAGCCTCCCAATGCTGCTGGTTTACTGATGTATCTTGAAAATATCGATCTCCTATCCGATACACTGCATACTTCCGATAAATCCCAGTCTCACATGCTTCCGCAGCATACTCCACCGCCATGATGTTGACCTGAGGAATCCCCTGCTCAATCAAATCCAACATTGAA
Organism: uncultured Verrucomicrobiales bacterium; assembly: GCA_937969495.1. GTDB lineage: Bacteria > Verrucomicrobiota > Verrucomicrobiia > Verrucomicrobiales > Akkermansiaceae > Oceaniferula. Next base: position 20,722 of record CALBVY010000007.1, on the reverse strand, counting down.
AATTTCACTTCTTCCTGAGAGTTTAACAAATCCGTGCACACTCCCTGATGAAAGGCATTCCGTCTGAGAAAAACCGGATACCTCACAGGCCAATCTCCATACTGCGGCCTATAGACATTGAAGTCATTAATCTTTTCACGATACAGATTACTCAATAAATCAAATCTTGTTAACACCCTCGCTGGATCATTCAAAACTATCGCCCCACTATCTCTGAGTTCACGGTAAAGAACTGCACAAACCTCGAGTTCGTAATAACTCATGCGGTCAATATCCGTAAAAATATAGGTAGCCATGGGGAATCGGCGCATACTCATCAGCCGATCATAGCTCATAAAATGCAGCTGTTTCGTACGGGCTCTTGGCTCCGCTGTAGTATCCGCATGCTCCCAACGCCCAACGATATATACCATGTAACGATATCATAAAATGCTCAGCATACTTGACAAGTCAGGAATATTCTAAATAATAAACCAGCATGAAAACTAAATTACATACCAAAATCAGTTCTCGTAAGTTACTCGGCTTCGTTAAAGTTGCTAACAATACTTCTGCTTATCAGCATAGAACTTCATCCAAGGTGGGCGCAAAAAAAACAGCTAAAGTCAGAAGTCAAGATACCCCAAGGTAAGCTTCTTAAGCTCTCAGCAACCAAATGAAGCATCGCATACTAGTATGACGCTCATCTATTGGGCTTCATCAGATTAGATTGCTTTTAAACCATCTCTATCAAAGCCTACATCTATGTAGGCTTTTTTTATTATATCACTTTTATATTTTATGCCTGATATTTTTCACCTCTTCGAGCCAGATCCTATTCGCATAAAAAAGTTTGATGCTTTGATGCGTTTACGGCTTACGGAAAGTCTGCACCATATCCATGAAAAAGCGGAGGGCTGTCTTGGCATTTCAAATGCACTTCTTAGCTCAGGAATCAATCGCATCTTGGACCAACCAATATTGGCAGATACCTTTGCCGCATATTATGAACTCGTCCATGCCATTTATGATGACAACCTTGATCTTGCCACCAAACTATTTGAAGAGGTGCTTACCACACCAACATGTACTGACCTCGAGCTTATCCCTTACTTAGGAAAAGAAGACGCCAGATCAGCACGCTACATCCATCACATAGATACTGACCCTGCTTTACCCTTTCCAATCACCCCCGTTGAGCAAACCGAGTTTGATCGCGCTAGTGAACTAATCCATCAATCATACACTTTACTCAAAGAATATGATCCTCCTCTTCACGCAGAGTTATCTGCCCTACTGCGCAGTATCATCATCGGCTCAGGACCTACGGACAAAAAAGCATACACTTTCGATGGCGCATCTGCTTTTGAAATCTGGGGAGCCATCGCCCTAAACGCTATCGAGGCAAAAGATATCGTTGATATGGTGCAAACCCTCGCTCACGAAAGCGCCCACGTCATGTTGTTTGGCTACTGCATTGATGACAAACTTGTACTCAATCCAGACAGTGAGCGCTACGCCTCTCCACTTCGCTCAGACCCACGCCCAATCGACGGAATCTATCACGCCACTTTCATTCTCGCACGTATGTTTTACGCCAGCACTGTACTTTGTAAAAATCCAAAGCTGGAGACAGCATTGATAGAAAAAGCAGACAGCACAAAACGCCAATTTGCTAAACGCTTTTACGATGGTCTCAGCACTCTCAATGAACACGCTCGCTATACAGAAACAGGAAAAAAACTAATTGATGCTGCAGAATCTTATATGAATCAACATGCATCTCATTTAGCCTAAATCACTCGAGTGTTAATTCCCCACACTAACACTTTTTAAAGCTATGGTGAAATCCCGATCCGCTTTTCCCATATAAACAATTTCACCATCGGGTTTAAGAATGACGACGTGTGGCCAGACTTGGTCGCCAAATTTTTTCTTGTTCCACTTGAATCTTTTACCGTGGTAAACAGGTATCTTTAAATCTATTTTTTTGCTCTTTGACTGAGCAAGAGAGATTTTATCGGCACTATGCCAAACTAAAAAAACAGCACCGGATTTCTTTTTGCGACGGGCAATTTTTTCAAATTCTAGCAGCTTAGGAGGACAGGCCCCGCAATGTGCTTGCCATACATGTAGGACGATAGGTTTTCCAGCAAGAGCTTCGGCATTGAGCTTTTCCCCTGAAACCCATTTCCCAAGAGACAAGGGAAACTTTGGACTAGGCTTTGCTGGAGGCGCTTCATCTTGGGTTTTTTCTGCTGCTTTACGTGCAAATTTCTGATCGTCTACAGTCAGGGTGTTAAGTGGGATTTCATACTCCTTGGAACCCACTCGGAGGGTCACCGTCTCCCCTTCAAGCTGAACAAAATCAGCTTCGATTTTTTTCCCACTCAAATTCGTCCACTCACGAGCTGCAATGGGTAAGCTCATCAAAAGAATCAGACTGATTGTTACAAAATTGATTTTCATTGGGTTCTATCAACAAGTAAGCAAAATGTTAGGCAGGGTTACAATACAATACTGCAGAAAAGATCACAAAAAAGGTGGTTAAGGATACGCCCTACCACCTTGTAAAATATGATCACGAAAAGAATGACTACTGCTTTTTCTTAGCCAGAGCATCATCACTACGTGTCTTTGCCCACTCGTAGTATTCCTTGGCATTGATAACTTCTAGACTACCTTTCATATCCGCGTGTTTTTCACCGCAGAGCTGGGCACAAACAACAAATGTCGTAAGTTCTTTTACAGGTCTAAACCACATCGGGATTTCCTTACCCGGGATACAGTCCTGCTGGATACGCATAGGCTTAATCGCGAAGTTATGAATCACGTCCTTGGAAGATACCTGAAGAATACAATCACGCCCCACTGGTAATTTTAGCTCTGAAGTAGAGATGAAATCGTCATCACCATTAGGATCATCAGGATCGATCCCAAGCGAATTATCACCAGTAATTAAGGTGTTATCAGTCCGGCCAAAGATACCATCGTTGCCTGGGTAATGATAGGTCCAGCTATACTGCTGGCCGACTACGCGCACACGAGGTGCCTCTGGATCATTGGCAACGACACGTTCAAAGGTATCCGTGCGCTCTGCCCAAAGAGGAAAGGCAAAACCGAGAAGAAAAACTGCCTCCACGATTACAACGCCTATTTCCAAATGGCTTGAAACGTGGTTCTTAACACCGCTGTAGGATGCTTTAGGGCTGCGTTTGTGCCAGAACTTAAAGAGGGTGATAAAAAAGAACACCGTCCAACCAACAAAGAGCGCTAGCATTAGCCAGGTGATCACGGAGTTCATCTGATCAACCTGCTCACCATGTAGCGAGTAGTTTTCTTGTAGGCCAAAGAAATCGAGAATAGACATCTGAATAAAAAATAAGTGGATGGAGAAATAGAAAAATTAATCGCAGAACGCGGGATCAAGATACTCGCGCTCACGCTTTGCCATCCTTACGATAAAAAAGATAATGGCACACAAGATAGGGATAATGATAAGGAGCATGACCAGCATGGCGTAACCTGCAGCAACAGAGTCCTTATGCTCTGGCCCATTGCCCATGCATACTGCGCAAGCGAGTGTGTTCAGTGTAGAGATCATCTTATTAAAGGTTGGTTAATATCATTAGATTTTTTGCGCTTTGCTATAGAAGCGGTAGCCGTAGACAGGCAGAAGAATAGCGGCCACCGCGCAAGTGCCACCGAAAATTTGCAAACCAAGTGAAGACCCTCTCTCCAGCACAAAGGCCCAGAGAACAACAAACACACACAACAAGGTGGCGATGGTGATAAACAGAATATGAAAGCCTTTCAGTGACATGGGAGTAGTAGTTAAGTGTTATTAGCGTGGTATTTCTAGCATTTACCGACCAAAAAAGTCTTCGTAGTAAATAGGGTCAGAGAATGCAAATCCAGTGATGACCATTAGGCAGATTCCAAAGAAGATACCCATACCAAAGAGCCAGTAGATCATCTTTTTCTCATGATTCAGGTGCATGAAGATGAGCGCCACCAATGTAGCCTTCACTGAAGCAATAAGCAAGCCAATGACCATATCGATGGCATCAAAACCACGTGCACCGAAGTCAAGCCACTCAATCTTCGCCACAGCCACTGTGAGAACAGTGCATATAAAAAGTATCACACCGATAAGCATGTAGAGCTTTACGTGTTTCTTAATTTCTTCCGGAGAGTCAGCCATTTTAAGTAATCAATGTTAAATAGTGAATTGTGAAATTGAGCCCCTTACATGAGATAAAGGATAGGGAATAAGAAGATCCAGACGAGATCAACGAAGTGCCAGAATAGACCGCCCACTTCCACTCGGTTGGCAAGCCACTCTGGATTAGCATCATACATCTTACGCCCAAAGAAAAGATAATAGCCCAGCACGATGGCTCCACCGATCACGTGCAGACCATGGAGGCCTGTGATGGTGAAATAAGTAGCGTAGTAGGTGTTCCAGCGTGGGCTAAAGACGGCCTCGAAACGCACCTGCTCGCGTGGAACATTAATCTTAGGGTAATGCACCCGAGTATGATTAGCACCAGCAAAACCTTCAATATCTCCAGGGAAAAGGGCCGCAATCTCGTGGTGATCCATTTTCTCCAAATCCTCGATGTCTTTATCCATCAGGCCAGCAATTTCCTGCCAAGTAATACGGTAAAGATCAAGATCCGTAGGCTCTTTATCATGCTCATCAAGATAGTTTTGCAGCTTATCCACAAATACGAGGTGCTTATCCCAGATGAGCTTCATGCTCTGGTCCTTGAGTAACCATGAGTTATTAATCGCGGCTTCAGGATCAATGCCTTTTTCAACGGCCTTCATCACGGTGTGGCGGAAGTCAATACCATCCACACGCATAGTGATAGAGCTGTCCGCAGTAGTACCAGAGATCAGCGTCTCATCCTTAAGCTTCAATGTTCCCTTTTCACCCTCTTTTGGGTTACTAAGTTTGCCCCAGCGCGGATTAACGGAAATATCAACAGCACCTTCTTTTGCGATGAAGGTCAGTGCTGGAGTGATGTTTTGATAATTATCCTCCTGCTCAGCTTTGAGTTCCTTGGTACGCTTGGCGATAAAGTCTTTACGGTCTTTATCGTAGTAGCGTTTCCCATCGAGCTCAGGCTGATTACCGGCGTCCTTGGATGCTTGGCGAGCTACGGCAATGTTAACGTTGCTGTTATTGGCAAGCGCATCAATAAAGTCTTTTTTAGCAGCATCAATGAGCTCCTTGCTGATGGCTGTGCCTTTTTCATACTTCGTCTTTGAGTTCAGAGTAAGATCCTCAGCGAGAACAAAATGCTCTCCATACTGGGCGCCCATGGTCTCGTAATATTTATCATCGACACGTTTAAGATCGATCTGAATCTGCTCAGCTTGAATATTCAGGTTTTTGGTGATCTTCTTATCTCCACCTTCCTCCTGAGGGTAGGCGTGACCTTCGATGACCGTATAGTCATCGAGACGAATAGCCTGGTGACCAAACTTTGCATTATACTCTACTCCCTTCAGCACCATGAATAGTGCCGCACAGATCAGGGTGATAGACATGTAAATCTGGAATTTCCGCCACTCGCGTAGCTTCAATGCTACCCATGCAAAAACCACGGTAATGGATGAACCAATCAACACAAAGGTATTAATCAGACCTGGCAGCACAGGAAGCGTCCGCTCCGGCCATGGGTAGTCAGCATAGATACGGAGGAAAACATAGCCAGAGAACAGGCCACCAAAGAGCATCACCTCAGATGCGAGGAAGAGCCAGATGGCGATCTTCGAGTTATTCAGCCCGGTGTCTTTCCGGGGTTCTACAATGTAGGGAATTTCCATGAAAAAATTTGCTAAATGTTATGTAAATCGGATATCGGTTAGTCCTCTTTGTTTTCGTCCGTCACAGGCTTTTTCCACTGTGGATAGAAGTCTTCTTCCACCTCTGGACGTGCGTATTCGTATGAACCACGGTAAGCTACAGGTTCCTCGATGAAATTGCCGTGGCCTGGAGGCGTGGGTGTAGCCCACTCCAGAGAACACGCGTTCCATGGGTTATCACTATTGGTTTTACGGCCAAATTTGATCGAGCCAAAAAGATTAATAACAAATGGAATCTGCGCGGCACAGAGTAACCAAGCAGACCATGACATCATGATATTAAGATCAATGTACTCAGCCACTGTTTTACCAAAAACATTCACGCTATCAGGATCTGCGGTGAGATAAGCATCACCACCATTATACCAACGGCGGTGGAAACCAGCCATACCCTGAATCAGCATTGGGAAGAACAACGTGTTCATCAGGATCAATGATGGCCAGAAGTGCAAGTGATTCAGTGTCCTGCTCATGTATCTTCCAGTAAGCTTCGGGAACCAATGATGAATCCCGGCAAAGAAACCAAAGAGAATACCTGGAGCCACCACATAGTGGAAGTGACCAATCACATAATAAGTATCGTGCAGGTGAAGATCCACTAAGTTAAACGCCAGCGGCAGACCTGTCAGGCCACCAATACCAAACATCGGCAGGAAGGCACAGGCCCAGAGCATCGGTGGGGTAAACTTAATCGAACCACCCCAAAGTGAAATTAACAAACAGGTCAGCAGAATCACCGATGGAATAGAGATCAAAGTCGTTGTGGTCTGGAAAAAGGCAGAAACAGCGGGCCCCATACCAGTCATGTACATGTGGTGAGCCCAAACAATGAAGGAGAGGAAACCGAGAACAAGCACACCGTAAACCATGGACTTATAACCCCAGATTGGGCGGCGCGTATTCACAGGGATGATCTCTGCTACACAGGCAATCGCTGGTAAAAGCAGCACATACACCTCAGGGTGACCAAGGAACCAGAACAAGTGCTGATAGAGCAGCGGGCTACCGCCACCAGAGGCATCTGAAAGACCAATCTGCTGATGATAAAGTCCACTTGGCTGGAAGAAACTCGAACCAAACATCCTATCCACCACCTGCATAATACCTGCCACTTCCAATGGTGGGAACGCAAGAAGAAGAAGAAAAGCAGTCACCAACATCGCCCATACCAAAAATGGCAAACGCATCCATGTAAGCCCCTTCGCACGAAGGTTAATAATCGTGGTAATAAAGTTCACTGATCCCAGCAAAGAAGATGTAATTAATAACACCAGACCGATCAACCACTGCGTCTGGCCTGTCCAGAACTGGTGTGGATACTGTGAATCTGCAAAGAAAGAAAGCGGCGGATAATTTGTCCAGCCAGACTTCGCCGCACCAGACTCAAGGAAAAAGCTACCACACATCATCAAACCACCTAAGAGGTAGATCCAGTAACTCATCATATTGAGCTTAGGGAATGCCATATCAGGAGCACCGATCTGTAATGGCGTTACGTAGTTACCAAAGGCACCAAAACCAAGTGGCACAATCCCTAAGAACACCATGATGGTACCGTGCATGGCACCAAACATATTATACGTTTCACCAGGCAGCTTACCCTCAGAGAGCCACTGTGCCTTCCAATCTTCGGTAAAAAGCCAGCTCATCCATGCAGGGAGCGGCTCGGTGGGATAGGCAATGCTCCAACGCATCACCATCATCAGATAAAAGCCAAACAACAGGAATAACAAAGCAGTGATTCCGTACTGGATACCAATCATCTTGTGATCGGTGGAGAAGATGTATTTCTGGATAAATCCAGGGTTGTGGTGATCGTGATGATCGTCGTGGTGATCGCTCATAGCCTTAGCTTGGATGGGTCAGATGGATGAAAATAAAGATAGATGTCTTGAAAAGAGATGTTACTCAGCAGCAACAGGCTCTAAAGTCTTGGGATTTACAAGAGTATTAGGATCAAGAGGCTCGCCCTTGAGGTCACGGTTATATTTTTCGTCAAGTTCAGCAGCAGTTATCTGGCCGCCGCCACGTTCTTTAGAGATCGCAATGGCTTCTGCTGCCATTTCTACAGTGATGAGCTTATCATCGCTATTACCTAAGTTCGTGCGGATATAATTAAGTAGACCAGCAAGATCTTGGGCAGAGAGACCATCACCTTGAGCCGGCATATTGCCGTTATAGTTTTTACCCGCTACAGAGACTGGACCTTTCATCCCATTGAGAATAATCATCGCTGGACGTAAGCTGGGGCCTGAAACCCACTCAGAGCCAGCAAGAGGAGGGATAGCACTACTGCCCTCACCGTTGTTACCGTGACAGCCTTTACAAGAAACAGACTTCTTCTCACCAATCTTAGAATAAGCTAGGATAGCAGTCTTAGGAATCATCTTGGATTCACCATCACCAGGCGCATCTTGGCGCACGTAGTCAGACTTCACAAAGTTCTTATAATCAAAGAAATTCCCTCCAAAAAGAACGCCACCACCGATCAGCACCACAATGGCACTACAGAGAATGATCCACAGAGAAATAGGCTCTGCACCCTCGGTGCGCATCTGGTTCTCACGAGCAGCGGCGGCTGCATCCGTAAGCACGCTATTGCTCTCATCGAGATCTGGAGTTTGGGAATGGTTGTCTGACATGATGGTCAAAAAAATTAGGTTAGGTAGGGCAAGGCAAAAGATTACTTCTTATCTTCCTCACTTTGTTTCTTAGGGCGAAAGTCCATACTCGCAGGAAGAGCATCATCACGGCGTAATGACATCAGATAGCTTATCAGCACACGGGCATCCTCCTTGGGCACAATCTGCTTTCCTTGCTCGGTAGTTTTCTGAAGGGCAAGGCTGTGACCTTGTCCAGAGATCTCTTTTTGTTCAAACATCTGACGCTGGGATGGGCAGTTGGACCAATTCATCTCCAGCCTCTCACCACCGTCACCGAGGCGGATATCATTGTTGCGTGGATCGTAAAGGTGCTCAATAAGCCACTGCTCTGACGTCATATTTACCTTGGCCGCATATTTGTCAACTCGGTGCGCAAGATTACTCAAATCTGGACCCATCCGCATAAGGCCTATCTGGGCATATTTCTCTCCAGCGTAGTCATAGTAAGTCGTCTCACGGCGAGTATCATTCCCCTCACTATCGACTACACCCGCCATATCATCACGCCAAATTTGCTGACCTGCATAGGTAGGACGAATCAACTGCGTGTGGCAGGCATAGCAACCCTGCGCAGCATAAATATTAGAACCATTCAGCACACGCCCAGACACCTTGCGCTGGTAGTAAGCGGAATCTTCCTCATCTGTCATCTTTACCGGATCAAGATGGTTCATTTTTGCCACCGGAATAGCAATCACGAACATCCACGCCAGACCAAAGCTAGCCAGCATTCCGATAAGAAAAGATTTAAGAGTCATGGACTTAGATTAAAGTGTTTTCAGTTTAAAATTGAGAGAGTTCTAGGCTTTGGCAGCTTCAAGTTCATCGACATCACCCTCTGGTCCGTGAGGTCCGAGCGCAGAGTGCTCACGGCGTAAAAGCGTGGGGTGGGAACTACGGCGACCAAGACGAAGCCACATAAGAGCAAGATGAATAAAGAAGAAAAAATTGGCGTAAAGTAAGAAACACCAAGCAACGGTCATACCCACAGTGTAAGGAAGCGTATTTTTCACCGCCTGCACCCATGGCTGCGTGTGATCTTCCTGAGCAGCTCCCTGCTGGAATCCACCAAGGAGTGTGCAGAAAAGGAAAATAAACAACACTCCGTAGATGGAGCACCAGAAGTGCGTACGGATAAGGCGACGTGAGAGCCACTCACGGCGTGTCACTCTAGGCACAATAAAGTAAATCGCGCCAAACATGCACATGCTAAAGAATCCGTAGACCGCCAGAACATCAAAGCCGTAACCAGCCATCGTAAACTGGGTGAATTTCAGCGAAGCTGGATGAGCCAGCACCACACCTGCAAAGGCCAATAGTAACATACCTACCACACCAGCGATGCTAAAACGCAGCGATGGACTGTAAGCCACCGTCTCCTGCTTACCTGATGCTGTTTTGATAATATTAATCCCTGCAGCGATAAGTGGCACGCCTACCAGCATCGTGGCAGCCGCACCCACAGACTGAAGGAACATAGGAATAGGAGCACCAGTCATGACCTGCATACCAGCCCATGGTGCAACAATCGCTAAAGCCCAAAATCCACCTACAGAATAAGAGTAATTATAAATGGCACGGCCACTTACTTTAGAAGCAATATAATAGGCACTGGCAATGGCGATAGGAGCAAAGAAAAGAAAGATCAACGCGTGACGGAACCAACCATTAATCGCAGCAGCCATCAGGGGATGAATATCAAAGACATTAACGTAAAGATTAGCGGTTAGGTAAATCCATGGGAACCAAAGAATAGCACCTAATAAATACCATTGAGAAATATAGGTGTGATCGGTATTCCGGCAGCGGAACGCCACTAACGACCAGATAGCAATCACTGCGTAGGCAGCCAAAAGCACAGGCCAGACAAAGGTAGGGAACTGCATCCAGTGCTTGCCAGTGCCATGACCAGAAAGAATCCCAATCGTGCCAATCGCCACACCAAGATTCCAGATATGCCCTGCCACCAAGATAGTGCCAGCATTTCTACTCGGCTGGCGGCAAAGTCGCGCCATCAGCCAAATCATCACCCCAAAGGCAGCCTGCGCACCCCAGCCATAGACTAAGGTATTAATATGAGCAGGAAAAGTAAGCCCATAATGAAGCCAACCAGATTCACCAAGGAACGCCGGATTGTGACTCTTCGCTGAGGCGATAATGCCGAGCACCAGAGATACCGCAAGCCATGCTGCACCGCTGGTGAAAAAGAACATCACAGGGTGGCGCAATGAGCGGTCGATGTCCGAACGCATTTGCGCGTCTTCGATGAATGGAACCTGACTTTGGGTAGACATGATCGTTTTAGTTTCTAGAAAAATTTGAAGGTTTACTTACTGCCATCTGCCAGCCACTGGGCAATATGATCGATCTCCTCCTCGGAAACCTGATCGATAGTCGGCTTCATCATTGGTGTAAAAGCGGAGGTATAAGCGCCGGATTTAATATCTTTCATCTTCTTTGCCAGATAAGAAGCCTCCTTGCCACCAAGTTTAGGATACATTGGCGCCGTAGGACTATTACCATCTGGACCATGGCAGATCATACAGTTTTTACTCTTATAAAGTTCCTTACCTTTCAGTGGATCACCAATCGGGCCTGCAGCTGTTGTTGCTGTAGCGCTGGGGTGTGGTACAGCACTCGCTGAAGGGGCTTTTTGTAACATTGCACCGATTTTCTCGGGCTGAAGCTGTTTACCAGATAAGATCTCCTGCTGCTTAGCAGCTACACCATCCACCGTTTCTTGGTGCTCGCTGGTAAGGATTTCTTCAACGCTCGGTGAGCTACCACTCCAACAATAGATAACAACAGACACAAGGCCAAAGAGACCAAAGTAAGCCAAGCCCCACCAGAAGGCATTAAAGCGGCGTAGTGGGGTGTCGCGGTGATTATAGGATGGAGTAGACATCTTGAATGAAAAATGTGTTAGTTAACCGAGCCGTTATTTAGTTATGCAAGTTAGCAGACTCAAGAATACGTGGGTCACGGTGTGGGTAGAGGCTGGTGGAAGCCAGTGAGCGAAGATAGACATAAGCAAAGAAAGCTCCCACGGTGATAAAGGCCAAGAGATCAAGCCAGATCACACTCCCAGACGGCATCAGGCTAGCACCAGCTTCACTATTGATAGTAAGGGATGGCCCACGCTCTGGAGCAACCATAATATAGAGATCAAGGGCGTGGAGAATAAAGAGATAAACAGTGATCGGAATCATCAGACCCGGCTTTTTCTTTACATCAGAACGAATCAAAAAGAGGAACGGTAGAGCAAAATGACCAAAAACAAGAGCAATGCTGGCGAGGTTCCAATTTCCCGTATTCCGTAGTAGGAAATAGCTCGTCTCCTCGGTGATGTTTGCATACCAAATCAGGAAAAACTGAGAGAAAGAAACGTAGGCCCAGAAAACAACAAACGCAAAGGTCAGCTTACCCATGATGTGGTGATGCTCAGGGCTCATGACCTGCTTGAGATACCCAGCACGGCGGAGCACAATCGTCGTTAGAATCAGCAGCGCCATGCCATTCAAGACACACCCAGCAAAGAAAGCCACCCCATACATGGTGGAGAACCACTTGTAATCAAGTGCCTTAACGAGATCAAAAACGAGGAAGGTGGCGGTGAGGCCAAAAATAATCATAATCCATGAACTACGCCGACGCGCCGTCTTAAGACGTTCCAAGCCGGGGTTAGGATCGTTGTCCTGAGCCACTGAGAGCTTTCTCAAGTAAAATAAACCAGCACCCAGAGCAATAAAGTAGAAAATCATGCGTCCCAGCCAAAATGGAAGGTTCATGTAGAATGACTTCACGTAAAGTAAATGATCGTAAGGATCATGGCTGTAATGCAGCGCCTCCTTGGCATTGGCATAAGTAGTTGTGCTGCCAAGTATATCACGGTGCATGTTCATCCACTCAAAGAGATGCTGCTGCACCTGAGGGAAGAAAAACGGAATCGCAATAATCCCCATCCATGGGAAAACACAAGCAAGGTGCTCCATCAGGCGACGCACAGAAACACCCCACCCAGAGTTAGAAACGTGATGCAGCAGTAGCCAAAAAGCACCACCAAGGGTAAGGCTAACAAAAAACGCAAAGGCAAATAACCATGAGTAGGCATAACGGCCTGCGACCGTATCCGCCGCTTCATTCTGAGCAGGGTTATCAATAAACAGCAGACAAGCACTGCCAATCAGACCTAGCAGAGCAATGATGCCACAAACCATGATCGGCATGGCAAGCTTGCCCTTAGCAATTTTCTCCCCATCGGCGGGGATGTCTTTAGATGTAATGAAGTGACCCATTTTATAAGTTAGAAGTAGTCAATTGAAAGTTAAAGCGTCTGTTACTGATCGTCTGCTGTCTTATCCGCGGTCTGGAGAGCACGCACGTAGGCGATAATCGCCCAGCGATCTTTCACCGGAATGTTGTAAGAATATCCGCTCATCATACCCTTACCCTTACTGATGGTCTCAAACATCTGACCATCTGGATATTCTGATTGAGGGAAGTTACCTAAGTCCGCTACGGAGAAATTACCCACCACCGCCACAGTACCTTTACCATTACCAGACTCACCGTGGCAGGGCATACAGGAAATATTATAACGCTCCTTACCATGACGGATAAAGGCAGCGATGTTCTCATCATTCAGCTCCAGTGCCTTAGGCATGCCGTTACCGTATGTGCCATCAAGTGCACCAGTGTCTAAGTAACTCGTGCTATTTCCAAAGCTAGGGCCAGATCCATCTGGCTCAAATCCACGGGGAACAGTACCAGCCACTGGCTTACGCGCACTAAGACCATCTGCAAAGAAGCTCGAAGTAGTCTGCGTCTTTACCTTATCCTGATCATCCATATCAGGAAACATACGCAATGGCGTGGAGCTAAACTTATCACCACGGAAACCGAAGAAACTGATAACCAGAACGACGATCAGGGTGAAGGCTAGGAAAAAGTAACGCATCTAAGTGAGTAGTTAGAAATTGAAAGTTGGGGAAAGTTAAGTCGCTGGTTCCTCGACGAGTTCGAGATTAGTCCCTCCGGCATCTTCGAGGAGCGTTTTGGTCTCTTCGGTGGAAAAACGAGGATCACGTGCTTCAATCGCAATGAAAAAACCATCATCCGTAGCACGCTGGAACTGACGGCTCTCGAAGAGCGGGTGGTTCAGGCGCGGTAGCTGCATGAGAGCAAGCAAGCCGAAGAGGGTAGTAAAGCCAGAGAACAAAATCGTCAGCTCAAACATAATCGGGAAAAACGCCGCGGTAGTAAAAATATTCGTCGGCTTAGACTGCACCACCGTAGGGTAGATCACCACCTGCGTGGTGTAGGCTAAGATAAAAGCTGTGATGATACCCATCGTGCCGCCGAAAAAAACGAGATACGGTAAAATGGACTTCTTCATCCCCATCGCCTTATCCAGACCATGGATAGGGTAAGGTGAGTAGCAGTCCCATTTCTTATGCCCGGCATCACGCACCTTCTCCGCTGCCTTATAAAGGGCGGATGCACTTTTGAACTCGGCAAGGTAGCCGTATACGCGTTTTACTGTCATCAGGTGAGAATTGGTATAAGTGATTGGTCTTAGTATTTTGTGCCCTCGAGCTCATGCTGGTAGGCAGCCTCTGCCTCAATGCCTTGGTCATCGAGCTCTTCTTTATCATCAAAGTGCGGATCACTCTGCGGCAGTGTCCATTTCACTTCTGCAATGTTAATACAGGGGAGGAACTTAAGGAAGAGTAGGAACAGGGTGAGGAACATACCGATGGTGCCTACATAGGTCATGATGTCCACCCAGCTTGGGTTATAGTATTTCCAGTCACCTGGCAGCCACATACGAGGCAAGGTGGTGACAATGATAACAAAACGCTCAAACCACATGCCTACGTTGACACACATACATACGGCCATGACGATCCATAAGTTCTCACGGCAGTATTTAAACCAGAAAACCTGAGGGGAAAGCACGTTACACGCCATCATCGCCAGATAAGCCCACCAGTAAGGACCAGCTATCCGGTAGAAAAATGCTGCTTTCTCATACTTAGCTCCGGAATAGAAGGCTACAAAGAGCTCCATGAGGTAGGCATAGCCCACGATGGTTCCAGTCAAGAGAATGATCTTAGCCATGTTCTCGATGTGCTTCATCGTAATCATGTCCTGAAGCCCGTAGATATAACGAGCAGGAATCATAATCGTCAGCACCATCGCAAAGCCACCAAAGACCGCACCCGCCACAAAGTAAGGAGGGAAAATGGTAGTGTGCCAGCCAGGAACCACAGAGGTGGCGAAGTCAAAGGAAACCACCGAGTGCACAGAGAGCACCAAGGGAGTAGAAAGAGCTGCAAGCAGCAAATAGGCTACCTCGTAGTGACTCCATTGACGGTTACCTCCACGCCAGCCAAGAGAGAACAGGCCATAAAGAAATCTACGTAAACCTGGCTTACAGCGGTCACGGATCGTCGCAAGATCTGGAACCATCCCCAGATACCAGAAGATCAAAGAGATCGTAAAGTAGGTGGAAACAGCAAAAACATCCCACAGGAGCGGTGACTTAAAGTTCTGCCAGATCGCATTGGCATTAGGAATAGGAGCAAGGAACCACACCATCCAGACACGGCCAACATGGAACATCGGGTAAATACCCGCACAGCACACCGCGAAAATGGTCATCGCCTCCGCCGCTCGGTTAATCGACGTCCGCCAGTTCTGCCTAGTGAGGAAAAGAATCGCGGAAATCAGGGTTCCAGCGTGCCCGATACCAATCCAGAACACGAAGTTCACAATAGGCCAGCCCCACATTGTGCGGTTACTGTTACCCCAGACACCCACACCGGTAGAGACGAGGTAGAAGAGACCACCACCCACACCGATCGCGGCGATAAGCACACTTGGAATGAAAAGTATCCACCAGATAGCTGGTTGTTTATTTTCAAGAATGCCGCAGATACGCTCGGTGATCCAGTTATACGAGCGATTATTGAGAATCAGCTTCTCACGCTCCATGACTGGGATCACAGGCTTGTTAGGGTCTTTTTCAATGGTCGTATCGTGCGACATATAGAATTTAGAATTAGAAAGTTAGAAATTGGGATTTCCAGATCAGTGCATGTTGATGGTGGCACGACCAATCAGCGCGGCATCAGGCATGTGCTTATTTGGATTTTTCACCCGAGCCAAGTAAGTCGTCCGTGGCAGAGTGCCTATGTAGTTAAGCAGCGAGTAGTTCCGCTGAGAGTCTCGTGCACGCATGACTTTAGCATCCTTACCTAACATCATGTTACCAAAGCTAATTGCGCTGGATGGACATGCGTCCTGGCAAGCCGTGCGGACTGATCCCTCTTTAGGACGAAGTTCGCTATCTGTGATGGTGACATTGACAGATGATCCGCCGGCAGCGTTGGCCTTTTCAGTTAATCTTGATTTCACCTTAGCCTTAGCTGACTGGATACGCTGCACGCAGTAGGTGCATTTTTCCATCACACCGCGCATGCGGACAGAAACATTCGGGTTTCTTTGCAGTGATGGCGCCTCGCCCACTGCCTTTTTACCGGCTGGCCCCTTATAGAGGTTCTTGTGGATGAGTGGGTTACGCTTATTGTAATCGAAGAAGTTAAATCGGCGTGCTTTGTATGGACAGTTATTCGCGCAGTAGCGTGTTCCGATACAACGGTTATACGCCATGGTGTTTAAGCCATCTTCAGAGTGCACCGTAGCATTGACCGGACATACCGTTTCACAAGGAGCAGACTCACAGTGCTGACAGCCTACAGGTTGAGGAATCATTTCCACATTGTTCTCATCATCACCGATGGCGGAGAAATAACGGTCCATACGGATCCAGTGCATCTCACGACCCATAGCCACCTGCTGTTTCCCGACTACGGGGATGTTGTTCTCTGCCTGACAGGCTATGAGACATGCATTACACCCAGTACAGCTATTCAGATCAATGGTCATCGCCCACTGCTGACGATCATCAAAGAGATGTGTATCAGCCTGTGCCTTTTCATGCCAGGTCTTAGAACCTTTGGGTTTGTAGAGGGAAATGTTCTCCGGCATATGGGAGTCCATCCCCTGCTTCTTCACATCCTTCATCTGGGTAGCAAAGTCCTTACCATGATCACCCTCAGTTGGTAGTGTGGAAATCTCACGCGCAAGAGCACGGCCATACATAGCATGGTGCTCCTGAGTCATCGCAAGGTGGTATTTCTTACCCACCAGCGTAGCTGTAGCACCACTAGCGATATAAGGAGTCTCTGCCGTACGGAGACTGTAAGCATTAAATCCTCTGTTTACACTGACGTGACTGACGTGCTTTTGATTCTCAGGACCACGGCCCAGCTCATCATGCTCATCAAATCCCTGGCCATAACCAAGAGAGATGGAAATAACGTTATCAGCATGCCCAAAGGCAACCATCACAGGAACTTCAAGCTCCTTCCCGTTGACACTGACCGTCACCATGGGATTAGCGTGGTTTTGTCCTTCCTTGGTGACAGGATCCACACCCGCGTTCTCCGCTTCCCAAATACCGTAGACTTTGGACTTAGGTTGGAGTTTTAAAATCGTATCGTAAACACCCAGCTCTTTGGCAGTGGCGGGTGATACCATCGCCACGTTATCCCAGCAAACTTTGCTAATAGGGTCTGGTGCTTCTTGTAACCACGCGTTATTGGCATAACGGCCATCGTAAACTGATCCATCGGTAGTGAAAACCACCTCATAATTCCCAGCGCTAGGTGGCTTAGGCACCGTAACAGAGATCGCTCCCCCACCCTTCGGCGTAGCCGCAGCAGAGGTCGCTTTTTTCCAGAATCCATCACGGAGAAGCTGCATCCAGCTCTTATCAGAATCATCGGCCAGACCAGCAAAGGTCTTACGCACGGCATCATAAGATGGTGATGTCTCTCCACCATCAGCAGCGGCATCAAAGAGCTCGCCTGTGAGGAGGAAATTGAGGAAATCAAGTTCGGAAACACCATTGTATAACGGTAGAATCATGGGCTGCACCACGGTGTAAGTCCCCAATGCTGTGCGGGTATCCCCCCAGCTCTCAAGGTAGTGCGCAGCAGGAATGTGCCAGTCAGCAGCATAGGCACTTGCATCAGCACGAAGACCTAGGTGAATCAACTTGGCATCTTTCACCGCATCGGCAAATCCAGGGGCATCATACACTGGGTTAGCAGGAGTCATGAGAATCACCGTATCCAGCTCATTCGCGCTGAGTGACTGCATCAATGACTCAATATTACCACAGTCTGCCTTATCCGTAATAACAGGCTTCAGTGTCTTACCGTAGTTATTAAGAGCTGTGTTAATGGCGATACAGATACTCTGGAGCTCTTTACTCTGGCGGCTGCCTGCAAGTACAACGCTCTTCCCAGAATTCGCCTTCAGATCCTTAGCGCACTCAGTGGCCCATAGCACTTCTGTATCAGAAAGTTGGTAATCACCAGAAGCAGTCACAGATGCTCCACATTCTTGGGCGATCTTCGCCGCTACCGCTACCACTTGACTAGGAGCAATGCGGAGACGGTGATCTGCCATCCCTCCGGTGAGACTAAAGCCGCCTTCCACGATGTAGAGACGGTTCATCGCCTCTGGATTGGCTTTTTTATCGTAGTCCGCACCCTCGATGAAGCGATTCTTATAGAAACCACTAACCGGGCCTTGCTTATCCAGCTCTAGGAAATCGCTATCGAGCGAAAGAATCACCTTCGCCTTGGAAAAATCAGCCGCCACGTCGGCACCAGAACCAAAGGCCTCAGCATTAACTTGCTTCCGCGCCTCACCAGTAAGCGGCTCATAGGTGTAGAACTTAGCACTACCATACTTCGCCTTCAGATCCTTCAGTAAACGCGCACGTGTAGGTGAATTATCTTCACCAAATACAATACCCACCTTGGTATCCGCCGTGATCATCTCGCCAAGAGCCTTGATCAGATCCGCGCGAGACTTTTGCTCACCATGACTTAAAATGTCACGTGAGCGCGCAGGATCATACATATCCAGAACAGACGCCTGAATGAAGGAATCCGTGCCACCCAGCTTATCATATCGCTTATTAGGCTCGATCTTGGTAGGGCGATTCTCGTGTGTTGTTACCACCAGAGAGGCCGCACCATGGGCACTAGGCATTGATGTAGCATAATAGACTGGCTTCCCTGGAATACTCCACTCAGGAGACTCTGCAAAAGGAACAATCAAGCTCTCAGGACGGCGGCAAGCTGCCAGCCCCATACCCGCAAGCGCAGAGGATGCACCCATCAGCTTCACAAACGAACGGCGTGACATCTCACGTTCCTCCTCAGTTTCCATCTGGGCAGCACCATCAAGGAACTCCTTATCAAGAGCCTCCTGAAATCTGGCTTCACCCTCTTTTTCTCCGAGGCTACGCCACATTTTTGAGCCGTCCTGTTGGTTCAGGTGCTGCGGCTTATTCTCAGGCAGTCTGCCTGGTAGATTGGTCTTCCGATTGCTCATGTGCTTGTTGGAAAAAGTAGTGTGTTAGGGGAAAATTATCGGTGGCAGGTAAAGCAACTATCCTTGGGATGGATACTCCAGTTCTTCTTTAAGAGCTCGCCCAGCTTCTTCTGTGCTTCCTCAGCAGAATCACCAACTTCATAGCCAATCTGCTTCTTCAAATCTTCCTTATCTTCAAGGTAGGTAAGTACGCTGTAATCAAGATTGTAAACCTCCTCAAGTGGGCGGAGATGCTTCTCTGGAGCACGGTGACAGTCCAGACAGAAGGCCATACTCAGATCTTTCTCGTGATAGACCTTTTCCATCTTATGCACATCTCCATGACAAGACTTACAAGAAACACCACGGTTTACGTGCGCGGAGTGATCAAAGTAAACATAATCTGGTGATTTATGCACACGCACCCATTCGATGGGCTTTTTCACCGCACCTTCAATCGGCACGTGATCTTTATCCACACCCATGGCAGCACGCAGTGGCTCAAGTTTATCCGATCCTTTGGCAACATTCTCATGGCAGTTCCAGCAGGTATTTGCAGTGGGGAGACCAGCACTGGCTGACTTATCCACCGAGCTATGGCAGTAACGACAATCAAGACCCAGCTGATTAGCATGAAAATTATGATCATAAGCAATCGGCTGATCTGGCTGGTAACCCACGCGCTGAGCCTTAGGGGTAGCATAGTAGGAAAAGGCCGCAGTGAGCCCTATTACTACAAAAATAACACATACCGCTATCTTAAGCGGTAGCAAATTGGTCCATCGCGGGAAAAAATTAGCCATGTCGTCGCGCGCCTTCTACGCCTTGTGAAAAATTTCACAAGCATATTTTTTTTAAAAGAATTTGACGAATTCAATTTCTATCAATGCACCGTCATCCCACCACCCTATAAAACACTGATAATCAAGCCCCCTTTGCGCCTTGAATGATTCTAGGAAACACCACTCGGCACAGACTTTTTTGACCCATTAAGCTTATAGGGCATCACAAGGAATCACCACACTCCAAGCTCAGTGGACTATTTCCTTAAAAATTAATCGTTAGAGTAACTCCGTGGTTGGTTCGGCATTTTGCAGGGCCCCCTCTGGTAATTCAGGAAACTGGGGAAGATCATCGGTGATCGTATGCCAAGAAGCCTTATCAGAGACGAACACATGAATCTCAGCCCCCTTATCAAGGGCTGAATCTAATGTTCCAAGCGCCAACCCAATGGGCTTTGATAGATCCAAAAAAAATGTAGCGATAGCCGAACCGCATCTACTACAAAACGATCGATATTCTCCAGCCTTGTGCTCGTAGCGAGTCAAAAGCTCCTCTCCACTGACGAATGTGAGTGCATTCACATCAACAGCTCCTCGGGTCCGAAATGCCGCCCCATGTGACTTGCGGCAATCCGAGCAATGGCAGTTCAGTATATCACGGATCTCTCCGTTGACTTCATAGAGAATCGCTCCACATAGGCAGCTTCCATTGTATTTACTCATCCTGCAGATTTATTGTTAAACATTATAAAAAATGGCGGTGCGAAAAAAGCCTCAATCTGCCCGGGCGGATTCCTCGGCAGCGTTAGCTCCTCCTTGTTTGCTTTTTTAGTTCGGTTTTCCACCTTCTGGAGTGGATGTGATATTAAGTCCAACTATTAGAAACTCCACTTCGGATTCAGCTACAGGACGATGTTCTACCCCCTTGGGAACTACGAAAATATCATCCTCACCAAGATATACTTC
>CALBVY010000006.1 GCA_937969495.1 uncultured Verrucomicrobiales bacterium | reverse complement strand
GAAGCTAGCACTCATCGCCGTCATGAGGAAGCTCCTGTGCCACCTTAACTCATTGATAAAGAGACACCTACAAGATTCAAAAACTGCCTAACCTATAAAAAATGAAACTTTATTCAAAAGACAGTTGCTGTCCCTTAATACACGGCTCCGTGGCACATCGCACAGCAACGCCTAGCCACACTCTACGCCAAGTTTTAAACCGAACTTTTGGACACCGTTGACATAATACCTTAATACATAATACATAAAAGACAGTTGCTGTCCCTTAATACTAATACTGCTTAATACTCGAGGCCTGCCCCTTAATACATTCCTTAATATACTGTTAGTCCCTTAATACGTGTTAAGTTATTTTTCAAAAAAAACGATCCTGTTATTTATAGGTTGTTTTTTGAACTCCTCCCATTCTTCATATCTTGGGCTTTTAAATTTAGTCACTTCAATCGTATCCCCTGGTTTTAAGATAAACTTAGAAGCGCTTTGGGCATCACATTCAATATGAAATACTTTAACCCTCTGCCCCGCTTCGGTTGATCTGAATAAATATAATGTTAAACGCTCCCGAGGTGAAAAACCCCTAGCTGTATAAACCCTTACTTTAAAGCCCCCGATCCGTTTGACAAAATTAAACAAAGATTCATTTTTCTTAAAAGAATGAAAACCAACTATCTTGTTTCGCACGTCACCACCTAAACTAATACGAGGTGGAACAGTTTGAGTCGCAAAGCAATCACCAACAACACAAACGCTAAAAACAACAACACTTAATAGCTTCATCCTAAAATTAAATTTAGTATTCATGAGTTATTCCTTCATCTCCGACAATGTAGTTCTTCCCAGGATTAAGCCTTTTCGCTACGTCCATACGTGCAAAAAGGTCTTCCCCTTAATACGTGTAATACGCTTTTAATACGCATGTTCTTTAATACGATTTAATATCGAGACCACTTCATTCGCCACCTTTAAATTTCAATAACGCTTCAGATAAATGATATATATTTCCATCAAAATCTTTTTCTAATAACTTTTCAATATCTATATTTTCACGAAAACAATAAATATGAGCCAAGAAATGATCCCCCAATTCACCCTCTTCGATTTTCTTAAATAAGAAAGCCGACAACTCATTATCTTTCGAATTACAGAGTTTTTGATATTCAGGCCAACGCTCTACAGCTTTCAAATCCCAACTAGTGAATCCTATAGCTAAATCTTTAGAAATAGTTCTCGATTCAACAAGTTTATCCATTTTCAAACGCCATACTTGGTATAAGTGGGAATTTATATTATCAGCAAAAGACTGCATACTAATTAGTATTTGAATCAATATTATAGCTAGAATTATTTTCATATTATTAGTTTGAAAAATTAGTCTTTTTTACAACAACAGTATCGGTTTTTCTCCATAGTCTAAAAAGTCTGTCCCTTAATACTACAGTACGATGACAAATCAGCCGTTAACATTTTTTCTCTCCTAAGACTAGCAAAGGTATACCAATTATAGGTAATAAAATCCAACATAAGAAAGTAGAATTAGAATCAATAGACAATATAAATTTTTTGTGGAAAATAGCAAAAGCCAAAACAACCTGAATCAAATTAATCAGAGGAATTACCACAAGAAGAAACCTGAGATCACTAGAATTAATTATGTAAACAAAAAGCAAAATTACCCATATAGAACCAAACAACAAAACAAGTCGAACTTTTCGATCCGCTTTATCTAAAGAAACAAAAAATCGTTTTCGCACTAAACATGAGGCTAAAGCAATTGCTAAAGCACATAATGAAAAAATAATATTTAAATACATGGACATTGCTCTTGTTCGTTATAATACGCCACAGTTCCGTCATAACAGTCACAACAAGCAAGTTCATCTTGAGGAGGGCCAGGTCCAATCCACTCCCTAATAATACAACGCCCCATACAGATCATATATTTTAGGGAGGCTGCTACAACACGAACAGTAAGTGCTGCAATCAATGGTGCGGCAGCAGGAAAAATTGCCCCTGCTATAATACCTCCAACTAAAGTTGCTCCAACCACAGCCATATCAATTAAATACTGCTCTCCACATTTCGCCATACAATCTGCATCTTGCCACGCTATCCATACTCGACCATCCATATCAAACCTACTTATAGGCTGATTTCCGACAAACCCGTAAATATTCATCCCCCCTTTTTCTAAGAGAGGATCTCTGCTTGGCCATCTGCCTGTCACCGGATCGTAGTATCTGTATCCGTAGTAGTAGAGGCCGGTTTCGGCATCTAGGGGCTTCGTGCTGAATCTGTGGACGAAGTCTGCGACTTTGCTGCCGGTGCTTACGGTTGTGTTGCCAAAGGTGTCATACTCGTAGTGGGCTACGGTTGTGCTGGTGGCATCTAGGTATTCACTGATGTTGCCGTTGCCATCGTAGGTCGGGTAAAAGTGCTCCGCGCTGGATGTGCCGTGCTCGGTGACGGCGAGGAGGCCTCCTACGCCTCCTGTTCCTTGCATGCTGCCACTGAGATCCATACCCCAGTGTAGCTCGTATTGAGCGTGGTGCCAGTGTATTCTGCAATCGGATTCCAGCCATCGTATATGTAGTAGGTGGCTGCTGTGTTGCCGATTTGTTTGCTGATGCGGTGGCATCGGCACGGGTGACTGCACTGAGGCGGTTCTCTGCATCCCATACTAGGGTGGCGTTGCCGTTTTGATCGATTGGGAGGGAGAGGCTATTTGGCGCTTTTTTTGCGGTTGCCGATGCCATCGTATGCAAAGGAACGGTCTTGGCTGCCTTATGGCCAAGATGATCAAAAGGTTTGGTAGCTTAATAAAGTTCAGATCCAATTTATTGTTTTAATCAATATCAAACTCATTATATTCGATTAAAACAATAATTAATACTATGTCATCTTTTCAGCATGACAACGGTATTGATCATGTTGTGCGTGGTATCCGCCATGTTCCTCGTAGAGAAATGGTGGCCAGCTAACCAGCTCCCCAAAGTTAAAAAATGGTGGCCTCGCGTGCTACTGACCAATTTCGCACAGGCTGGAATTGTAATACTGTTAGGAGGATCATGGGATATCCTCATGGATCATACTGCAAGTATCCAACCATGGTCATTACGCAAACACGTGGGGATCATTCCCCAGATAGGCATTGGCTATATAAGTATAACATTCATCTACTACTGGTGGCATCGCATTCGGCATAACTCACCATTTTTCTGGAGACTATGTCACCAGCTCCATCACTCTCCACGCCGGATGGAAGTGCTGATGTCTTTTTATAAGCACCCTGTAGAAATCTTAATCAATGGGCTGCTGAGCTCTATCATCACCTTCGTCATTCTAGGCTGCAGTACAGAAGCAGCTGCACTAGTAACTCTGGCTACTGGAGTAGCTGAGCTTTTCTACCACTGGAACATCAAAACGCCTAGGTGGATTGGGCCCTTTTTCCAGCGACCAGAATCTCACCGAGTCCACCACCAGCGTAATCACCACACACACAATTACTCGGACATCCCTCTCTGGGACATGCTTTTTGGAACCTACCAGAATCCCAAGAAATTAGTAAGGAAATGTGGCTTCGATGCTGCAAAGGAGTCGCAATTCAAGGACATGCTATCCTTCGATGATGTGCATCAGACTGCAGATACTCAACAACCTCTGCTCCATCTCCTCCCAACATGTATCGGCTGCTCGAAGCGCTGGGCCTGTCATCAATCTCGAACTGAAAAAATAGACACAATGTGATGAAGCTAACCATTTTACAAAAAAGCAATCTACTCGCGCTGTGTATCCTAGGCTGGGGAAGCACGGCAATGTTAGGACACATTTTTGATATTCCTAAGATCAAAGGGCTCGGCCTCGCATCCGGAGCAGCCCCATACACCAAAGTTTTTTGCCAAGCGTACGATAAGTCGGACGGCAGAGCATTCGAGACTTTTGCCATGGACTTTGAATTGATCTACGACATCGGAAACAAACGTGATCAAATCCTAACCATCACACCTGAAATCTATCAAAAAATGAAAGGCCCCTACCAGCGCCGCAATGTCTATGGTGCCGTCCTTGCCTACGGGCCTGCGATGCCAAGTAAGCTCAGCCAAGAAACCCTTTATTACTCACTCATAGCCCCTGGCAAGGTTCCCTCTGAATTGGGCTTACCTAAAAACGCCACCCATTTCCGTATCCGAATAACAAGTCGCACAGCAGGTTCTACGAACCAGTGGACACTTCAGCCTTCAATACAATAGCAACATGAAGAAAATATTAGATAGGCAATCAGATGTAAGCGCTAAACAATTCCAATTGTTTCGTGCAGTCTTTGGAATTTATTTATGCTTCCATTTTGCAGCGCTCATTCCCTATGCGGGTGAAATATTCAGTCTCCATGGCATCATGGGGATGGAGGGTATCAATCCATTCAATGGAACGTGGCCAAATCCTATTTTCTACTGGGGCACGCCTACATTTGTCGAAATTTTTATAGCGATTGGTGTCTTCACTTCGGTTCTATTTGCTTTGGGAAGGTTGAGTCGCACCTGTGCTCTTATCTTGTGGTTTTTGCATTCGTGTTTGTATACGGCAAATCCACTCACTGCGAATCCAAGCCTTGGCTACGTTGGTATGCTGCTATTGCTCTGCGCCGCTGTACCCAAAGATTTTAAAAAGCTACCTAGGTTGATACCCTTGACGGCTTGGGTCTTGCTGGCAACTGGCTATACTTTTTCAGGTATCTTGAAGCTCAGTAGCCCTAGTTGGATCGATGGCTCAGCCCTGATGCATTTAATGCACAACCCATTGGCTAGGCCTGGATTTGTTAGACATCTAATGCTCCATTTACCAGATGGCTCTATGATGGCGATGACGTGGGCAGTTCTTTTTCTCGAAGTATGCTTTATCCCCCTTGCTATCTTGCGATCCACACGCCAGTTCGCATGGTTCGCGATGTTACTAATGCACATAGGTATCGTGCTCACTATCGACTTCACTGACCTTAGCCTTGGTATGATCATGGTTCATCTCTTTACAGTGCAAGGATCTTGGCTAACCGCATGGAAGAAAAAATCAGAGATCTGCTTACGATATACCAAAAACCTAACTGGTCGATTTTTTCGTTCTCGTATCATACACCTCCTATTCCTTGTTCTATTCACGATTGCTCTGATCAATGCCTGCTCTAGCAAGTCCCCCCATAATGGTATCTTTCCTTTCTCTTCTATGGAGAAGCCCTTCAGCAAAAGATCAGTAATACGTAAAACACAGCACACTCACAGAGAGCCACAACAAATGGCAGTCATCGTGGACTACCATGCAGCAAAAGATCGCGAAGACTTCGCAAAGAAAACCGCCTTGCTCCGTACTGGCGATGTCATTGCTTTTTACATGAGCCATAGCGAGGCCAGAGGTCACCTCAAACACAGAAAGTTACAAAAAATCCCCTATGAATTGTTCCGCTATGGGCATGTTAGCATTATCGTTCCCGATCCTCATAGAGAGCTCGAAGGGCAAGGCCACGCTGATCACAGACTTTTGCAAGTAGCTATGAAACAGGCTGTCAACACTGATGCATCCTGGGACTACCTCCAAGACAAATCATGGATCGCCTACCGTCCACCAGCCGGATCTATCGATGTATCTCGACTGCATCAATTTACTCAATACAGCACTAAAAAATGTTCTTCGCCAGATGACTCATACGATTTCAAAGCCACATTGGGGTTAGGAAACGGCAATCTTTTTCCCCTCACAGAAGAAGATGTTAGTAAAAGTTACACATGCACGACTTTGATCGTTGCTGCATTGAGCTACAGTGGTTTTGATCTCTACGCTGCGAAGCGGAATGGCTACCTCGATATTATGACGCCAAGACAAGTCACTGACGCATGGGGTATCATAAAGCCAAAGTAATATCATGGATGACAAGTATCTGACTATCCATTAACTTAAAGATCCCCTCAATGAGTGCCAAAGTATCCAGCAAATCACGACACGTCCTCTTTCTTGATGGCGACTGCGTATTTTGCCAAAAATCTGCCACCTTGCTACATCAGATAGATCGACGTGGCCGCCTATACTATGCGCCACTCCAGGGAGAAACAGCGAGCGTTCTTCCATCATCATGGCGTGAACTCAAAGGTGACAACAACCAAGCTACAGGTGCAGCAGTTCTCACCGAGGCTTGGCAAACAGATCAACAAGTTCACTGGCGTGGTGCCGACGCTATCTTACGTGCCCTCTACCTAGCAGGCGGTGTTTTCGTTATTTTCTGGCCGCTCCACTTGCTTCCAAGGTGGTTCAAATCTGGTCTTTATCAATTGATAGCACGTAATAGGCATCGACTTCAATTAGGCAAAGATACTTGCTCTCTACCCAATGCCAAATTCCAAGAGCATTTACTCCCCTAAGAAACAGATTCTCTGCACAAAAGGTCGGTCTCCTAATACGACACGAAAGCGCGCACCCGTAAATTTTAGAGCTCGCGATTATTTGATACACAATGTGGAATAAACACGTGAGAGGACGCGATTATTCTTCTGAATCTTCCTGCCACTCAACGCGTTTACCCTCAGCCCAAAGGTCTTCGAGTCCATAGAGGTCTCTCATTTCCTGATGCATCACGTGGACCATAACATCAATGTAGTCTAGCACCATCCAGCGGGAGTCAGCCCCACCTTCGGACTGCACAGGATCTACCTGGTACTTTTCCCTCACTTCCTTATCCACATCACGCATCACCGCCTTCAGGTGAGGTAAGGAGGTGCCAGAGCAAACCACCATAAAGTCGGTCAGAGAAGAGATGCCTGTAAGATCGAGTATGCAGATATCTTCTGCCTGTATTGCCTCTGCAGCACGTGCACAAGCAATGGCGAGTTCTATTCCTTCGGTAGCCATGGGGTAAAATGATGTAGGTTCTGAAATGCTCATTCCTCAATAGCGATCAGCCAGAGCGCCAGACTCAAGTGCTGGATCTATGAAGAGAGTTTGAGAACGAAGAGGAGAAGAAATGGAGCATAGCGGATTCGAACCGCTGACCCCCTGCATGCCATGCAGGTGCTCTACCAACTGAGCTAATGCCCCCTTATGATTTCCACGCCTCATTTTCTTTCTTTCGTAAATTTAGAAAAAACGTAAAGCGCGGACGGGAGTTATCCCACGCCAGAGTCTGTGACAAGATGTTTTTTGAAAAAGAATCTTTACTCCTCAGCGGCACGACGCAACCAAGAGGTGATTGTTCCTGCGACTTGGATGGTTTTTTCTAATCGCCGTGACCGCTGCCCCTCCCAGGCATGCGATGAAAAAACTGGGTGGGTAATCCATACAGACGGTACAGCGCCCGCAGGTCTATTGGCTCCCTGTTTTAAGAACTGCCACCAGGCTTGATCCGCGCTTGATGGTGCCACTACCTGCCAATCTTCGCCGGTAAGCTCAGGTTTCTTTTTCATAGTTCGAATCCCGATGATACCATCACAGATTTCATTTTCCTGAAGGCAACGCTGAATGAGCCAGGCATTCTGCTGGGCGGGGCTTTGATCGATAGGGAGAAAAACAAAGCGTATGGTGCGAGCTGGCTCATCTCTGGCCATTGATGAAGCGAGCATCATGAGCGTGGATGCTGTATTTGCATCTGCTGTCTCACCAGCTCCGGCGAAGGATACCGCGGCAATCACCACTCGCTCAGGCATTTTTTTACCTCGTATATCTACCCAGAGACTTTTCCAAAGCAGGCCATGCCGCGCCTCGCCGTCGTCTTTTTTCACAGGGAATCCTACGTTTTGTGGTCCTAGGCTTCCTTCGATCATGGAGGCCGCTGATTTTAACCCAGTTCTCCCCTGCTCGATTTCTATATCACGCACTCCTATTCGATCAGTAAACTTCATAACCATGTCATCGAGATCATTAACCCGGAGTCCATGAGAGGCTATGACGGCATGCTCTTGTTCATCACGGCGCTCATTGTAAAAATACATGTACATAAAAATAATGGTTCCGATGACGACTCCCACTGGGAGAATCATGAGGATTATTTTGTAGCGTTTAGGTGATGGTGAGGACACGGCTTAATAATTATGTTAGAGTAATTGAGTTATTTCGGCAGCTGCTCTGTGGTGAGCTCCTGGATCTCCAAGTTTGGATGCCGTTTCTAGCAGCCGAGTGCGGAGTTCTTCTCTCTTGGGTTCATTGTGCAGAAGTTCATTGAGAATGTTTTCAAGTTGGTTAGGGTCTGCTTCACTCTGGATGAGCTCTTCCACGATTTTTTCTCCAGCAAGGATATTAACGAGGCCAATGAAGTCTACTTTTACCAGCATTTTCGCCATCGCCCACGTAGGCCAAGCTACTTTGTAAACGAGGCAATATGGCATCCCCAACGCAGCAGCTTCCAGTGTAGCGGTACCACTAGCAACTACGCCACAGGTGGCACGCTGCATTAATGCATGGCTATTTCCCACCGTCACTTGAATAAGGTCTTGATCTAGCAACTTCGCAGCCGTGATCATCTCACGCATTTTTTCTGCCAGTTTCTCAGAGGCGGCGGCGGCCTCATATTTCCATTGTCCTTGATTGGAATGCATACGTCTCACCGTCTCTATCATCAAAGGAAATAGCCGGCTTACTTCACGCTCGCGACTACCAGGGAACAGACCTACCAAATCATCAGCCCGCTCTACATCGATCTTTTTTTCCTCCAGTTCATCCACAAGGGGGTGGCCTGTAAAAACCGTTTTCAAACCTGCGGATTCAAATATTTCCTGCTCGAAGGGAAATATACACAGCATGAGGTCAAGTGTCTGAGCCATCTTAGGAATACGGCCTTTATTCCACGCCCACACTTGAGGGCTGATGTAATAAACAATTTTTGTATTCGGTAAATGCTCTCGCACAGCTTTAGCAAACCTCAGATTAAACCCTGGGTAATCAATTAATACCAATACCGATGGGCGGATAGAAACAATCTCAGCAAGCATCTCAGCAAAGCGTTGTTTAAACCACTTATAGTGCTTCAACACCTCTACAATGCCCATGACAGCAGCATTCTCCACCCAGTTGCAGACACCTTCACCTCCCACTTGCCGCATCATTTCACCACCAGCACCATGAAACTCGACTCCTTCCACCTGCTCTTGCAGCGCATCCATCAGGCACGCACCATGGGTATCCCCACTTACTTCACCGGCCACGATATAGATGGACTGACTCACGCGTATGTTACTAGCGTGTTACGAAAAAACTTCAAACTTCAATCTACAAACCTCACACTTTATCCATGCGCATCGATATCATCACCCTTTTTCCAGAGATCGCCCTCGCACCACTGAGTGAGAGTATCATCCGTAGAGCTCGGGAAAAAAAACTGGTAGATATCCACGCGCACCAATTACGCGACTGGGCAACCGATAAACATCGAAAAACTGATGAGTATCTCTGCGGTGGAGGGCAAGGTATGTTGCTCAAGCCTGAGCCTATCTTCGCTGCGGTGGATGAGTTAAAACAACCCACTACCAAGGTGATTCTGATGACTCCCCAAGGTATCCCTTTTCGACAATCCCACGCGCAGCACCTCGCCACCGCTGAGCACCTTATCATCCTCTGCGGACACTACGAGGGTGTGGATCACCGCGTCATTGAGGCCCTTGTGGATGAGGAAATATCCATTGGCGACTACGTGTTAACCAACGGAGCCATCGCCGCTGCTGTTGTAACAGATGCCATCGTAAGACTTCTCCCCGGCGCTCTGGGTGATGCGAGATCACCAGAAGAAGAGTCTTTTACTGACCCCACCATGCTCGAAGCCCCCGCTTACACCAAACCTAACGAATTCCAAGGAATGAAAGTCCCTAGTGTCTTACTCAGCGGAGATCACCAAAAAATAGCAACGTGGAAAAAAGAACAAGCCCTGAGAAGAACCCAAGAAAACAGACCCGATTTGTTAGGATAACCCCATGATCTCAATGGGCGCAATTCAATCCTTACCTAACATTTTATCTATTTTTGTAACCAGCTTATGAGGGCAGCGACCTCTCTGGTATTTATTCCACATGACTTCACGCAGTTTCTCCAGTAGATCCACAGGGATAGGATCATGGTGATCCCACTCCTCATCACCTTTCATCTGGGAGTAGAGATTCCACTCTCCAGCATGATACGTGGCACGGAACATTTTTTTACCCTCCTCATTCTCCTCTCTCCACTGGTGCTTCTGCATGTCGCATTCTATAGCGAATCTGAGGAGTATTTGAATGAGAAATTTTCTATCATCTCAGAAATTACCTAATTATGCCCTAGCCATGAGGCTTATTAGAGGAGAAAAAGCCCTCACCAAAAACCATCTCCATGCTCAAGCGGACGACCAACAGGATACTCGACCTCATTTACCCAGCCTCCTGTCACCTTTGCGAATGCGCACTAACAGAAGGACGTCACCTCTGCACCACCTGTCGCGATGAGCTCAAGCCCGTAGAGCCGCCCTTCTGCTCCCATTGCGGGGAATGCTATGATGGACAGATCAGTGAACAGTTCACCTGCCCAAACTGCCACCAGCTAGAGTTTGCGTTTCAATTTGCCATTGCCTCTCTCCACAGCAGTGGCGGTGGTAGAGAACTTGTTCATGATTTGAAATACATGCGCCAAATTCAGCTCGCTGATGAACTAGCACGTATGATGCAGACCACGCTCACCGATTCTCGCTTCCAGCCATACCTTAAAGACGGACTGTTAGTCCCCGTACCACTCCACTGGATGCGGCAAAGAAAGAGACGATTCAATCAAGCGGAGGAAATCTGCAAAAAACTTTCGCAACACACCCATATCCCATCTCTCAAAGCATTAAAAAGAACGCGTAACACCCATACCCAAACACGCTTCAGCCGGGTAAAAAGACTGGAGAATCTGCATGCTGCATTTGCCGTCAGTAAGCGACTACACAAGCGTATCCAAGGTAAACCCGTGATCTTGATCGATGATGTTTTTACCACCGGCTCCACCGCCAACGAGTGCGCCAAGGTGCTCGTTCAAAATGGCGCGGAAAAAGTCGCCATCCTCACAGCCCTACGCGGATAACACCATCCGCGGCAATTAAACCCAGATTATGGGTTATCTGAAAACTTTTCCCAAGAACGTTTTACAATCGCATCACGCGCAGCTTTGGCCTCAGCATCTTTCTTAGAGCTACCTACCCCTTCGCCAAGATGCTGCCCCCGCCACTGTACAACAACGGTAAACATCTTATGGTGATCTGGCCCATCCGTACTTTTGATACAGTATTCAGGCCCTTCCGTAGAAATGGCTTGGAGTGCTTCCTGCAGTTCACCCTTTGGATTTTTTTCATCAGGAGATTCAGCAACAAGTTCAATAGCTGGCGAACAAATTTTTTCTATCGCCTGCTGAGCAGCCTCCAAACCTCCATCCAGATAAATCGCTCCCATAACAGATTCAAAAGCATCTGCGAGTGTCGATGCTCTATCCCGGCCACCAGATGCTTCCTCCCCCTTCCCCATCATGATGTAGGCCCCCAAATTCATCTCATTGGCAAAAGCATGTAAGGCATCACGTGACACGAGCCGAGCTCTAAGCTTGGTAAGGCGGCCTTCCGAGAAACCAGGAAAGAGACGATAAAGCTCATCTGTTAGGATTAATTGAATCACTGCATCACCTAAAAACTCCAAGCGCTGGTTATCAAAGCGGGGTTTCTGTGTTTCATAGGCTAGACTCGGATGCGTTAGAGCCTCCGCTAGTAACAGCGAATTTCTAAACTTGTATCCAGTAACCTCTTCCAATGACCGCATAAGTAACTCTGATTCAACTGTAGGGTAATTAACCTTACATTGGGTTACTTTAGCAAAAGGTTTCACTGGCGAAAAGAATGAACTACTGAAATTTCCGTCCATTTCCCTCCGACGAAGATAGCGCAGATAAAATCAAAAAATGGGGTGACTGACGGGGATCGAACCCGCGACAACCGGAATCACAATCCGGGGCTCTACCACTGAGCTACAGTCACCATCATTTATAACCCCCAAAGTAAGACAAAATCCTCCTAAGGGCGCGGCAGGAGATAAGGCAATCCCCCCACCTTGCAAAGTCAAAAATTTCCGACAGGAGGAAAAAAACTACTGTAGAGAGTCTTTCACCACCTTCTTACTCAGAAAAATAATCGTTAATACCGGATAGATACACACCATAATCACACTAAACACACTACTCAGATTCTGAATATTAGCCTGAAACTGGCTCTGCTCAATTTGTCCTTGTTGACTCTGCGTAACCTCCGCCATGCGCTCTTGGAATTCTATACTGGCGCCGTAGGTGACCACCGTCATCACAATGGCAACCACTACCCTCACTACCGCCCACAAGATGCTGACTTTCTGCGCCCAGAGTCTTCTTTTTAAAAGCCCTATCCCCGCTACCAATAGACACACACCTAGCATGATTTTGATTCCAGCATCGATATAGGTATAAATCGCCATCGTGCTGTAAGCTTCAAGAAAAGCATCCATCTCCTGTATCTCGCCCCCCGTTTTGGTAAGCACTGTCTCCATCAGTAAAAAAACTCCCACCCCAAAGATCGCACCCACCATACCGATACACGCATACACAATATGAATAATACCAAAGACTTTAGGAATAGAGGTAGTAACAGCAGAAGGAGTCTCCACTGGAGGAGCACTCATACCACTCTGTGGAGCTAAATAAGGAGAAGATGTATCATTCATGATGTCAGTTTTACTCACCAATGACGATTCTCGTAAAGCCCCATCTTCCGGCTCGACACCCACGCCCGTTCCAGACAACCTCCACGCGCCATGAGCCACACTGCAGAAGAAGCCCTCGCCATCCTAACCGCAGGAACTGCTAAAGTCCTCAGCGAAAAAGAGCTGCTGGAGAAGCTTAAGCTTAACAGACCCTTACGCATCAAACTAGGAGTCGACCCCACAGCACCAGATATCCACCTCGGTCACACGGTTGCCATTGAAAAGCTCCGTCAATTCCAAGAATTTGGCCATCAAGCTGTCCTCCTCATTGGTGATTTCACCGCCACTGTTGGAGACCCTACAGGCCGCTCTGCAGCACGCCCGCCACTCACACGTGATGAAGTGTTAGCCAATGCCGAAACTTACACCTCTCAAGCATTTAAAATTCTTGATCCAGAAAAAACCGAAGTCGTTTACAATGGCGAGTGGTTCCGAAGCATGACCTATGAACAAGTTCTAAAACTTAACGCCCGCGTCACCATGCAGCAGATGCTTCAGCGTGAGGACTTTAAAACCCGCATCGAGAAAGGTCAGGAAGTCCGCCTCCATGAAATCCAGTACCCCATCATGCAAGGCTGGGACTCTGTAGAGATTCAATCAGATGTAGAAATAGGCGGCACCGATCAGCTCTTCAATATTCTCGTAGGCAGAGACCTGCAAAAGGAAGAAGGTATGGCCCAGCAAGTAGTGATACTCATGCCGCTTTTAGAAGGTCTTGATGGGGTGAAAAAAATGTCCAAGTCTTCACATAATTACGTGGGAGTAAACGAGGCACCCACCGAAATGTTTGGTAAAATAATGAGTATTTCTGATGAACTCATGGATAGATACTACACGCTTTTGTTAGGGTCAAACCGTGACACCACCCTCCACCCTATGGAGGCCAAAAAACAACTCGCCACCAGCATCACAGCCCGTTATCACAACCCTCAAAATGCCGCAGATGCCCGCTCCACATGGGAAGCCCGTTTCTCACAGCGTGACACC
This sequence comes from uncultured Verrucomicrobiales bacterium, assembly GCA_937969495.1. Taxonomy (GTDB): domain Bacteria; phylum Verrucomicrobiota; class Verrucomicrobiia; order Verrucomicrobiales; family Akkermansiaceae; genus Oceaniferula. The sequence continues at coordinate 45,673 of CALBVY010000006.1, read as the reverse complement.
GCCGCCGGAGCCACTGAGCTACCATTGTCTGACGTACCTGAAGACAGCAACGTCATCACCCTCGCGGCATACGCATTTCAAACCGCCTTTCACTTAGAAAAATCCAATGGTGAACTACGTAAGCAGTTCATCACCACAGGAGCCGTGCAGCTCAATGGTGAGAAGCTCACCGATCCCATGGCACCAGTCACCTTAGCCGCCGGAGACATCCTCCGCCTCAGCAAAAAACATTCCGTCAAATTCAGCTAAAACTTTCCAACCTTAAATAACCAATCAAATGCACGCCTACGAACTCTTCACAGCCGTTAAGCCCTCCATCGTCCACGACATGTTCATGTGGATGCGAGAAACAGATCGCAACCTCTACAAAACAGCCCTCGGAAGCCTCGCGGGTAATCGGAAGCTACGCCCTGCTTTCATTCAAAAGAAACCCGTGGTCGATCAAATTACGTGGCTACACAAGAATCTCGCGCTAAAAACCAGCGACATGATCGGCGAGCACTTACTCCAAGTTTACTTCATGAACGGGCAGGAAAAAATGCTCGCCACCTTCTGTGATGGCCTAGAAATCCCACACAATGGCAATGGCCAAGTAGACGGAGATCTCCCTGAAACACTCGATACAGAAAAACTCAAAACCTCCATTGACTCCCTACTAGAGCAGTTTGATCCAGCACTCGTCACCCTTTACCTCCACACCTTTAACATCCAGACCCCAAAAGGCTGGGAGGAGCTTAGTAATGCGCTCAACTCAGATGAGCGCCTCAAGTTAGCATAAGTCACACCAAAACGGAGATCTCCCCTCCGCTCTAAAAAGCCCCATTTTTCAGGTGTTTGCACGTCTTACCGCTTGACCTCTAGGGACTAAGGCTGAATAGTCCCCCATCTTTCCAAAGGGGGAAATCTCTGAGTAGTATTGTTTTTCTGCCCACTGTCGATTTCTCTCAGGAAAATTCCCGAGCCCAAAAGCCTCTAAAGCTTCGGCTACTTTCATCATTCAAACACATTAACTCATTCATTTTTAACCACATAGAACATGTTCGGTAAATTTTTCTCTATTCGATCAAACGACATCGGCATCGATCTCGGCACAGCCAATACCTTGGTCAACGTCAAGGACCACGGCATTGTCCTGCGCGAGCCCTCCGTAGTCGCTATTAACTCAGGCACCAATGAGGTTCTCGCCGTTGGTGATGACGCCAAGCGTATGCTCGGCCGCACACCTGGCAACATCGTCGCTATTCGGCCATTACGCGATGGCGTCATCGCAGACTTCGAAGTCACTGAAGCCATGCTTAGGCACTTCATCCGTAAGGTAAACAACGGACGCCGGCGCTCTAATCCCCGCGTCGTCATCGCCGTTCCTTCCGGTATCACAGAAGTCGAACGCCGCGCTGTCCGTGAATCTGCTGAGCAAGCAGGTGCACGTGAGGTTTACCTTATTGAAGAGCCCATGGCTGCCGCGATAGGTGTAGGCTTACCAGTGCAAGACGCAGCGGGTAATATGATTGTAGACATTGGAGGCGGCACCACTGAGGTCGCTCTGATTTCTCTCTCAGGTATCGTTTACAGCCGTAGTGTCCGCACAGCGGGTGACGAACTTGATGAGTCCATCATCCAGTATATGAAACGCGCCTACAACCTCATGATTGGTGAGCGCACAGCCGAAGAAATTAAGATCCGCCTCGGCTCTGCCGCCCCCCTGCCCAAGGAAAACAGCATGGAGGTAAAAGGACGCGATCTAGTAGCTGGCCTCCCCAAGACCATCAATATCACCTCTCAAGAAATCCGTGACGCCATGTCAGACCCGCTGAGCACCATTGTGGACGCCGTCCGGACCACCCTAGAACGCTGTCCTCCTGAGCTGGCTGCTGATCTCGTTGATCGAGGTATCGTCCTCGCTGGAGGTGGAGCTCTGCTGCGCGGCCTTGATAAACTTCTACGGGAAGAAACTGGACTCCCTGTCCACGTCGCTGAAGACCCCCTCAGCGCCGTAGCAGAAGGAACCGGTAAAGTGCTTATGGAAATCAGCTTCCTCCGCAGAGTCACCAATACCGAAAACCGCAATCACGCCTCATCATAACTTTTCCGGTTTTTAAAAAAACTCCAACCGGACGTCTCCATGAAGCCGCAGAATCTCATTGCTCTTCTCCTGTTTATCGCGGGTGCCGCATGGGCACTCACGCGCAGTGAGCAGACGGTTCGCAGTATTCAAAAGACATACTACAATAGCATCAGCTACGTCGTCAAAAGCGGCTCCACCTTTGAAACAACTGCTTCCGAGTTCGTCAAAGAAGTAGAACACTCCGAGGAATGGAAAGCCAGATACAATCTGGCCAAAGAGGAACTCGACAAAAAGCGAATGGAAGTCGCCCATCTACGGAAACTTGAGGAGGAAAATGCCAGGCTAAGCCAGGCTCTCAAGTTCCAGAAAGAGGCCCCTTTCGACGTCATTGCTGCTAAAATCATCCGCCGCCAGCCCTCTACCTGGTGGCACACCGTCACGATCAATCGTGGCGAAAAACAAGGTATCGGCGTTCAGCTACCCGTGCTCTCCCCAGAGGGCTTGGTTGGCAAAGTTGATGCCCCATCCGAAGATACATCCACCGTTATTCTGCTCACAGATGAAAAGTGTAAGGTCTCAGCGAAAGTTGACGGCACTCCTGAACTTGGCATCCTAAGCGGACAAAGAGGCCTCACTGGACAAGACCCCGTCCTAAAGCTCAGCTTCTTATCGAAAGACGCCAAAATCTCAGCTGGTATGAGGGTATTTACCACCGGCAAAGGTAAGCTCTTTCCGCCTGATATTCTTCTCGGTACAGTTACATCCTTTGAATCCGGACCTCTGTATGGAGAAGCACTCGTCAAGCCAGCGGTGGACTTTGCAGCACTACAAACAGTGTTTGTAAAATTATTACCACACTCCCTAGAGGAGGAATACCGCTAGCCTCAACGAAACGTGATCAAGTATATCATCAGTGTCATCCTACTCACCCTGGCCGCCTGCTTATTACAGCAGTTCCTGCCAGCCATAGGTGGGCTCCATGGTGCTAGGGTGCTAATCCTACCACTGGTGTTCCTGTGCGCTGCGGTGACAGTGGACTTTGCCACCATGCTCGTCCTCGCTTATCTCTGTGGATTCCTCTGGGATAGCCAACACACTTTAGGCTCTCATGGCGGTGATCCAGAGATCTACAAAGAACAGATAGAATCTCTCAGCTTCGGCTACAGCATCATCCTCTACGCCATGATGGGACTTCTTATGCAAGGGATTCAGCCCTTGTTCCGTAAGGGTAAATGGCACCTTTCTTCACTACTTTCAGGCATTGCCATTTTCCTTTATCTATTCTCAGAGTATCTTCTCATCAACTTTGTCCGAGGAGACTTCACCTTCCCAGCTACTGCCTTTTACCGCATCTACCTAACAAGTGCCTTAACCATGCTTTTCTCCCCTATCGTCTTCTGGATTATGTTTCAGCTCGCATCTCTTTGTCAGCACACCATCCGCTATGATGGACTAACACGCCGCTCTCGCTACATCGATTAACTTTCAGCCCCTTTCACAACTTCTCCCATGGAGCCACGCTACCGCCTCAGACTTTATCTACTTACCGCCCTCATCCTCGTTGGATTCGGAGCGTTATTGTCGAGGCTGTACAGTTATCAGATCGAAGAACGCTCACGTTTCATCAAGCAGATTCCATCCAATTACACCGTCACCATCCGTGAACCAGGGATACGTGGTGTCATCACTGATCGCAATGGTGTCATCCTCGCTAACAATCGCCGCAATTACGAAGTGGTCTTTAACCTCGATGACATCCGCGCTGATTATAAACGCTACCTCATCGAAAGCGGAGGTAAAGAAGCAGTCAAAGACTTCAGAAGTATTAAAACTTCCAAGATCGTGAACGACTGGGTACGCCCCAAGCTCGCGCGCCATAAGCTGGACAAAAACTACAGCACCCACGCACTAGACACCCACTATATCACGCACGGAGGGCTCGTCCCCTTTACCTTCCGCAATGACCTTACCTACGATCAATTTGCTTACTTCGCAGAACATAATCTGGAGCTTCCTGGAGTAGATTTACGCGTTCGCCCACGTAGACAATATCTCTACGGTTCACTAGCCTCCCATCTACTAGGTTATGTTAAACAATGGGAAAAAGGAGCCATCTCTCCAGAGGAAAAACGGAAGTTTAGACACTACACAGGAGACAGCAAAGGAATCGCTGGAGTGGAGGCAACGATGAACAAATACCTAACTGGTGCCGAGGGCATTAAAACACTCCTCAAAAATGAAAAGGGTGAGGTGCTACAAATGGTGGATTACATCAAGCCTGATGCCGGAGCTCGCGTAGAGCTCTCCATTGATGCCCGAATTCAGTGCCTCGTGGAAAACACCCTACGCCGCGTTGGCCGTGCTGCCGCCGTGGTTATGGATCCTAACACAGGGGAAATACTCGCCATGGCCTCTGTTCCAGACTTCACTCCTAACTTTTTTGTCCCTAGCATTGATTCTAAAACATGGCGCAACTACACATCGAACAAAGCAAACCCATTCAATAACAAGGCAATTCGCAATTTCGCCCCAGGTTCAACCTTCAAGCTCCCCACTGCCATCGCCGCTGCCATGCACGGCCATGCATATGATACCGAGTCCTGCCCAGGCTTCATAAGCTACGGCAAAACAAAGATTCATTGTTGGAAAACCACCGGTCACGGCACCTTGGGCCTTGAAGAGTCTATTCAACGTTCCTGTAATTGCTATTTCATGAAAATAGCCAACGAAATTGGCAGCAAGAAAATGCTAAACTCTTTCGAGCTTTTAGGACTAGGTAAGAAAACAGGCATCGAGCTCCCCTCAGAATCAACAGGTTTCATCCCAGGCAATCGCTTATGGAAGACCAAGCTACGCCCTGGCGAATTTGTAACACCTTCCCAAACAGGGATGATGTCTCTCGGCCAAGGTGATACCGCCGCTAGCCCCTTACAACTCGCCGCACTCGTCTCCGCCATTGCCAATCGCGGACGTTACTACAAACCAAGAATCGTCAAACGCGTCATCGATCCCCACACTGGCATTCTGGTGCAAAACCGGCCTCACCTCAAAGTCAACCTTCTCCAAGAGGGACTAAAACTCGAACACTTAGAACGTATCCGCAAGGGCATGTGGCTAGCAGCCAATGAAAATGGCGGTACCGCCCGCCGCGCCTCCGTGGAAGGAAGAGATATTGCAGCCAAAACAGGCACATCGCAAACTTCAGACATGGGGATCGAGTCCAACGATGCTTGGACCGTGGCATTTGCCCCCTATGACAAACCGCGCTACGTCGTGGTAGTCGCCGTCAAACGAGGCACAAGTGGTGGCGCTGTCGCTGGCCCCCTAGCCCACCTCATTTTCCGTGGCCTCTTTGCACGTGAAGAAGGTCTCAAGTTACCACTCGTCAAAATGAAAGAATACCAAGGTGACTTTGTAATCCATGAAACAATAGAGCTCCCCGATGAAGGAGGCCTCATTGATCTCGCCTACGAAGACGGCGGTGAACGAGGTAACGAAGCATCAGATATCCCCATGGCACCCCTCATCGAAGACCCCCAGACACTCATCATTCCCAAACCAACGATCAAACAAGAAGCGGATGCCGAGGGCTCTAAGCCCCCTCAGGCTATCATCATCAACGAATAATTCTCTCTTAACAATCAACTGCGTCACATAAGGCGCAATCATTTTTCACCCAACTTATTAAAAAAACTTACTCATCATGATTACAAAAATCAAACGCGCCCTTGGGCTCGGAACACCAACACCTCTCGAAGGAACCTCACTCGTTATCAACTCAGAAAGACTCGAACGCCGAGTCGCCCTCATCGAAGACGGCTCACTAGAAGAATATAACATCGAACGTGAGGGCGATCTCAACATCGTCGGCGGTATTTTCAAAGGCACCGTAAAAAATATCGAACCAGGTCTAAAAGCCATGTTTGTAGATATCGGACTTGATAAAAATGCATTTCTTCACTTCTGGGATGCCATCCCAGCTGCACTTGATAGCGGCCTGGAGGAAATCCAGCGCGATGGCCAAAAGAAGAAAAAGCAAAAACAAAAACGTATCACCTCAAAGGACATCCCCAGCATTTATCCACAGGGGTCTGAGATTATGATCCAAGTCTCCAAAGGACCTATCGGTAACAAAGGCCCCCGCGTAACAACCAATATCTCTCTCGCTGGCCGCTACCTTGTCCTGATGCCCTACTCAGATCAGTTTGGTATTTCTCGTAAAGTCGACGATCCCAAGGAACGCCAACGTCTCCGCCGCATCATGCAGAAACTGCAAGTCCCTGAAGGCATGGGCATCATCATGCGCACAGTAGCCACAGGCCAGCGCGCACGCCATTTTGTGCGCGACCTCGCCATGCTGTTAGAACAATGGTATGCCGTGGAGGATAAGCGCGATAATAACCCCGCTCCCATCTGCGTCTTCCGCGAGCCTGATCTCATTGAACGTAGTGTGCGCAGCTTCCTCACAGACAACCTCGGCCAAGTTATCTGTGATGATGAAGATACCACGCAGCAGATGCGCGAGCTTGCTGGCCGTATCTCACGCCGCGCCAAACGCCGCATCTATCACTACCCTAGCCGACAGTCTATTTTTGGGAAAATTGGTATTCAAAAACAAATTGATGAGGCGTTCTCACGCCAAGTCTGGCTCAAGTGCGGCGGCTATCTCGTCATTGATGAGACAGAGGCCATGATTACCGTAGACGTTAACACCGGTAGAAACAAGGGCTCCAAAGATGTCGATAAAATGCTCTTGGAAACCAACGTTGAAGCAGCAGAGGAAGTCGCGCGTCAGCTCCGCTTGAGAAATATCGGCGGCCTCGTGGTAGTCGACTTCATCGATATGCGCCACCGCCGTGATCAACAGGCTGTTTACCGCGCTATGCGCGAACGCCTCAAACGCGACAAAGCAAAGACTCAGGTTCTCCAAATTTCATCCATTGGCCTGATGGAAATGACGCGCCAGCGCCTCAACGAATCACTCCGCGATAGCCTGCTAGAGCCCTGCCCTTATTGCCAAGGACGTGGCCGCGTAAAAACCCCCATGACCATGAGTGTGGAAGTTCAGCGCGCACTCAATACCGTCATTCAGCGCGGCGAAGGAAATCTTGGTGATCTCATCATTGTCGTGAACACAGAAGTGCTCAATCGCTTTAAAAATGAGGACTCCAACCTCTTTATTGAGCTTGAACGCGCACACAGCGGCCGCCTCACATTCCGCACTGATCCCACACTCCACCGTGAACGCTTTGCCATTATTGAAGCGGAAACAGAAAAAAACCTGCATCAAGCATAACTTGGATTATATTCCAATTTCCAAACCTTAAACACCAACTTGCCAGAATCAAAAACCATTCAAATTGATGAGATAGTCACACCGAGCACTCCCTCATCAGCCAAGGCGGATAGCACCAACCCTAACAGCAATAAAGCTGACAGCACAGCTACCACACCGGATGATCCATTTGCCAGCCTCAGAAAATCTCTGGGCTGGAAAACCCGCGCCACCCTCTGGACTACTCAGAAGTTTCTCTACCTCCGGAGTAAGGCCTGGGGAAAGTGGGTGATCGTCCCCCTATCACTCCTCGCCATCATCATCGCTATCCCCCTCGGCATCATTTTAATGACCCTCCTGATCATCCGCTCTTTTCTACGCTCGTTTTCACGTTAGGTTTGAAACAATGAGTCTGTCTCTGCATTCTGACTTTCTAAAACTCCCAAATACCGAGCGCTATCTGCTTGGCATTTCTGGAGGCAGAGATTCAGTAGCATTACTTCACCTGTTACTAGAAAAGGGATACCATCACTTGGTTCTCTGCCATCTGAACCACGGCATGCGCGGTGAGGAATCTACCAAGGATGCTCAGCTCGTCATCGACCTAGCCGATACCCACCAACTCCCCTCAGAAATCCAATACTGTGACACATCCGAACTCATGAAGGAATACGGTGAGTCTATGGAGCTAGCTGCGCGTAATGCACGGCATCGTTTTTTCCATCACTGCGCGGTAACATATAGCTGCCCAAGACTACTTCTCGCCCACCACGCCGATGATCAAGCGGAGACTATTTTATTTAACTTGCTCCGTGGCTCAAGAGGCCTACGCGGCATGAGCTTTCAAACCGAACACAAAATCAATAACAAGACGCTTACTTTTTACCGGCCATTACTGAACACAAACCGATCTAGCATAAACAATTATCTAGAGGATAAGAACATCTATTATCGTGACGATGCCACGAACACCCAGCCAGTAGCCACACGAAACCGACTCCGCAATGAAGCCATACCCTTGTTAACCAGCATCATGGGCAGAGACATCAGCAGCGCAATACTCCGTGCAGAGGAAACCTGTAACCTCAATGAAATGGCAGTAAGAGACATACTAGCAACGCATCGGCTCAAAGACCCACAGGGCAGATTGTTCACCCCCAAGCTCAAGGAACTCCACCCTGCACTCCAGCGCATGGCTATCCATGATTATTTGAATGAGCACTCCATCGCAGACATCAGCAATCGCCTACTAACAGAATGCCTCAACCTGTTAAATGATCCCTCCACCACCAAAATTAATCTTCCAGGTGGCAGCTTTTTCCGCAGAAAAGAAAAGCGCCTGTTTATAGAAACCTCCAAGAGTTAAGAAAATGCGCGTTATCATCCAACGAGTATCTGAAGCCTGCGTTCAAATCAACGGTGAGGTATATGGAAAAATCGATCAGGGGTTACTTGTTCTACTAGGAATCACCGAGGGTGACGGGCAAGAAGATATCGATTGGCTAGTAGGTAAGATTATCAAAATGCGTATTTTCTCAGATACAGCTGGCAAGATGAACCTCAGCCTCACCGATGTAGCAGGCGAACTTCTTATTGTGAGTCAATTCACACTTCACGCTAACACAAAAAAAGGAAACCGGCCGTCCTTTATAAGATCTGCCCACCCTGATCTCGCCATCCCTCTCTACGAGCAATTCCTCAAAACCGCAGAACTTGAACTTGGGAAACCTTGCGCCAGTGGCAAATTCGGTGCCGATATGCAGGTCACCCTCATCAATGATGGCCCAGTTACCATCTCCATGGATTCACACGCACGAGAGTAGATTCTATTTCTTAAGCCTCACCGCAGTGCCACAGTAAATACAGTAGAACCACTTGAAAAACAAAACCTGTAAAGCCGTAGGCAGAATATAACCTATCACAGGAATATGATGTGCTTTCTTATGCTTCAGACACTTTTTAGGCACAAACTGGCGCTGCCCGCACACACGGCAACGAGCACTGAGACCAAAGCACAAATAAAATAAAACGCCAATGACTACTGTGATAGTAATCCCCCCTAAATAGGACAGCATGCTATTTCTGCTCTGAAAATCATACACAAACAGCAATGAAAGTCCGATGCCAGCAGCAAGTAGAGCTAAGGTAACAAAGACTGTGGCAAATGAAGATAAACGAACACGTACAGGATCTGGATGCAGCACACCGCGTATAAACCTCCGAGCCTCTGGTGCAACTCCTTCATTCAACCCCTCACTCAGCGACACCACCTCACGTGGCGCCCCCCGTTCAAGAGGCTTAACGTTATGTTCATTTTTGTCTAACTGGTTAAAGTTACGAATGCGTGAAGTTTCAAGACCTGTGCGCTCGGCATCAGAAGTTCTGCGTTGACTCTTGGAATCCTGAGCTGTCGCTAGCACATTAATCTCTAAATCACTCTCACAATCAGTCAGGAGAATCCCCTCTGAAATATCTTTCACTGCGAGCTCATTCTCTTTGATTAAAGACCCTGGTAACCACTCAGCCTCGGGAGCCGAACCTAACAAATCAATAATCTCAGGATCATCCTCAAAGTTACTCCTATCAGCCTCTTCTTCAACGATTTCCTCTGGCGTAATGTCGTCAGTTAGGAAAGGCTGCCGCCAGTTTCCCACCTCTTCTTCTGTGGGAGAGTGCGAGAGGATAGCTAGCTTTTCATTCGCCTTGAGCAGCTCCGCGTGAAGCTCAGAAACATCTGCCTGAACAAGGTCTTCGATATCGAAATAACCAACGGCTTCAAGCAATTCAGCGGCATCACTGGCGATTTCTGGTGTATCTTGAATCTTAGGCATAAAAATTAAATATCACCCAGCCTAATGTCATGACATTGTGTTACAAGCACGATCTGAATTTATGATTAGAAAATATCTAGAGTGCCTCTCTCATCTCTTGTAACTGCACTAACTTCTGGCTCCACTCCTCACGGCGAGCTTTCTCACGTTCTACCAGCTCTACGGGAGCTTTATCGACAAAGGCTGAATTTCCAAGTTTCCCATCACATTTTCTAACTTCGATTTCAACTTTAGTAATCTCTTTATCAAGCCTCGATTTCTCCGCCTCAATATCAACTAAGCCTTCAAGCGGTAAATAAACCTCACCCACATCGGTAACCGCTGCAGGTGTCCCTTTAGGTGCCTCATAGCTATCTTGAATAAGAATCTCACCACCAGCTAGCAACCCTAAGACATCGCTCTCTTGAGCTAACCACACTGGCGATTTAATCATAATAAATTTTACATCTTTACGAGCTGCCACATTGTATTCTGCCTTAAGGTTACGCATCCGGCCAGCCGTAGCGTAGATGGAATCAGCCTGATTAGTTAGATGGCTATCTATCTCGATGAGCACCTCACTAGGCAGTGGCTTCTCCATCAGAAATTCACCACTTTTCACATAGCCCATGCGGGAGGATAGCTCCTCTGTAATGTGTGGCATATAGGGATGCAGAAGCTGAAGGTAGCGGCTCATTACCGCATCAAATACAGCCAGAGTAACATCACGCGCTTCAGCTGTAGCGGAGTCTCGCAAATCACCTTTTACGGCTTCTAAAAACTTATCACAAAACTCACTCCAAAGAAAATCGTAGAGCTGCTGCCCTACATCATTAAAACGATAATCGGCATAGGATTTCTCCAGATTCACAGCTAGGCTGCCTATCTTATGCACGATGTCTGCGTGGTAAGGACGTAGCCTCTCCACCTCTAGTAGAGGCACCTGCCCATCTAGCGCTGGACTCCCTGCCATCTGCCTAAAACGGCACGCATTGTAGAGCTTATTAGCAAAGTTTCGCCCCTCCGCAACAAGGGCTTCATCAAACCTAACATCTGCACCCACAGGTGCGGTACGGAGAAGCCCGAAGCGTAGACCATCAGCACCATACTCATCCATGAGATCGATGGGGTCTGGTGAATTCCCAAGGGACTTACTCATTTTCCGTCCCTGAATATCGCGGATGATGGAGGTGAAAAATACATTTTTAAATGGTATCTCACTCTTGAAGGAGAAGCCCGCCATAATCATGCGCGCAACCCAGAAAAAGATAATATCCGGCCCTGTAACAAGATCAGTGGTGGGATAGAATTTCTTCTGCTCCGCTTCACTCATCGTGGCAAACGGCCAGAGCCATGAGCTAAACCACGTGTCCATGACATCTTCATCACGCACCCAGTTTGCTAGATCCGATGGCGGCTCAGCTCCCACGTAAATGTCACCAGCCTGCATATCTGCCACATCAAGGGACTCAGCAGCAAGAAGCTCCGCTGCTTTTTCTTTCCGATACCAGACAGGGATCTGATGCCCCCACCAAAGCTGGCGGCTAATACACCAGTCTTGGATATTCTCCATCCAATTAGCATGCGTCTTCGCCCAGCGCGCAGGGCGATATTGAATACCCCCATCGGCTACAGCTACTGCCGTTTTTTCTGTCGATGGATACTTAAGGAACCATTGCATGGAAATACGAGGCTCGATAGGCACATCCGCACGTTCCGAGTAGCCCACATTGTTTTCATACTCTTCCACTTTGATCAAAAGACCCAGTTCCTCAAGTTTAGCAGCGGCTTTTTTACGAGCCACAAAGCGATCCAAGCCATCGAGATCAGGGCAGTCCGGGCAGTTCACCGTCCCATCAGCATGCAGCACATCAATGATCTCCAAGTCATGCCGCACCCCAATCTCAAAATCAGCTTTATCATGCGCTGGCGTAATCTTCAGCGCACCAGTGCCAAATTCCACATCCACGTGATCATCCGCAATAATTGGAATCTCAGCAGCAGGAAAAGGCCTCCGCACCCTACGCCCAACCAGTTTCTGGTAACGCTCATCTTTTGGGTTCACAGCCACAGCCACATCCCCCATGAGAGTCTCTGGCCGCGTGGTGGAAATTTCCAAATACTCACCAGGAGTATCTACCAGCTCATACTTCATGAAGTAGAGTTTAGACTGACGAGGCTTGGAAATAACCTCTTCATCAGACAGAGCCGTTAGAGAAACAGGGCACCAGTTCACCATCCGCTTCCCCCGGTATATTAGCCCATCATTAAAGAGCTTAGCAAATACGTCCGAGACCTGCGCTGAGTAATCAGCATCCATGGTAAAACGCTCACGCTCCCAGTCACAGGAACACCCCAGACGCTTCAACTGTTTGATAATAATACCACCATGCTTATCCTTCCAGTCCCACACACGGTTAAGAAATTCTTCACGCCCAAGATCACGGCGGGTCTTACCCTCTTCCTCACGCAGCTGCTTTTCCACCTTTGTCTGCGTCGCAATACCGGCGTGGTCCGTACCGGGGAGCCAGAGAACCTCCTTCCCCTGCTGACGTGCTCGGCGAGCTAGAATGTCTTGAATGGTATTATTCAGAACATGCCCAAGATGCAAAATCCCCGTTACATTAGGTGGTGGGATCACAATGGAATAGCCCTCTTTTTCAGAAGACTCATCGGCATGGAAGCACTGGTTCTCCAACCACGAGGAATACCACTTTTTTTCAACCTCTTGGGGTTCATAAGCCTTGGGCAGTTCAGACATGGCGCGGTTTCTGCCAAAGCCACCTCTAATTGTAAAGGAAACTCCCCCCCGCTAGTAAAAATGGCTGTTCATCACAGGCATTAGCAGTAGAGAATATTGCGTGTCCACGATCATTCTCGCTATCGAGTCCAGCTGTGATGAAACTGCTGTGGCTATACTGCATCATCACCAAAACAACGTCACCGTACTCGCATCTGAAATTTCCTCGCAGATCGATATTCACCGTGAGTTTGGTGGTGTCGTGCCAGAGCTAGCAAGTAGAAACCACTCTCTACACCTACGCCCACTCATCGAAATGGCATTGGCTAATGCGGAGTTAAAAATCGATGCCATTGATGCCTTCGCCGCCACCGCTGGCCCTGGGCTAGCCTCCTCTCTCCTCGTCGGTAACACCACCGCCAAGTCTCTTGCCGTAGCCACAGGGAAACCTTTTATTTCCGTCAATCATATGGAAGGACACCTACTCTCACCCTTTATTGACCAGCCAGATTTAAGATCTAACCTAGCACTCATCGTCTCCGGCGGCCACACGCTACTCATCCATATGAAAAATTTCGGCGACTACGAATTACTAGGAAGCACCCGTGATGATGCCGCTGGTGAGGCTTACGATAAAGTAGGGAAAATGCTCGGGCTCCCTTATCCCGGCGGGCCAGAAATTGAGAAACAGGCACACAACGGCTCCCCCACCGCCTATGACTTCCCTCGCTCCATGATCAAAGATGGTCTAGATTTTTCATTTTCGGGACTCAAGACCGCCGTACTCTATCAGCTGGAAAAAATTAACCCCACTGATGGCTCGGCCCCACAGGAAGCTATCCCCGATCTCTGCGCTTCCTTCCAGCAAGCCGTCATCGATATCTTAGTAGCCAAAACACTCCGCGCTACCGAACACTGCGGGGAAACACTCATCTCCCTCTCCGGTGGCGTCTCTTGTAACCAAGCGCTCCGCACTAGCATGCAGCAAGCATGTCTACAAAATAACCTCGAACTCCTCATCGCACGCCCCTCACTTTCTACCGATAATGCTGCTATGATCGGCTTTGTAGCCATCCACAGCCATCTCCGTGGACACCACTCCAGTTTACACCAAGATATCAACCCCAATCTCCGTTTAGTGCAGCATTAAAGGTTACAAACAGCGCTCTTGCACTCCTATGCCAAAAACGCTAGACCCTCTGCCTACACCTCACAAACCTACATATTCCCATCATGGAAAATAACGATCAACCATCATCAAACACGCCGGCTCATCATTCACCTACCACCGAGCCACTCCCCATCCAACAGCCTGCACCAGCCAGCCGTACAGGTGGGAATTCAGCTCTAACCACGGGACTTATTGTCCTCATTGTAGCACTCCTATTTATCCTCTTGATTCTTTCACTCAATGGCAACGGACTGTTCACCAAGAATGGACAAGAAGATCTAACTAATCTCCAAGCTCGTAACAGCCAGCTCCGCGCAGATGCCAATGCTGCCCGTCAAGCACAAGGCCTCCCACCTTATCCAGAGGGAGCAAATAGTGCACGCACCACGGCAGACCGCCTCCAGCGTGATGCCACCTCCCTCGCAGCCCTCACCACTGAATGGGAAAAAGAACTCGCACGCAAAGACGCTGAAATGCGCAAGCTAGAGAATGAGCTCTCCGCCCACGCACAGAACTCTCAACGCCTCTACGGCCAGATCGCCGACCTCGAAAAACGCCTAATCAATGCTGGAAATGCTAGCACTCAGCTAGCGAGCCTAGAAAACGATCTCAAAATCGCCAGGAACCAAGCCGATATGCTAAGCAAACAACTCACTGCTTACCAATCACGCCCAACCAATGAGCAGCTTAAATTACTCAATCAACAACTCGATGATAGTATCGCCAAAGCGAAAAAAATGGAACTTCAGATTGATAGCTTATTGGCCGCAAACAAAAATAGCGTTTCACAAAGCAAATATAACGAGGTTGTCACCGAATTAGAAAAGCTACGCCCACTACTCAATACACAAGGGTTCGAGCTCCAGAGCCTCCGTGCACAACTAGCTCGCTCCAGCCTATTTACTGACTCCGATCAAGACCTCCCTGCTGAAGCCCTCACTTTGTTTAACCGCTTACGCACCCTAGAAGAAATTAATCCCCAGCAGCTGGCAGCCGCCTACCAAACCATCGGCAGCACACTTAACGCCCGCATCGTCCACCGCCAAGAATTCGCTGAAGGCTCCTCACAAGTTCCCTTTGACCGTGAAACACTTATCCGAGAAGCGGTAAGCCAAAGCAAAGGCAGCAAAAGCTTCTATCTCGTCGTCGGCTACGCATCCAAAACTGGCGATAAAACAAGCAACCGGGAGCTATCTTCCAAGCGCGCTACCACCGTAGCATCCATGGTCAACCTCCTCAAAGACAGCGGCCAACAAGTCAAAGCCGTCTACCTCGGAGAAACCAAACGATTTTCACCCACAAATAATAAAGCCAATCAAATCTGCGAGGTCTGGGAAATCAAAAAGTAAGACTAAGCCAAGCTCTGCCTAGCTGCCTTAATTGTGTTGGAAATCAACATCGCAATTGTCATAGGCCCCACCCCGCCTGGCACTGGCGTAATGGCAGAGCACTTAGAAACTACTTCGTCGTAAGCCACATCACCTACAAGGCGATAACCACGCTTAGCCGAGCTGTCTTCCACACGGTTAATACCCACATCAATCACCACCGCTCCTTCTTTCACCATATCTGCGGTGACAAATTCCGGCATACCAATAGCGGCAACAATAATATCCGCACGCTGGCATACTGCTGCCAGATCTTTAGTGCGCGAATGAGCCACCGTCACAGTAGCATTGCCATCTTTGCTCATCAGTAGTAGAGCCATCGGCTTACCCACAATCATACTCCGGCCAATCACCACTGCCTCAGCACCGGAGGTTTCCACCCCTGCTTCTTTCAGTAACCTCATACAGCCAGCGGGCGTACAGGGAACAAACCCAGAAGCATCCTCCAATGCTAACTTAGCAACATTTTCAGGGTGAAATCCATCGACGTCTTTCGCGGGATTAATCGCCCTAACAATAGCATCTTCATCAATCTGGGGTGGCGGTGGCGACTGCACTAATATGCCATGAATTTGGGGGTCAGCATTTAGATCTAACACAACATCCAAAACCTCTTGCTGAGTAGCATCTTCGGGGAGTTCAATCTTACGTGAGTACAACCCTAGCTCAGAACACTTACGTACTTTTGAACCTACGTAAACTTTTGATGCAGGATCGTTACCCACTAGCACCACAGCAAGCCCAGGAACTACACCCGCTTTTTTAAGACTCTCTATTTCCTGCCCACATTCAGCCAGAACTTTCTCCGCCACTACTTTACCATCAATTATCTTGTGCATGAAATGAGGAAAAACCACCTTCCCCCCTCAGAAAAGCTTAAAGTCCATGAAAGAGCATCCTCTATAGAGGATTGGGTAAAAAAGTTGCTTTTTTTAAATTATCTAAAGATGAATGTGACAATAAAGACACTTTGCGTGTTCTAACTATATATGAAAATAACAAATTATTTAATGGTAGCTGCTGTTATTGGTTTGAATACACCTTTATTGGGTAGTGTTATCGTTTATGAAGAGGATTTTTCGTCAGTAACGTTACCAACCGCAACGCAGGCGACTTTAGGTCATTATTCACCTTTTGCAACTTTTGGAGAAATTTCTGTTTCTGCTAATGCAACAATCGAGACAACAGGAGGTAATAATGTTCTACAACTATTTTCAAATAGTAACTATCGTGGAATTGGTATAGCCCTTGATTCTGCGATGCTAGCAGGAGCAGGAACATATAGTGTGGGTTTCAACGTGCTCAGCTTTGACTTTTCATCTACCAACGGACAGCCGAATGCTGCTAGCTTAGAGGTTTCTGTTTTTTCTGCAGATGGATTCGTCCAAAACTCGGATGATGGTCTCGTTATGAATGCACAGACAGGTGACTTGGTTGCAACATCTAATAACACTAACGCCGTCTCCACACAACTAGCTACTCAAACTATTAATTTCTTCGATTCTACTAACACAGGGCAATTTAATTTAGATTTTGAATATAATGGAACGGACGACGCTATTGTCATTTATCTTGGAGCCAACAACGTTGCCTGGCCAAATCCTGTGATTCAGCTCGATGATATTGTTGTTACAGCAGTTCCAGAGCCCTCCTCGCTGCTACTGATAGCTAGCACTTCTATTTTCTTTTTCAGAAGGCGTAGAGCATAAAATTCCAGCGATAAGATTCTGAGGAATAAGTCCAAAATACTGAGTATGGGCATTAGAGCAATCCGTGTAATCACGGATTAGCTTTAACTCAGATTATCCATTGGGGATGTATCTATCTTTTGATGAAAACAGGGATTAGTTTTTATAAGCTTCTCTGTTATATCTAGTCTAGGAAACTAAAATTTTTTACTATATTTATTTTTGAATGGCGCTCTTTTTGCAGAATCTTGGACAAAGGTATTAAAGATTAATAATCAACCCGTTATTGCTGTTTATGTATGTGAAAAAATTCCAAGTGAGACTAATCTCTTTGCTGTTATTTGCTCAAGAAATGATTTAACTGAAGCGAAAATAGTCAAGGAAAGCGCCGTTTCGGCGGTCTATTCTAACCAAAGTTTCGTGAAGCTAAGTACAGAGGATGGTGACGATTTTTTAGTGCTAAGCTATCGGACTGCAGATGATGGCGAGGACCCATCACAGCGTTCCTTTTTTTGCGGAAAGGATGGGGGAAAAGTTATCACAGTTGGTCTCGAAGAAGTTGGAGATACCCCAGTTAACACTTACCTCCTTGGTGCTTTTGAGAAGTCGTTCAAACTGAAATTTAAAAAAGAATCACGAAATTCTCTCTTGTTGTATCTCAGGAAGTTGAAGGTTGAGGAAGAGTAGTATCGCGAAACAACGTGTCACCCAAAGCTGTCCTGCAATCGACCGTTTCTGTTATTGGCCGAATTGATGTCGTAGAGGTTGTCTGATTTGTTGACGTAGTTTTGGCTGTGGAACAATTGGGGTCATTGTAAGATGGGTGAGGTCGTTTGTAAGCGTCCTAAAATTGACCACCTATTCAGATACGAAGATCTGGATCAGCTCAAACCACAAGTGATTGGTGGCTAAAAGTTAAGATTATTTTTGATCGTATTCATAGCGTAAAAGCTCCAAGGATTGCTGCCACGTGTTTAGTCTCAGGAATAGACCTCTGACCCAACGGATGAACTTCACGCCTAACTAAGTGAGTCTGCGTGATCAAGATTAAGGGACTTACTTTTTATCACTCTCCCTAGCTTGATGGCTCTGATTGATGCAGCAGGAGATTCTGCTGGTAATCCGCTACCCGTTGAGTAGTCTAGCACCATGATAATTTCAACTTCTAACACCTTCGTCGAAGCCCGCTCTCGGTAGCGGATGACAGAGCTTTGACGGCAACAAAGATGAACACTTTCAAATTCTTATCGCTGCTTTTTTGCATTATGAAACTCGCTTGTTTTGAAGTAGATGCAGCACTTACTATGAATATTAATCCCAATAGGAACACAATATCATTCGACGGTTCCTACACGGGTTCTTTCTCTCGTGATAGCCGGGTGTTTGGTAGTGGAATAATCCCCCTAACAGGATATGCCTCTAGGTGGGGCGCACTAAGAAATTCTGACATTTTATCAAATGGCACAACTGCATTAATCAATATGGATTCATCAAATCATATGCTTGAGTCTATTTTTGATATTCATACCAACAGCTTATTGAGCCCTGAGCATGATCTTGTTTTCCGTATCAGTACGGCACGCATTGATGATGTTAATATTACGCATCAAATTGACCAATGTGTTTTGACCATTTTTTTAGTGTCGGAAAGTTCTGATTTAGAAGCGACAATTATTGGTAGAGGTGAAGAGATTACTTACAGTCTTGAAGGTGTAAATGAGGAGATTTTTGAATCGTTTTTGACTTTATCAAACTTTCCATCATTCGAATCAGAATCTGGATTTGCACCAATACAAGTTATGATTGTTCCTGAGCCATCTTGTGCTTTTCTTTTGGGTTTTGGACTATTTAGTTTTTCAATTAGGCGAAATCGAACACATTGAGCCGAATAAGTAGGTAGACTCAACGCACTTATAAAAGGAGGCAGGCATAGAAATAGTGCATCAAGCAAAAGCTGAACTCTTTTAGCCACCAATCACGCTTATGTCCCTTAATACGTAATACGTGTTAATATGCGGTCCTTAATATGAATTCCTCTCCTTTCATTAGGTTGAATTGTTCTTTACTCTATGCTTCCATAAAATAAACACCCCCCCGCAAGCAGCGGGGTATTTAGAAGAACGTAAGCTGAAGCCTATTGCTTCGGCTATCTCACTCTGCTTTTTTCCTGCTTTATTCATTCGGTATATTACTCCACGATCTGCCTCGCGGAGGTGTCGGTATTTCTTTCGCATTGTCTTTTTTGGTGAAAAACAACGCTTACGGCATATTTACCACCTCCGCACTAACAATTATTCTTTAACAGTTTGAATCCGCCTTTTTATTATGAAATATAAAATTATATTTATCGGCACTGTATTATTTATGGTTAGCTCTTGTACTAAAAAAAGTAACCATAAAGTTAGTGAAATTAGAGAGCATCACAGATATGCTTTTCAATTGGCCCTTATTTTAAGGGAAGAAACAGAAAGAGGGGCTATTCTTCCTAGAGATTATGATGATCTGATTTCTTTATACCAAAAAACTGGAGAATGGTATGTTCCGGGTAATTTTTTTGAAGATGAATCCGGTAGGCTTTGGTTATGGCGTCCCAATGAGAAATATATTCTTACTTCAAATAAAAAATATTTTTATGATGGGGGGGATATAAGGATTCGTGTTGATAGAAATTTTAATATTCACCCTAAACATATTTATTCTGAAAAAATCAAAAAGAATCCGTGATCGGTGGCTAAAAGGTAGGATGGTATTAAGGGACATAAAATATTGGCGGATTCAACGTATTAAGGAACAGACCTTTTATAAGAACGTGCTTTATTCATTCGGTATATTACTCCACGATCTGCCTCGCGGAGGTGTCGGTATTTCTTTCGCATTGTCTTTTTTGGTGAAAAACAACGCTTACGGCATATTTTCCACCTCCGCACTAACAATTATTCTTTAACATTTTGAATCCACCGAAACTAAAATTTTTTACTGCTTAATCAAAGATTTTGCTTTCATCCATGGGTTCATAGACTGGTAGTTTTGTTAATACTAACTCAGAAGGTTTGCTGGTTTTCTTTAGGAGGACATGATCTCGCTTTCTAAGTATTTCTTCAGCTGTTTTAGCATCTTTTTTAATATTGCTATAGAATTTTGATATCTGCATTAGTGCCTCTGGATCATTAGAACCGATATTCAGGGCAATCAAATAAACGCGCTCTGCGTTCTTAATAGCTCCTAGTTGTGAGAGGCTGTAAGCTAGGTAAAGATATGCATTTAATGATCTAACTTCTAGCTCGATCGCTTTCGATGCTGATGTCGTCGCTTCTTGATATTGTTTAAGAGTCACATAACAGCGCGCTAGCTCTTGATAGGCGATGGCTAAGTATGGATCTTTGTCTATGGCTTTCTCGAACAAAGTGATCGCTTGCGGCACCTTTCCAAGGTTATTAGATATTTGACCAAATCTTAAAAAGTCAAAAGGTGAAGGATGATCCAGCATATCCATAGCCACTGATGCATGATGATAAGCTTTCTCAGGAGCTTTAAGGTCTAAGTGCAGTTTTGCTAATGAGAAATGAACTTCTGCCGTATCTTCTGTTCTACGAATAAGATCTAATAATACACGTTCAGCATTTTGAGGATCGCCTACTTCTATATACGCTGTGGAAAGTAATGAATGCACTCCTACATGCTGAGGAAAATACGTATAAACTGCTTCAAGGTCATGTAATGCAGATTCCCAATCGCTGTGGTCAGCGCTATCGATTGCTCGGTTAAGTTGCTCTAGAGTATGTAGAGGGTTTTCAGGAGTGGGGTGCGCTTCATAGCTCTCTATAAAAACGCCTGTTTCTTTAGTAATAGAGGAGAGAATAACTCCGCTCATGTCATTTGCTATTGGTTGGTTGAAGTGCGCTAGTATGGTAGGGGTGATATCCTCTATTCCTCCAAATAAAAATTGTTGGGTTGTGATATTTGGCCCCGAGACAATGAGGTAGCCGCGCTCACTCGCTTGAGGTGGAGATTGTATGTTCGCTGGTAATGTGAGCCCGTTGCATGACATGAGGATGACCGTGTCTTCAGGGCTGACCTGTTTTAAAAGTTCCCCAATCTGTAAATCGATAAGACGGTAGCAGTTTTCATAGGTTTCTCTGTAGCATTGAGCTTCTTCGTGGTCTTGCTTGTAGCATCTGGAAAATACCTTTAATTCTGAGAGCAGATTGTAATAAGAGCCAACACATTGCCATGGATCATTCTGGAGGATCTCTAAGGTGGCTGCTTGGACTGAAAAAATTTTTACAAGACCTCTACTGAGAAGATTGATCAGATTAGCCTGCTTCTCAGAGTTAGGGTCGAAATCGTAAATAAAAGTTTTTGCGATACCTTCATCCAGATCATCAGCGACCACCCGGAGTTCCTTGAAGCGTTCTGTGTTGATCGAGGATTTTACAGATCCTTCTAAAAGTGGTTCTTCGGCAGGGTTATTCTCTGGGGATTCGGAGAATCTATTTGAGAGGTGAGTGCCAGAGAGGTCACAAGCTGGATGGCTTGCGGGAAAATTGATGGCTGAGGTATGGATTCCTGCATCAGATAAAATATTCCATATGGTTTTGGTCCTTAGACTGTGAGAGCTAACCTCCTGAGAAGGGCGATCATTTTCAAAGTGATGGTCAGATAACACTCCATGTAGCTTTGCTCTTTTCCCTGTAAGAGCTGTATTCCACATCATCGCTGAGACTTTAGGAAAAGTGCTGGAAATACCTCCGTGGATGCCAGACTCCATGAGTTTCGTGAAATTGGGCAATTTGCCTTCACTAGAGAAACTCTCAAGTAGCTCTCCGTCTAGATCATCAATAGCTAGGAATAATAATCGGCTCATATTACTGGAATGGATTTATTCTTTGATTGGTGTTTTTGCACCATTGAGATAATATTTTCTTCGAGTGATTTTGTGACGAAGCGAGGGTTTCCTAATGGGGTTTGTAGGAACTCCTCTCTCAAGTTCTGACGCGTAGTTTTTAGCTCTTCTAGGTTCCCTGCTAGCTTTATAGCGATAGATAAATAATCATCCTCATCAGCAGCAAGCCATTCAGTTTTATTGAGATGGTGCAGAAGGCTTGAGCCTATTCTTGCCCGATGGTGACGGCCTATCAGACAGATAACAGGTATCCCCATGACTAGTGCTTCACAAGTACTAGTTACACCATTGTAGGGAAAAGGATCCAGGCAGATATCGATATGATGATAGGTTGTTAAATGTTCACTGTTGTTTAGCTGACCTTTTACAAAATGAACTCGGTCTATTGAAATACCTTCATCTAAGAACACATCCGCCGTCTTCTGTAAGGCGCGAGAGTTTTCGTAATTACGGTGTTTCAAGATTAGCTTAGAATTGGGGATTGATTTTAATATCCGTGCCCATAGCCGCAGAACTTGATCATTCTGTTTATAGCTATTATTGAAGCTCCCGAAAGTTACATAGTTATTCCGCAAGGCTGGAAGTTCAGAAACAGGACCAATTCCCTCTGGTAGCATAAAGGTAAATATTCCGTGTTCCAATCTTACTACCTCGCCTGCATAAAGCTCATCCATTTCTGGGCATGGGTCTGCATATTGGTCGCTTATCCTAAAGTTACACTGGGGGAATCCCATTGCACAGAGCCATCCTATCCAGATGCCTTGGAATACAGCTGGGCGATAAGCAAAGATGCCAGACCTAGAACCATTCATATGACCAGTAAGATCGATCATAACATCAATACTCTCAGAGCGAATAAGCTGAGCTGCTTCTAAGTCATTATTTTTTGAAATATCGTGCCATTTGTCTGCGAGCTCCATCAGCTCTCTCGATTTTACATCTGAGTGAGCGCATGTGTAGAAACAATAGATTTCAAATAACTCCTTATCATGAGATGCTAACACCCCTTGGATGAAATAATAAGTAGAGTGAAAGCGTAAATCAGATGAAAGGTATCCAATTCTTATTTTTCCTTCTGAGCTTAAGCTTGCAGCTGGATTTAAAGGCTCTATTTTATCGAGATATCTCTCAAATTTGTTAATTGAAAGACTTTCTTCTTTGGGTGAGAGATCTAGATATTGGCGATTGAATAAAAGAGCTGCATAAAGCTGAGCATCATCAGGTGCTAAGCCTATGGCTAGATCACCTGCTTGTGCCATTTTATCTAATTCATTTGAGTTCAGGCAAAGCTGAGCATAGGATTTGAGCGCTTCTACATTCGTAGTTACCTCCTCAAAATATGCCTCATAACATTCTAAGGAAGTGGTGATAGCATTAAGGGCTTCAGCTACTTTTGCTTTTAAAAGTATCTCCTCTCCCATCAAGGGCTTTATTTTTTCAGATGCTCCTATTAGAAGAGCTGACTTTTTGAAATCCTTGAGAAAATAGCAAACATACGCTTCAATAGGCGGATCTGAGGTATTCTGATCAGTTTCACTCAAGGCCGTCTGAATCTCTGACCACTTATGCTCACGAGCCAAACTTTGGTAGACTAGCGGCCAGTCTGAAAAAGAAAACATAATCGCTAAAAAAAGAAGAGGATATCATTATTATCTGATATCCTCTTAAAATAAATGCTTAATTGATTAGCAGTCCTTTAGGCACATTGGTTGCGACGTTTACGCTGCATTATAATCCCCATGCCGCCAAGTGCTAAAAGTGCCACTCCGCTAGGTTCAGGCACTGTAGTAGCGCCTAGAGTAATAGACCCATTGACGGTAGTGTTAAATGCGGTGCTATCATTTGTGATGCTTCCAGTCGTCACAGTTGACCAGCCATAATGATAATTGTCTGAAGTACCATCAGCGGAAAGCCTCCAGCCGAAGGTGTAAGTCTCACCAGCCGAAGCCCCATAAAGCGCTGCGTTATTGGTCCAGTCTGATGTATCATCTAAGATTGTGTTTTCTACTGTAGGATCCGTAAAAAATGAATCACATCCCATTCTGTAAATTTGTGACACACAATCAAAACCAAAAGCATACAATAGTCCACCGCATCCTGGATCGAAAAATACAGAAAAACCCGTGCAGCTCGTGGGCGCTGATGTGGTAATATTCAAGACTGGGCTACCAGAATCGAAAGTAAGTGAAAAATTTAAATAATCGCTACCAGTAGCCGATTCGCCACCAGAGCTCGCTAAGACGATAGCAGCATTGGACTTAGGAGCAATCGCTGCTCCAGCTGCAATGCAAGCTACAGACTTTACTAACGAGTTTACAGACTGAGTATTTGTGCGTGTTGTCATAAACAATTTCTACATGCATTTATTATACTAAGTCAACGTTTTATCTGTTTCTATTGACGAAAATCAACGACATCAAAAGCACGCGTAAATATGACGTAGCGTCGCTATAGATTCACCCCACGAGCTTGATTTAAAGATGCAGCCCTCTGTAGTAAACCTTTACGTTCAACTGGCTAGCTTTTTGATACTCTATTCGTAAGAATGGTATTTTTTTAGTTAGAAAGATCAACCTAACAAGGTTAAACCCCTTGTCTTTTCTCTTCTCGTTGCGATCATCTTTGATCGCTTCAATAGGCATTATTGAAAATGCACCTCTATGCCTGAAGCACTCCATGCATTGGTTATATCTCGCTCTAGTTGATCAAAACTTCTACCGTTTAATAAATATTGGAGTGCTCGTTGTGATGTCTCACCTTTTTTCAAAGCTTTCAGAAATGCGATGATATTTCTCCGATCTTTTTCCATATGAAAGAAGTAATACGTCAATAAAGTTCCCAAACGGTAATTATAAGCTCCATTGGCTGTGAAACTGCTATACGACTGAAGCATAAATCTCTCTAGATCCGGGGCATTTATTTTGGCACCAAGACCAGCACGGGTAGATGTTCCCACCACGTAGTTCTTGACCTCCCGTTCAACACCTCGCACAGAAAAATCTCCGCGTCTGTAAGGCGTCTGCGCACAATACTCTGCTAGACCTTCGGAAAACCAGCCACGAGCACCAGCAGAAAAATACTCTCCATCAGTAAGCTGATGCACGATCTCATGAACTAATACTTTGTTAGAACTATTGTAATCATAGTTGTACTCACCGCTTAATTTCTTGACGCCTACTGATATGAGAGGAACGAGTATAATATCTTTACTGGGTATATAAACTCCAGCGGCTCTTGGGTGGCCTCCATTTTTGACATAGTCGCCTTCATTTTCAAATAGCAAAATACGGTGCCGTTTTTGACCTTTTGGCACATGTGCCTTCATACTCGAAATGGGTAGTAGCCGACAATATTCTCTGGTTGTTTCAAACATAAGCCCAAACTCACCAATAATCGTTGTAGAAAGAGCTACATCACAAATAAATTCATAACTGGGACTATGATATACGTAGCGTTTCTTGGCTTTATCCTGAGATACCACTCTGACATGGACAGTCTTAGGGATGGATACCAAGGTGGGCCATTTCGTCAGATAATTATCTGTCAGTCGGTATTTCGCCTTAAGCTCAGATGTTTGGTGAAGCTCGGGATGAGCAGACCTTTTCTTCTGCGGCAATTGTGTTGGCTGCTGAGGTTTTCTAACACTCTTCGATTTCTTGGAAATTCTCTGAATATCTGGCTTAGACTTATTTCTGAGTGATTTGATGTATGCTTGATCATCGGGGGAAAGGTCAGTGATCGCTATTTTATAAAACTTTCCTTTACTGGGCACCATGAGGGTAATTTGGTCATCGGTCATATTGGCGACTGAGCCATCATAGGTATTTCCTTTCTTATCTGTAAATACACGCGCTGAAAGAGATCCGGCAGAGAACACTAGGCCTGCAAGAACAACACTCGCTTGCAGAAGACGTATCCAAGTTTGCATAAAATTGACTGTTATAACTAACATATAGATCCGTCAACGCTATAGTTTTCAAAACAAAAACACTTTCAGTAAAATACAGCTCACGAAAGTTACTCGACAATATATGACACGAAGTTAGAACTTCGTTCTGGATATAACGTAGCGCTATAGCAAACGTAATTTGTCATCTCAAAATCAACCTACCCTAGCCCACACTGATGGACCGATGAGCTTTTCTATGAAATTTCAATTTCCTCCAGATAATCCTGCAGACGCTGGCCCTACCTACCGTTCGCGGCTCTATGAGAGATTCCCCGATTTACTACCAGTGGTAAGCTATGGCATCCTACTTTGGTGCGCCGCAGTCTTTCTGATACTCAACCGTGGAGATGCGGATAGGATAGACCTTCAGACACTGATTCGGACGTTGGGGGCTGCTAATCTAAAAGACCTGATCGATGGTCGCTGGTGGGGGCTGGTAAGCTCTGCATGTGTGCACTTAGATCTGTGGCACGTATTTTTTAACATGTATTGGCTAGTGCGCTTTGGCACGCTGATGGAGCGAGGACTAGGGAGTGCCAAAACACTGGGTTTCTTTGTGCTGGCAGCCTTCGTAAGCTCAGGGTGGCAGATAATAATGGCACCCTCTGGAGGGATAGGTTTTTCTGGAGTTGTCTACGCCATGGGGGGCTTTATGTGGGGTGCCTGGCCACGCTTCACCGGGTTTCTGGAAGGTTTTAACGGCTCCACACTGCGGTGGTTTCTAATCTGGCAGGGTATCTGTTTTATCCTCTCTGGAAGCGGTATGCTCCCGATCGGAAACACAGCTCATATCTCGGGTATGGCCTTTGGTCTATTGGTTGGCCTCTGGGCATGCTGGGGTACAAGACGTGGCTGGAAATGGCTCCTCGCTGCTATTGCTATGCTTGTGATTGCTGCCGCCGTAGCTGTCTGGCCGATGCGTTTTTTCTTACTTATCCACGGCTAGCTTGTTCACATACGAGATTAAGCCTCAGTCTCCAGCTTCCGCGCCCAGAGCCATAGCACATCTGAAAGCCTATTGAGAAAACGGCACGCTTCAGAGGAAACACCCTCCACAGCCCAAGCACTGCGCTCGGCCCGACGGCAAACCGTACGTGCCATATCCATCCTCGCCGCCGGTTCTCCCCCACTAGCACCTGGCCGGGCCCATCCATTTAGCTTGGCTGGCATCTCCACCGCAATCTCCTCTAACCAATCAACATCAGTGACACCAAGGGAGGGAAATCCATCCGCCAGATACTTTTCGCGTTTGTGCGCAGGCACGGAAAGAAGCCCCATCAACGCCACGAGGTGACCTTGAATACTATCGATCTGCTCAACAATCTCACCTGGTAAATCACAAACACGGAGTAACCCCAGAGCCGCATTCAGCTCATCCACATCGCCACAGGCGACGACTTCTGGCGCATTCTTAGAAAGACGTCCACCATACATGGCATCCGTATCGCCATCGTCACCCCGCTTAGTAATAATACTCATGCACTATGCTCTAGCACGTTAAGCCAGATTATGCATTGGATTTTACACGAAATATTCTCAGATCAATAACCACCAAATAGCTTGCACGGAATCCACCAAGCTTTAGCATATCTCCATGAATCATACGCGCAGAGGATTTATCAAAACTGCCATAACAGCCACTGCCGCCGTTACAGGAAGCCGCCTCCCCTGCTTTGCCGATCACCATGCAGAGAAAGATGATACCGAACCTAGATTTCAACTTTCTCTCGCACAGTGGTCACTCCACCGCACAATCAAAAAGGGTGAACTAAAAAATATCGATTTCCCAAAATATGCCAAAGATAAGTTCGGCATCCTCGGAGTGGAATACGTCAATAGCTTCTTCAAAAAGCAGGCAAAAAACATGACTTACCTCAAAGATCTCAAGAGCCGCTCCGACGGAGAAGGCGTTAAGAACATACTCATCATGTGTGACGGCGAGGGGCAACTAGGAGCTAAGAATCCCGCAACACGCGTCCAAACTGTGGAAAACCACAAAAAATGGGTAGAGGCAGCCAAATTTCTCGGCTGTCACTCGATCCGAGTCAATGCAGGAGGCCCGCAGAAAAACAAAGAAGAACTCGCCAAAAATGTTATCGATGGGCTCATAAGCCTGAGCACATTTGCCAAAGACTTTGAGATCAATATCATCGTAGAAAATCACGGCGGACTCTCTTCTAACGGAGCTTGGCTAGCTGACGTTCTCCAAAGAGTAAACATGGAAAACTGCGGAGCTCTCCCTGACTTCGGAAATTTCCATAGCTATGATCGATACAAGGGCATCCAAGAGCTCATGCCCTATGCTAAAGGCGTTAGTGCAAAAAGTAATGAGTTTAACAACGCTGGAGACGAAGTGCAAACCGACTACCTCAAGGCCATGCAGCTGGTAGCCACCGCTGGCTACAAGGGCTACATCGGCATTGAATACGCTGGTGAAAAACACTCTGAGCACGATGGCATCATCGCTACCAAAAAACTCCTCGAACGCGTCATCCCCCAACTCAAAGTTTAGCCTCCCGATCATCTATTCCCAGCATGGCCGCCACTACACTGAAGCTTGCACGCCTAAATGGTGCAGCAGAGATCTTCCACAGCATTCAAGGCGAGGGCGTCAGCAGTGGATATCCATCTGTGTTTATCAGAGCCTCCTTATGTAACCTCCACTGCCGTTGGTGTGATACAGACTACACTTGGAACTGGGCCGGCACACCATGGCCACACGAAAATGACGCCGATCCCAGCTACCAAAAATTTCAGAAAAAAGACTACCTCACCGAAGTAGCAATCAAAGATGTGGCAGAAAAAGTCGCTTCATACCAATGTCCACGTGTTATTCTCACCGGTGGCGAACCGCTCTTGCAAGACTCAGCATGGCAAGAGCTGATGCGCGCCCTACTCGAAAAACGCTCAGACTACCACTTCGAGATCGAAACCAATGGCACCATCGCTCCAAGTGCAGAATTCGATCAATGGATTCATCAATATAACATCTCACCCAAACTTGAGAACTCTGGTAATCGTGCTAAAAACCGACTCCGCAGCGAAGCCCTAGCCTTTTTTGCCAAATCCCCCAAGTCATGGTTCAAATTCGTCATCGCCAGTGAACATGACCTCACAGAGGTGGAAGCCATCAGAACAGAGTATAATTTACCACAGCATCGCATTCTACTCATGCCAGAAGGGCGCGACGATGCCGCCCTGCAAAAGCGTCGGCTTTGGCTCGCTGAGCTATGCCGTGATAAAAACTACCGCTTCAGTGATCGCCTCCACATTCAACTTTGGGGCAGCAAACGAGGCGTGTAATTTTTTCTCAAAAACATGCAACTATCTGATAAAATTGTAGTTTAATAAGCGCCATGAAAGCAGATCAATCACAATCAACATCTACTTCAGCCCACTCAGATACCGCTAACGCAACTGAGGAGGAATGGACTGCTTCAGACCCACTCTGGAAGCTACTCAATGAAGCCAGCAGCCCACAGGAGAATGTTTTTTTCGCACGTAATGTAGTGCGCACGGCACGGCAGCTGGAAAAAGAACCCCCTAGCCTACTGGCACGTTTCCTATCTGCATGCACAGCACCTAGACTGACTTTTGGCGCCATAGCTTGTGCCGTAACCTTCACAGCATGGCAGCTTATCCCCTCTCCTAGCACACCGCAAACAGCTGAGAAAGCCACTCAAGATATCACCACTTCCCCTGATACAATCACTCCTGTGGACAACTTCACGGAGGAAACAGAACTCTCTGAGCTTGTCATGCTAGAGACCCTTTCTGCCGTGGCAGAGGATCCCAGTATCTTCACGCGAGATGAAGTAGTCACCATGATTGGGCTATAGTTCACGCCCCTGGTGCCTTGGTCTATTTACGGCACTAGATAATAAGTCCATTTTCCTGAAATTCCCTCTTTCCAAGATAAGGGATTCTGTCAGATTGAAATGAACTTAGTTATTTCATCACAATCATGTCAAATATTCCGGTCTATGACCACGTTGATCAATATTTAGAAGTAGGAATCGAGTATGGATGCTCTGATATCCACCTCCCCACAGCCTATCCACCCGCATGGCGACGCTTTGGCCAGCTTCAACCCATTTGGGAAGACGCAGCCCCGCTAACTGCCGAAGAAGTTGAAAAGCTAACCCACTCATTCCTCACCGAAAAACAGTGGGAACGCTTAAGCGACAAGGGGGATGTTGACTTCGCCTACCAAAGCGAATTAGGACGCTTTCGTGCCTCCGTTGTCAAACAACGCCTCGGGTATAACATCTGTTTCCGTATCATCGATACCACAGTCCGAACCATGGAAGAATTAGGCCTCCCGATGGAGTCTCTACTTCCACTCACTCGCTACCAAAACGGCCTCCTTCTCGTCACAGGCTCCGTTGGCTCAGGGAAATCTACCACTCTCGCTGCCATTGCTGATTTTATTAATACCGATCGTGAAGACCACATCCTCACCCTAGAAGACCCCATCGAATATGTGTTGGATTCAAAAAATTGCCACGTCAACCAGCGTGAGGTTCATACACATACAGAATCTTTCCCCAAAGCACTCCGCGGCGCATTACGAGAAGATCCTGATATCATCGTAGTCGGTGAAATGCGCGATCTGGAAACCATTTCACTCGCACTAACAGCAGCAGAAACTGGTCACCTCGTTCTCGCCACCCTCCATACAGGTAATGCCCCACGAACTCTTGACCGTATTCTCGATGTATTCCCAGTAGATCAACGTGACCAAATCCGGATCATGGTCTCTGAATCACTCCGCGGAATCATCTCCCAGCAGCTTGTCCCCAAAGCAGATGGCTCCGGCCGCGAGCTCGCCATTGAACTCCTAGTCAACACCCCCGCCGTTTCTAACTGTATCCGTGAGGGGAAAACTTATATGCTCCCTGGAATCATGCAAACAGGTAAAAACGTAGGCATGATCACCATGGATGACTCCTTGCAGAAACTCTATACCAAAGGCACAGTCACCCAAGAAGAGATCCTCTTCCGTAGTGAAGAGAAAGCACAGATGCGGGAATTCTTTAGCCTGTAAGATCACCAAACTTCACCAACCTAACATTTTCTATCATCATGGCCGAAATTGATGTCTTATTCAAATACCTCGTCGACACTGGCGGATCAGACCTTCACCTTAGCGAAGGTGAATATCCAAAAACACGCGTTCACGGAGCTGTCTCCATCATCCCAGACCAAGAGCTCCTCACGAAGGAGCGTATCCACATGCTACTTGAGGAAATCTGTGATCCCAAGGCGTTTCAAATCTACTTGGACACGGGTGATTTGGACTTTGCCTACTCCATGGATGAGGAGTCACGCTTCCGCTGTAACTACTTAAAACAGAAAAACGGCCTTGCTGCTGTATTCCGCCTCATCCCCACAGAAATCGCCACCCTCGAAGATCTCAATATACCTGCTGTGATCAAAGAGTTCGGCCACATGCGCTCTGGCCTCGTGCTTGTCACTGGTCCCACTGGATCTGGAAAATCAACAACCCTCGCGGCATTAATCGATTATATTAACACCAACTTTAATCGTCATATCATCACGATTGAGGAGCCTATTGAATTCGTTCATAGGAATAAAAAATCCATCATCACTCAGCGAGAGGTACCTATTCAGACATCATCATTTGCCGATGGACTACGTGCCACACTACGGGAGGATGCTGACATCGTACTCGTGGGTGAGATGCGTGACTTAGAAACTATCTCCCTCGCACTCACAGCGGCCGAAACAGGACTGTTAGTATTTGGCACCCTGCACACAAACAACGCGCGTAAGACCGTTGATCGTATCGTGGATGTTTTCCCAGCCGATCAGCAGAGCCAAGTGCGCACCATGCTTGCAGCATCACTGCGCGGTGTTGTCGCCCAGCTGCTCATGAAACGCTCAGACAAGCCTGGGCGAACTGCTGTAAACGAGATCATGTTTGCTAACACAGCCGTGTCCGCGATCATTCGTGAAGGTGCTACCCAAAAGCTCTACGATGTCATCATCGGTGGTAAAGCGGAAGGAATGCAGTTCATGGACGAAGCCATCTGGGAAAAACTCCAAACCAATATGGTTTCCCCCCAAGAAGCTTATATGAAAGCGATTGATAAAACACGTTTCAAAAAATTCCTCCCTCAAGAGCTCTCACACTTAGGTGATGCCTCTGGAGATAACCCCTTATCACATTAGGGTAATTGCTCCTGCCACTGAACTCTCTCCCCAGCACCATGCATCCGGTCATTGATCCGGCGCATAAGAGCGCGTTCAGCTTCTTGCCCAATATCACTGCGTTCCGCGTCATAGCGTGCCTGTTTTTTGAGATAATTAAATGCACTCGCGTGATCTCCAGGGCTAAGTCGGTTTAACGTACCACTCTCTGCGTAATAAATTTCAAAATCCCCAATCGGCTCAACACTCAACACCTTCCCCTCAGGTAGCGGTCCATTAACCGCGCCTTCCAAAATCCCCCACTGGCCACCCTCGCTAAGATCAAAGCCTGCCTTCACAAGAAAATCTCCACGCACAATCAAGAGCTTACTGCTCCCCATCCACTTGGTCTGAAATTTTGTAATTGCCTGAGTTTTCCGCTGCACCAGAGCCAGCTCACCAATCTCAGATTTCTCTAGCACCGCTGTCGAACCACTAACCACAACCTCTGTGCCCAGCACTCCAGATAAGGCCTCTGCTAACTTCTGCACTGGAGCGGCAGCTGGCTTTGAGACAAAGTAGTAAAAGCTGGCAAATGCAACTACCGTAAGCAGCGACAGCCCGCCAAACAAGGCCACCAGCCATAAAGCTCTGGATTTCTTGATAATTACTTGCCCTTGCACCATATTCTCTGGGATTTTTGTGATGTCATCCACACCCCTATTTTACATACCTTTTTCATTTTGTCTTACAAAAAGCCCCTCAAGCTGCTCATTCCACTTGAAACTTCAAACTTGTAACTTGAAACTCCATTCATGGCACTCAACGAACCGTGGTCGATCAAATCCCGCGCACATGCTTGCAGCATGACCGAAAAAAAATTTACTGATGGTGAATCTTTCTACACTGCTCTCTTCCCCGATCCTGAGTCTAGTGGCTACTTACGGAAGGACTTCAGTGAAGAAGCTTGGGAAAGCCGAGCCGAAGACGCCGAGCAGCCTTTTTCCTTCTGGGGCAGTATTTACCAAGCGCCCGTCAAAGAGGAGGAAGTGGAAGTCACCGATGAAAGCCCTGAAGATCTCCTCCGCAGGCTCGTTGAAGAAGATGAAGAGCACACAGAGAATGCACGCTACATTCTCGCCGTTATGCTAGAGAGAAAAAAGTTACTCGTAGAAGCAGACTCACAACCCACTGCCACAGGCATTATCCGCATCTATGAACACCGGAAAACTGGGGATGTATTCATTGTCAAAGATCCTAATATACCACTATCTGAAGTAGAAAATGTACAGCAAGAAATTGCCGACTTACTCGAAAACGGTGGCAAGAAACAAGAAGCTGAAACCCCAGAAGCAGAATCCCCCCCTGAAGACTCCGAAGCAACGGTAATATCTGAAGATACGAAAGCTCAAGAATAGAGCTAGAGACTACGCCCAGATATCCTCAACACTCTGCGAGAATGTTTCAATTTCTCGTAATGCCATTTCCTTCAGCGTAACATCACCATTTACCGCAGGCATCAAATCCATCGCCAACGTGAATGACTCTCCATCCTTTACCACGTGGGGATCCGCAAATGTACCATTAGCTACTCGCCGCCCAATAGCACCACGGTCATAAGCCACACCAGCACGGATCTGACTCTGAAAAAGAGCAATGATTTCTAATGCTAAATCAGGATAAGCATCCGTAGGCAGATAAATTTTTTGCGTATCTGGTAACCAATCCAAATCTCTCCAAACCTCACAGCCATAAACTCGTTCAGGTCGAGAATCAGGGCTTAATCTCCGGAGAGCTTCCACACTCGCGCGTAACACCCCAATATGGGTAGGATGTTTATCCGCAGGTTGATGCAGATACACTACCTTAGGTTGTGCCATCTCTAGCAGATGATAGATTTCATCCACAACACACTGGTTATCTGGGTCTTTAACAGCAGCACTCTCATAATCAAGCTGAGCCATAAAACCATAACGCCCCATTTCTGCAGCAGCAATTTGTTCCTCCTGCCGCACGCAGCGTAACTTTTCAGTATCCAGACGCTCAGCCTCACTCTGGGGGCTTCCCACACCATTGGTCACAGTGATACCAGAGAAAATATTTTCTTCATCTTCATAACACGTCGCGATGCCGTGGTAGGCCATAATTTCCAAATCATCAGCGTGAGCACCAATACCTAGATGCGTTGCTTTCACTCCACCACCGCGAGGAAATACACAAGAGGCTCCAGAATTTTTTAAACTAATCGAATTATTCATGAATTTTCAGCAAAGTAGTTTAAGGCTAAACTCCAAACTTGATTATACTCAGGCAATACACCCGGCACAACAAGCATACGTAGTGGCGGAGCCTCATCACCACCAAGGTCAGCAAACGCAGAGTGATAGGGCGCGCGCATTTCATCCACTACATCAGAGGTAAGAATACCCCCTGATAACAACACCTCATCGATATCATAATAACGCTGAAGGTACGATACAAAAGGTGCTAGAAACTGCCCTAACTTCTGGAACACAATTCTGGCTTTTACAAGCCCATGCCGGAGATCTGTATGTAACTGATCAATCACAGCTCTTTCAGAGCCTCCCTCAGGAACAACATAGCCATTTTGCCCAGCTATCCATAGTAATCCCTTTTTAGAAAATACTTCACTGGCAATTCCCTCATACCCTGACCACTCATCTCTAAGTCCAGAACCTAATAAAAACGGCATAAATCCAAGCTCATGCACAGCATCCATCCGAGGCATGGAATAATACCCCCCACCTAAGTTAGACCCCATGACCAAACTAATCACACAGCGTTTACCAAAGGGCGCCTGATCACGGTGAGGCAGAGCTGTCACCTCACCATCATTAAGTAAGCGGAATGATGCAGTAGGGAACTGACGCCGCATCAGCTTCTTAAGAAACCATGGATCATAACAGTTCTCATTATCAAAAGACATACCCTGCGTAAGGGTAGAAGCCAGCAGCGCACCACCCCGACATAATCCAGCGCAGGAAATTGCCACATGACTCACCGAACCAGCAGATCGCTCCCCTTGTAACCCGCTAAGAAATAGCTCCAGCTCCCTTAAGAGCTCATCCATCTGAGTGTAGCGGAATGGCTCCCAAGCTTGAGAAAGCTGCCTAGAAAGCTGTTTGTTACTAAAAAATGCCCCCTTAATAGAGCTGCCACCAATATCAATAAACAGATGACACTCCCCATCACCAGCAGGCGTATCTTCTGGCGACGGAGGAACAGTTAGATCAGCAAATAACTTTGCCTCAAACTCTAATTTACCTTTTTCCTCGCAGGCCTCGTTAAGCAATGTCTCCGCGCCACTATGCCCACTCACTGACATCATTCCAGGCCCCATCATCCATCGTAAGGTGGAGGCACGCTGCAGCAGATATATCTCATCTTGCGCATCAAGTTGGCCACTACTGGGGAGTAAGATTGGATGTTTATTTCCATTTAACTCCAGCTCCACCTCAGACAGCTCAGAACGTTGTTCTAACTGCCGATGGAGAGATTCTACATTTGTTACCTGTGCTCTCATGCCGTGATACTTGGTTTATGAAGCTGGAATGCCTCAATTTCCTCATATTCAGGTAATCCGAGATCATCATAATCATTGGCCACACGTAATGCACCATCCATTTTATCTAAAAAGATTTCCACCGGATACTTAGCCATAGCCACTTCCTTAAGCGCCCGCTCATCTGGACTCACAGGAACTGCCATATCAACTTCATGACTCTCCCATCTATCTCCACCCTCACGGAAAAGCCAAATTTGATTGGTATTTTTCCACTCTCCCCAATCGGACATGGTGTCTTCAAAAAGCTGCCAACAGACACCCTCTAGGGAACTAGGGTCTGACATCTTACCACTGACATAGATCTGATGAGGCTGAAGCTTATTTAATAATGTCAAAAAGACTTCTCTATCCTGATCACTGGGAGCAAAGTTCCGATAACCACCTGATTCATAAAATGGTAAACTTAAGTGATGTGTGGACTCAGATAGATTCAGAGCACTCATCGCCAAAGCACTATGATGCTTCCGGATTAATGATCGTATAGCCTGCTCCGTAGTGGCTTCATCACTAATTTTTTTCACCAATTCTAAAAGACCAGAACTTAAATTCTCAGAAGACTGAAGCACTCCGCCGCTCTCTGCAATCATGGCTAAAAGATTCTGGAGGCGATTCACCGCATCGCCACTTACCGTTAGACCGCCTGATGTTAAATAAACAATACTTACCTGATGTCCCTGTTTCTGCAGACGGTTCAATGTCCCACCCAGCGGTGAACACTCCACGCCAGGCTCTGAAGCTAGAATCACAATCCTTTTTTCCGTAGGATCAGATGGCACAGGCCTAGAGCGATCATCTGCTGCTGGCTTACCTCCAGGCCACCCAGTAATCGTTGCCTGAGTCCTCTTAAAGACCAAAATATTCAACTCATAAGCAGAGCCATAGAGGCTTAATAACTCCTCGAGACCATTAAGCTGGTAGTCTCTATCGACGAGTTTAAGGATCGGCTTACCCACTTTATGAGATAAGCCGTGCACTGCCCTCTTAATCATGGCTTCAGACCAAGTAACCTGACCATTGGTCCACGGAGAACGAACGCAGGTAAGCTCTGAAGCAGCCATGGCATTCAGAGCGAAAATAATTTTCTGATGTCCCTGCAGCAAGCTAGCAGGGAGGTCTTCGGTAGGAGATTCCTCAAGTGCCTTACGAATCACCGAAGCCTTACCTCTCCCCCACGCAAGCAGATAAATCTCACGAGCGTTCAAAATAGTCCCCACCCCCATCGTAATGGCTGCACGAGGAACATTTTCTAAGCCCACAAAGTCTCTTGCAGCATCAATCCGCGTCACAGGATCTAGAGTAATTAAACGCGTTCTCGAATTCGCCTGCGATCCTGGCTCGTTAAAGCCAATGTGACCAGTTCGCCCAATCCCCAGTAGTTGGAAATCTAAGCCTCCACATGCCTCAATAGCCTCTTCATATTTCCGACAAGACTCTTCCACATTCTCCCTGGCAATCATACCATCTGGCACATGCGCCTGATCCTGTGGGATATCGACATGAGAAAACAACTGCGCCTGCATGTAGCTCTGATAACTCTCAGGATGATCCTTTTTCAGCCCATAATACTCATCTAAGTTAAAGCTATGTACATTCTGAAAACTTAACCCTTCCTCACGATGCATCCTGATCAGCTCTTGGTAAACTGGCACAGGTGTAGAGCCTGTTGCAAGGCCCAGCACCGCCGGTTCCCCCGCTTCAGATTTCTCTCTAATAATTTGCGCAATACGCTGAGCTACCAATACAGCCGCCTGATCAGCATCCTGAGAGACCTGACACCTAACACTACCAATCACATATTCTTTGCAGCCGTCAGGATTCATTCCATTGTTCATAGAGTCTATTGTCACATAAGACCACAAAAATTCTTTACCTAATAACAGTCAAAAAGTCTCTTTATCGCATAGCCTTAAAGGTGAGCTTTCCAGAGCACATGGCATCTTGACAAACCATCAAGAGCCACTATCTAAAGCTCTCCCTCAAAAATTAGCCCCAATGTGCCATGTCTACGCTCCCTTGGTTTTCGAAAAACGCATTCCCACTCTACCTCGCTCCCATGGCAGGCGTAACAGACGTGGTATTCCGCACGATCTGTAAAGAGCTAGGCGCGGACGTGATGGTCACTGAGTTTGTCTCCGCAGAGGGCATTATCCGACAAGATGACAGGACAAGAAAATACACGGAATTTACCGATGAGCAGCGCCCTTGTGGTGTTCAGATCTTTGGAGGTGATGGGGAACGTATGGGAGAAGCCGCTAAAAAAATCATCGATTGGAAACAACCAGACTTCATCGACATCAACTTCGGCTGCCCTGTCAATAAAGTGGTGGCAAAAAACGGCGGCTCCTCATTACTCAAGGACTGTCATTCTTTAGCCACTGTAGCTAGAGGCGTAGCAAAAGCCGTAGGGGATCTTGTCCCCGTAACCGCAAAAATTAGAATCGGCTGGGATGATCACCACATCAATGCTCCAGAAGTTTGTAAAATCTTACAAGAGGAAGGTATGCAGGCGATCTCTATCCATGGTCGCACCCGCGCACAGGCATACCGAGGCGAGGCTAACTGGGACGTCATTGATACCTGCGCACGTGAAGTCTCCATCCCTGTCGTGGGAAATGGTGATATCAAAAGTGGTGAGGATGTTAAAAATCGACGCGAGAACACAGCCGTATCAGGAGTAATGATAGGCCGTGCCGCCATGCAGAACCCTTGGGTATTCCGCGAGGCCAAACACTACCTTGAAACAGGAAAACACCCAGAACCAGTCGCCGTTACCGAACGATGGCACATGATTATTCGCCACTGCCGTATGGCGGTAAAATCAGACCGCTACGGGAATGAACGGCAGTCTATCATGGCCATGCGTTCACGCCTAATGACTTACTGCAAAGGCTTCCCTGGTGCCAAACCTCTACGTCAGCGGCTATGTCATGTCTCCTCACTCAGCGAGGTAGAAGATGTCGCTGCAGATTATTTGAAGGGTGTATACACCTCCGAGTAAAAGCGCTAGCTCGAACCAGATTGAAAGGATACAGGCGCCACCAGCCCCGCAGATAGAATCATCTTACTCGCCTCTTCTAGAGTCATTTGACTATCGTGAACCCTCTCGTCATCAATAATAATGACAAAGCCCGTCATGGGATTGGGACTCGTGGGCATAAATACCGTCGTCACGTCCTTACCTGTCTGAGCATCATGATAGTTCCCAGTAACAAACCCTAACATCCGACAACCTGGACTTGGATATTCTACATACGCTACACTCTTAAACTTCCGATCTCCACCAAGATTACGTAACGCATCAACAAATTGTTTAAGAGCTGAGTAGATAAAACCAAGATACGGAATCCTCTCCATAGCCTGATTCATCCAGTGGAGAACTTTACGGCCTGGCCGATTCGCTACAGCAAAACCGATCAAAAAAAGCAACATCACCGGAATAAGAAACCGCACCATATTTGATCCATAAAAAGCAAAACTCTCTGATGTAAGCTCCTCACCAGAACGCAGTAGATTAAGAGCCTTAAGCAAAAGCCTAATCATTAAATCTCCCACCTTAAGCAAAATCTTGTAAATAAGAATAAGCAGCCAAACCGTGCCCACAACAGGCACCACAGCGGCAAGCCCCGTCAGCAAAAGCCCCATCATCTTACGCATAAAAGGATGCCTGCTAGATCTCGTCTCTCCTATAGCTCTGGGATCTTGTGAATGGGTGGCATCTGCATCACCTCCTGAATGTTCATCGCTCATGATCAAGTATCAACTTGCAGACAAACCATGATGTAAAAACTCTTTTTGAGCAACGCTTTCTCTTTGAACCTCCTCATTCAGCCTACTTGCTTCGAGAGAATTTTGTGTTTATCATTCCATTATGCATTTCTGGGGGAAGTTCACTAGCGGGGTATTTTTTACTCTGTTCACTAGTATGCTACACACACCTCTCAGTGCGCAGCTAAAAGTCATGACTATCGGCGATAGTCTGACGGAAGAATACTACTTCGAATTCACCTTCTCCGCACCATCATCTGCCTTACTAATACCCGGTTCTGCCAACACAAAGAACTGGGTAGAAATCCTCGCAGAACAACGCCCCTCAGATCTTGATTTCGGCGACTACGAAGACTCGTGGCCTTTTGGCTATAGCGATTGGCGACAAGCTGGATACGCCTATAATTTTGGCATTCCTGGCTATGATACTGAAAAGTGGATGGCTATTCTTAATCCTGGTATTAATCCGCTTGATCCCGACTTCGATATCCTCGCCTTCCCCACAAGATCAGCCATGAGAGATACTTACGAGGATATGGATGCCGTCATCGTGATGGTGGGCGGCAATGATGTGAAC
Organism: uncultured Verrucomicrobiales bacterium; assembly: GCA_937969495.1. GTDB lineage: Bacteria > Verrucomicrobiota > Verrucomicrobiia > Verrucomicrobiales > Akkermansiaceae > Oceaniferula. Next base: position 5,603 of record CALBVY010000006.1, on the reverse strand, counting down.
TTCCAATATGGCGATCTTTATAATGCTTTACCTGAAGATGCTTTTGCAACTTCCTTCATCACTCAAGTAATCAGTAACCTTGGCGAGATCATTGACGAAATCAAAGACTTCAATGCCGCCGTGCCTATTATCCTCGCCAACATTCCAGACCTTGGCACCACACCTGATATTATGGCAGATCACCCCGATGCTAGTAAACGCGCCAACGCCACAGCCATCATCAACGATCTCAATATTGCCGTTGCAGCACTAGCGCTTAATCGGAATCTAACGCTCGCTCCTATTTCCAACCTAACGGATATGCTCTATTCCTCAGACCCCATCTACATTGGCGGCCACCAAATGATCAAAGGAACCGATCCCAATGAGGATAACCGGCCACAATACCTATTCTGCTGGCAGGGGCTTCACCCCTCTACCAACGGCCAAGCAATCATGGCGAATATATTATTAGATGCGCTCAACACCGCCACGGGAAGCTCCATTGAAAAACTTGAAAGTAGAGAAATCCTCACTGATTTACTAGAACTTAATCCCGATCAACCGTATTTGGACTGGGCATCCACCAAGGGGCTCAGCAACACCTCAATGACCGCAGATCCAGATGGCGACGGCATCCCTAATCTCGGTGAATATATTCTCGGTTTAGAGCCTCAAAGCATCGATTACACACACAACTCTACAGTAAAATCGATCAATGGCAGCAACTACCTAACATTAAAATACACCCCTAACACTGAAGCCTTGCGCCTAGCCGATGGATCGATCAAGTACTCCACCGATCTCAGCAACTGGCTGGAACTTCCTAATAATTGGTTGCTAGACCTTAATAATGGCACACACGAGGCACAGCTCCCGATAAGAAATCTGCCCGATCATGCAGATCGTGCCTTTTTACGTATGGAGTTCACACTCAAGCCTTAATTCCTAAGACTCTGGATCAGATGGATCCTCCTCCACTGGCACAGCACGCAATGGCCGCGGCTCATCATTTGGTATAAGCCCCTCCTCCTCTTCTTCTTGCTCTTCTTGCTCCTCCACGGGCACGACACGAGGCACCTTTTCCAAATCCAGCACACCACCATCTTCCTCTTCCTCTTCTTCAATCACCATTACCTTAGGTGGCGGTGAGATCGCTTTTTTGATATCCTTTTTAAAATTCTCAAAAAAGGAACGCACCATTGGAGCCGCCATCCGGCCACCACTGAGGGTCTCGTGCGGCTTCCCTTCATAGAGAGCGGCAAAAGCATAACGTGGGTTCTTAAGAGGGAAAAAACCAGAGAACCATGCAAGGCGTTGCTGCTTGCTCTTTGGCCCCCACTGAGCTGTTCCAGTTTTTCCGCATAGTATTGTATAGCTTAGACTCGCACGTTTTCCAGTACCATAACTGGAGTGCACCACCTGCATCATACCTTCTTGTACGATCTTAACAGAATCAGGATCAAGGTTAAGATAATTCCTCCTTTCTGGTTGATTAGAAACAAGAACGCGCCCACTAACATCTTGCACCTGCTTAACGAGGCGCAACTTAAGGAGAACCCCACCATTGGCAATCCCCGCCATAGCTTGAGCAACCTGCAAAGGAGAGGCCAGCATCACCCCCTGCCCTATGGATAAGTTCGCCGTATCACCATCCATGAGTTTGCGCCCATAAGTTTTCCTCATCCACTCGTGTGTAGGAATCAACCCTTCCGCCTCACCTGTTAGCGGTAATCCAGTCTTCGCACCAAAGCCCAAACGCCGCGCCACGGAAAGAAAAGCAGTTGGTCCAGTCTGCATACCCACCTTATAAAACCAAGGGTTACAAGATCTCGCGAGAGCTCTTCTCACACTAATCGGTCCTTCTGGCACTTTAGTCCAGTTATTAAACCAATGATTTCCTATCTTAATCTTTGCTGGGCAATCAATGAGGGTATTCTTGTAAATCTCCCTATTACTCAATGCAGTAACAGCCACCACGGGCTTAAATGTAGACGCAGGAGGATAGGCTCCTTGATAAGCACGTGCAAAAAGCGGTGTTCCTGGATCATTCCGCAGCTCCGCATATTTATCTGTGGTGATATAAGGCACAAAATCATTAAGATCAAATCCAGGGCGCGAGGCCATAGCCAATACCTCACCAGTATGAATATCCACCACCACAAAGGCACCGCGCGAGCTATATCTCTTCAGAACCTTCTCAGCATGTTGCTGCCATTCCATATCAAGTGTCGTTACCACTGTGCCGCCTGGACGTGGACGACGTTCGTATTTATTCAAAACTTCCGTGCCGTCGGCCTCAAAGTCACGCCGAATTAGACCTTCTTGCCCGGTAAGCACTTCGTTAAAGATCTTCTCTAGTCCAGCACGGCCTTCAGCTCGCTCAAATATCGGATCTCCATAGTTAATCGGACCTTTTTCTAACTTCCCAGCACTACCCACATAGCCTATCATATGCGCTCCAGTTTCACGTTCTGGATAATGCCTCATGTATACTGGATGTAAAATAAGACCAGGCATGAGCTTATTTTCAAAATCCGGCTTCTGCCTTCCACTCACGACAAATATATAAGGTTTCACCATCCAGCGGCGGTGACGATAGTGCTGCCAGATTTCCTCATCCTGCAACTTCCAGTTGATCTTAAAAAGACTATTAGCGAGTGCCAAACGCTTCCTTGCCCACGCAATAACAAAAGCACGGTCAGCTTTTTCAAACTGAGGAAATTTCAAGGCTGGATACCAAACCACCTTGGTCTGCGCAAACGGCTTACCATCTCGATCTGTAATGAGACCTCGTGGCGCCGGAATGGAGAGTGTCATTGTCCGCGCATCAGGACGCACGTGCAAGGATCCATCCAAGCCATCTTTTTCAGGCTCAACAGAAGGCTCGGAAATAGAGGCCACATCAGCAACTACTGGCACATTCTGACCATACAGCCCACTAGGTGCCAACAAAAGAAACACCGCCAAGCAGAGCAAATACGAAAACCTCACAGCATCACGCACACTGCCATTGTCATTTTTCTTTTGAATCACCATTTATCTGCTGAAAATTTTACACAGATCTTCCTTCTACGCTACCCTGAAATGCACCCGAGATCAGCACACGCCGCCACTTCAGGTAAAGAGGGTGAACTCGCCATCCCCAAGTGCTGATTATCGCCTCTCTAAGAATCGATCAGAAAATTCATCCTTGATTCTAGGGTAATAGTGGCCACCTTAGAAACAACGACAGGAGAGTCTTACGATCGCAAGACTGAGAACAGCCGGCGCGCGGTCAACATCCTCCGAACCTGCCACGGTTAGCACCGACGAAGGGAGTCGCATTTTTCACCTCGAAGAAATCCGCCCCCCCAACCGTTGTGCATCACCACAGCGGTTTTTTATTTCTAACCACAATCTAACCAATGATCGACAATATCACTCCAGAGAACTCTCACCAACGCTCAGACTACACGGGTAACTTCATCGAAGACATCGATAACTCAGAGGAACTCGCCGCACTTGAGAAAGACCCTACCATCTTCCCTAACTCCACCCGTATTTATGTAGAAGGTAAAATCCACCCCTCCGTAAAGGTGCCTATGCGTGAAATTCGCCTCTCTAACACGGAACACCCCAATGGCATCATTGAAGAGAACTCCCCTATCCGCGTCTACGATTGCTCAGGCCCATGGGGTGATCCAAAATTCAAAGGTAATGTCCGTGAAGGACTCCCTGCCTTACGCAGATCATGGATCATGGATCGAGCCGACGTAGAAGAATACTCAGGCCGTGAAATCACCGCCGCAGACAATGGCTACCTCTCTGAGAAACACGCTGAGAAATACAACGAAAATAAAGCCGCTAAAAACAAACTAAAGGAATACCCTGGACTCAAGCGTAAGCCCCTCAAAGCCACATCCCACCCCGTCACGCAGAAATGGTATGCAGATCAAGGCATCATCACTCCTGAGATGGAATACATCGCCATCCGCGAAAACAACGGCCGTATTGAAGAATTTAAAACCATCCACGATCGCTACCCCACTCTGGACGAACTCCCCGATGATGCCTCAGAGCAGATTAAAGACTTTGTCAGAAAGCAGAACTCCACACCTGCTGGCTACGAAATGCCTCGCCCTTCTGAAATTGACCCGATGAAACAGGTATCGCGTAACGTGATGAACCACCAGCACCCCGGCCAGACCTATGGTGCAGAAATACCCAAGCTCATCACCGCAGAGTTTGTCAGAAGCGAAGTCGCCCGTGGCCGCGCCATCATCCCTGCCAATATCAATCACCCAGAAAACGAGCCCATGATCATCGGCCGTAACTTCCTCGTAAAGATCAACGCTAATATCGGTAACTCCGCTGTCGCCTCCACCATTGATGAAGAAGTGGAGAAAATGCGCTGGGCCACCAAATGGGGCGCGGATACCGTGATGGATCTCTCCACCGGAAAAAACATCCATGCCACTCGCGAATGGATCCTGCGTAACTCCCCTGTCCCCATCGGCACCGTGCCTATTTACCAAGCACTAGAAAAGGTCAACGGCAAGATCGAAGACCTCACCTGGGAGCTTTACCGTGACACCCTCATCGAGCAGGCAGAACAAGGTGTGGACTACTTCACCATCCACGCCGGCGTACTCAAGAGATTCGTGCCACACACCGCACGCCGCATGACTGGCATCGTCTCACGCGGCGGCTCCATCATGGCGAAATGGGCACTTCACCACAACCAAGAGAACTTTCTCTACACCCATTGGGATGAAATTTGCGACATCTGCGCAGCTTATGACGTTTCCTTTTCCATCGGCGATGGCCTCCGCCCCGGCTCCATTGCCGATGCTAACGACTACGCCCAACTCGCTGAACTCGAGGTGCAAGGAGAACTCACCACCCGCGCATGGGCTAAAGGCTGCCAAGTCATGAACGAAGGCCCTGGCCACGTACCCATGCAGCTCATTGAAGAAAATATGCAGAAGCAGATAGAATGGTGCCATGAAGCCCCCTTCTACACCCTCGGCCCCCTCACCACAGACATCGCCCCTGGCTATGACCACATCACCTCTGGCATCGGCGCCGCTAATATCGGCTGGTATGGCTGTGCTATGCTCTGCTACGTCACCCCAAAAGAACACCTCGGCCTACCGAACAGAGATGACGTCCGTGAAGGCGTGATCACCTACAAAATCGCCGCCCACGCCGCAGACCTTGCCAAAGGTCACCCAGCAGCACAGGAGCGCGACAACGCCATCTCCAAAGCCCGCTTCGAGTTCCGCTGGCGCGACCAATTCGCCCTAGGCCTAGATCCCGCACGCGCCATTGACTTCCACGATGAAACCCTCCCCGCAGAAGGCGCCAAAACTGCCCACTTCTGCTCCATGTGTGGCCCCACATTCTGCTCCATGAAGATCACCGCAGATGTACGGAAATATGCTGAAGAAAATGGCTACACAGGAGATGACCTCTCTGCCAAAGAGCTAGCAGAAACACATTAACCCAGATTATGCATTGGATTTTGAAGGAAATGCTGTCAGGTCAATAAACACAAGTCCTCAGCGCCTATTTTTCGATGAAAGCGATGTCACCCCATCGGTGAATTGAAAAATTGGCGGACGGACTTGTGTTTGAAGAGA
>CALBVY010000005.1 GCA_937969495.1 uncultured Verrucomicrobiales bacterium | reverse complement strand
CTCCATGTTAGAACCTGGATAATCTCGCAGATAGTAGGGCCGGAGCTGCACCTCACGAATATCATCGGTATTTCTCCGGATATTAATTTCTGAAAAACAACCACCACTGAGATACTCATATGCAAAGCGCGGCATCCGCTTGCGAGCTTTTTCCTGCAGGTGCTCTATCGACGGAAGCTCTGGGTTGAAGGCGTGTGACATTGCAATAAACATGGATCTTTACTCTGTAATTCCCAGCAGAAAGCCCCCGGAAAAAACACAAAGTACTGCGTAATATCCACCTTTATTTGCCGATGCAGAAACTACTGAATATTTCCCCCAGAAGCTCCTCTGTATCAATTCTTCCAGCAATCTCGCCGATTGCTTCCATCGCCTCACGTAAATCCACAGAGATAAATTCCGCACCTTGACCAGACTCCAGCGTTGATTTTGCCGCCATGAGAGAAGATTCAGCACGCTTAAGACAAGACTGGTGGCGAGCATTAATAGCAACGGCGTGCCCACCCCACTCAGCAGTGCCCATGGAAAGCACCTCGGCAATTTTGGCAACAAGATCATCTAAGCCATCGCCATTTGAACAAGAGATCATCACGCCTCCACTACCCTGCCAATCTCGGTGAAGATCGAGATCATTTTTATTAATTACCAAAATGTGGTGCCGGGCATCGACTTCTTTTTCTGTTAGTCGATAGCTACAAGCTTGACTCCCATCGACCACTTCCAGAATAAGATCTGCCGTTTCTATCTGACTACGTGTGCGTGCAACACCTTGTTGCTCAATGATATCCTCCGTCTCTCTCATCCCAGCAGTATCAATAAGCCTTACAGGAATCCCTTCAAGATTAAGAACCTCCTCTACGGTATCGCGGGTGGTTCCCTCCACATCACTAACAATCGCTCGCTCATAACCTAGCAGTTTATTAAGCAGGCTAGACTTACCAGCATTGGGAGCACCAAAGATCACAGTGCGCACTCCCTCACGGAGAATCCGCCCCTGCTCTGCAGTTTTTAATAGTTGGCCAATACTCTGACTACAGCTTTGAATACGCTCTGCAAGTGCAGCGCCAGTATCGGTATCAATGTCTTCTTCTGGAAAATCAATATAAGCCTCTACATGCGCCGCAATAGCTAACATTTCTTGCCGAATTAATTCAGAACGGTCACCTAGCTTCCCCTGTAGCTGCTCATGTGCAGCCCGCATAGCTAAGTCTGTCTGCGCAGAAATCAGATCCATCACTGCCTCTGCCTGAGTGAGGTCTATCTTACCATTGAGAAAAGCCCTTTGACTAAACTCCCCTGCGCCTGCTGGAAAAACACCCAAATCTAACAACCTTTGTAAAACACGCCGCATTACTAGTACACCTCCGTGACAAGCGAGCTCTACCGTATCCTCACCAGTGAAGCTACGCGGACCATGAAAACAGGTAGCCAATACTTCATCGATCGTATCCCCACTGCAATCTGTTATCTTTGTTAGTATTGCTTGACGCTCGGTAAATTGCCTGCAATCACGGCTTGCTGCCAGACACTGACTAACCAGAGGGAATGCATCTGGACCACTAATGCGGATAAGGCCAACAGCTCCCATACCTGGTGCAGTAGCTATGGCCGCAATCGTTGATTCCATCATTTTCCTAGGGTGTTTTACCTTCTGCTTTCAAGGGGGGCTTTGCGTTCCCAAGCTCACCACCAACACCGATAAACTCCCAGCACAGGAATTCTTTAAGCTCCAGCCTTGAAGGGAAAGTATCTGACCACATCAGCTCCACTGTAGCCGTACGATGAGATACCGGCTTATTAGCACCTCGCCAGTTCAGAGGAGAGAGAATACTGGCCACTGTGGAATTTACCTCTATGGGTAGATTAACAAAATCTTGAGGATAGGAAAAATCTGAAATCTGATAGACACGATGAGAGTCATCATCACGATGTGCGTGACTGAAAGTTTCACTAACAATCACACGAAAAATCTTAGATCTTCCCGGCTGAGCATATTCTGTAAAGGCTTTGAAAATACGGAATTTACCCTGAATAAAAACGGAAGAATCAAGTTTCAATCCGTCTTTCGTTTTTTTGAAAAAGGCATTAATCAGTAAGGGTGATGAGGGACGAGCCTTATCAAGGCGGCTGGCTGCCTCGATGAGAGGAATCGCTTCTTGCTCCGTGGTTGTTTCCAGCGAGCTAATCGGAGGGAAGTGTTCTCCCGTGTTCCCTTGTGCAGCGCGCCGATAGCGCATGAGGAAAATTCCACGTTCGTGATCTTTTTTATGTCCATCATGAAAGTGAAATGAGGCCAGTGGAGTATCCGTCATTTCTCCTTCTGGAAAATATGATGTTAAATCTTCAGCTACACCCTTGTTAGGGATAACATATTGCATTTTCTCACGAGTTGTTCTGGCAGCAAGAAAATCACCTAGCACCTGTTTCGCTTGTTTTTGCCAGTCTTTACCTTCCTCATTTTTTTGCTCTACCTTATTTTTTTCGAAAACAGGTGGAGGATTGACCGTAGTCAGGTTTTTTGTATCTACTTCCGGGTTTTGCCACTGAATAGCAAGCCAGATAACAATGCCACCAGCGAGGAGTAGCATGATGACAGAGGTCAAGATAGCTGACCGATTACTTTTATTCGTAACTGCCTTCAACTCCTCTGGATGAAAGACTTCTGAAAGACTCGCGTCGTCTTGCACACTGGCACTCACTTCAGGCGCCTCTTCTAATAAATCATCAACTGAGTCCTGCGGCGTGGAAGCTGGCACTACATTCGGATCTGGCGAGGTCACAGAAGCTCCGCAGTGCGGGCATGGTGCAGTAGTAGGAGGTAAGCCCACCAGCATAAAGATGGGCTTCTGGCACTGGTCACATGGGAAGCTAGCCTGAGAAGTTGAGGAACCACTGGTCATTTTGAAAATTTCTTAATAGCAAAATCACCATAGAGACTCAACGAAGAGTGTCAATGGCACATCACAAATATGTTAGATTGAAACCTAGGCATTAAAGACCTCATCAAGCACTGTGATACATCGCTCGTTTTCATCCTGAGTACCTACTGAAATCCTCACCCATTCTGGTAGTTTGTAACCTCGCATGGCGCGGACAATCACACCTTTTTCTAGCATCGCTTGAAAAACAGCATCACCATCCCCCACCCTAACAAGGATAAAGTTCGCAAAGCTGGGAACGTATTCTAAATCACGCTCTGCAAATGCTTTTTCATAAAATGCCAACCCCTCATTATTTGTCTGAAGAGTTTTTGTCACGTGATCTTGATCGCGGATAGCAGCTAGTGCCGCTGCCTGCGCCATAGCATTGGCGTTAAATGGCTGGCGTGCTTTTTGCAGAATCGCAGTTACTTGCGGTGAGGCTAGCCCATAGCCAATTCTTAATCCCGCTAGACCATAAGCCTTAGAAAAAGTTCTTAGCACACAGACATTACGCCCTTCCCTAACGTACTTCAGAGTATCAGGCGCATCCTCAAGAAATTCAAAATAAGCTTCATCAAAGACCGCCACCACATGCTCCGGGAGACGCGCCATGAAGCGATCTAGAGCTGCCTCGTTGACCATTGTTCCTGTGGGGTTGTTAGGATTAGCAATAAATACGAGCCGTGTCTTTTCTGTAATCGCATCAGCCATCCCATCAACATCATGGATAAAATCTGGATCTGCCACCTCCACATACTTGGCACCAAAAAGGGTAGCCATAAGCTTATACACCACAAAGGCATGCTCTGCTGCGATAAGCTCTGCGTCCCTATTCAGAAAGCAGTGGCAGAGGAGTTCTATGATCTCGTTAGAACCATTTCCTAACACAACATTTTCTAGACCGAGGTCATATTTTTCAGCCAATGCGGAGCGGAGCTTATAGCCACCACCATCTGGATAGATGTGCACACCGTCCACCTCCGCCCGCATGGCATCACGCGCCATGGGTGCTGGGCCGAGCGGATTTTCGTTTGAAGCTAGCTTCACAATACTGGCGGGATCCAGGCCCAGCTCACGCGCCGTTTCTTCAATAGGCTTCCCTGGCTCATAAGCCACAAGGTCACAGATAAACTGATTGGCAAAATTCTGTATCGACATGGCAGAAAGCTAGGCAAGCTCTAGCTCTTTCGCAATGCTAATCACGCCACTGCGGTGTAGATAGAAGCCACTCCAAAGCTCAGTGGTTTCGCCTCCGCATTGGTAAAGCCATTGGCCTCGATAAGCTGTGTCATCTCTTGGCCACTGGGGAATTGTTCAATAGTGCCTGCCAGATATTCATACGCATCACCTTCACCTGTCATCCAACCAGCAATTTTCGGTAAAATCTTATTCAGATAAAAACGATATGGCATACGTAGTATCCCGGTGGGCAGGGAGAAGTCTAATACTAACAAATGCCCACCTGGCTTAAGGACACGGCGCATTTCTGTCAGTGCTTCTGGCCAACTCGCCATGTTACGCAGCCCGAATGCTACCGTGATGACATCGTAGCTATTGTCTGAAAAAGGCATGTTCAGCGCGTCTGCTACCACCGTTTCTTTCACACCATCCTCCGCCGCGTAAGAGAGCATCTCAGGACAGAAGTCTGATCCAGTGACCTGTGCTTCTGGACAGCGACGCTGTATTTCCAATGCTAGATCACCAGTGCCAGTGGCCACATCGAGAATTTTCTCTGGCTGCCAGCTAGCTACGAGGCGGCCTACTTTTTTACGCCAGAGGATATCCGTGCCTAGACTTAAGACATGGTTTGTCACCACGTAGCGATCTGCAATACGGCTAAAGGCTTGTTTTACGTAGACGGGATCCTGCATAGGGGTGTAAAAATAGAGATTTAATCAGGTAAAATATCACGATAAATCCCAGGATCACTACCAGGGATTTCTACTGCGCCGATGGCCTTTTCATAGAACTCACGAGGCCCAACGCCACCAATCATCCCGTAAACGTAACCCCGTTCCTTAAGACCCTCCATACACTTGAAGAGTAAGGCTTTTCCAATGCCTGTACCACGCGCCGCTTCACCCACTCCAGTGGGACCATAGAAGCCTCTTGCTGTGGTTTCATAACAGGCAAAACCAAGAATTTCTTTATCTTTTGTCGCGATGTAGCACGTTACTGGCTGACGCGAAAAAGCAATCTTCACTTCGCTTTCCCACTTGGGAGAAAAATGCTCCCCTGCCCAAGACGCTACAATCTGGCGTTCATAAGCACGTGCACGACGTAGAATAATCCCCTGCTTTTCCACACGCTCATATACCTCTCTACTATTGGGTAGCTCATAAAGCCTCACTAGCATATCAATCATGACCATCAGATATAGTAACCCATGCTTAATGACCAGTGACTAATTAACCAATCAGCTCCATAAACGGCCAGGCCTCGATACTCTCTTGGCCGCGGATAACATCAGTGATCACTTCTACACCTGTTAAGTCCTCAGCAATACCTTTGTTCGTAATCGTGGCCGTATCCAGCTCATCGACGAGATTATTAAATACCATACCAGCCGGCTCTATACCCATCGCGCGCATGGACTGAATGGTAAGTAATGTATGACTCAGAGCACCTAGCTTATTCCCCACTACTAAGATGACGGGTAGCCCGAGATCACGAGCGTAATCAGCTACCATGTAATCTTTTGAAATAGGCACCATCCAACCACCTATCCCTTCTGCTATAACTACCTCATGATCAGCAGCGAGGTCTCTGCATCCTTGAGTCAATGAGCCTAGATCTAAATCAAAATTTTCAAACATCCCAGCCACATGTGGCGCAGCTGGAGTACGCATCCAATAAGGATTAACTCGATCAAGCTCCACCTCACCTCCAGAGGCCTTCTGGAGCGCATACGCGTCTTCGCGCCCGCCACAGCAGATAGCCTTATACCCCACAGCATCAACATTCTCGGCACGCAAGGCGGCAAGAATCAGATTGCTAACGTATGTTTTGCCCGCATCGGTATCCGTACCGGTAATAAATAAACCTTTCATAAAATGAATTTACCCGCGCGCACTATTGCTCCCCTCCAGATATATCCGGCTGGGAAAAAGACTGACTCTCGTTTTCCACGATATAGTTAATCAGGAACCAGATCATCACCGCGACGATCAACGTCATCAGCTTCGCTGGCCAGTGTTTCTTGAACATCTTTTTCATCATCTTGCTGCTTAAGTAAAAATATCGCCTCAATTTTGGCGCGGAATTCTTCGTCCGTGAGGTCGCGATCTAGCTTGCCATCCACCGCAATAGATATCTGCCCTGTTTCCTCGCTCACCACCACAGCCACACAATCTGTTTCTTCCGTGACCCCCATCCCTGCGCGATGCCGCAGTCCGGTACTCCGATCCGCCAGCTCACGCGAACTAACAGGGAAGACACACCCAGCACCTGCCACACGGTTCTGCGCAATAATCATTCCCCCATCGTGCAGAGCCGTCTTGGGATGGAAGACCGTAAGTGCAAACTCAGGGGTAAATGTAGCATCAAGCTCCACACCCGTCTCCAAGTGATCCTTCAGTGAAATGGCACGCTCAAAGGCAAAGAGTGCACCGATACGTTTTTTGGAAAGCTGCCCCACAGCATCAATAAAAACATCTAAGAACTCATGCCTCTGTGTCTGCGAAAAGGAAAACAGCTTACTACTCCCCAGACGCGCCAATGCATTCCGCAACTCTGGCTGGAAAATAATCAGCAGAGCCACAGCAAGACCCAGAAGAATATGCTTGAGTAGCCACCAGATCACTCTCAGATCCAACACCAAAGCCAAAAAAGAAAGCACCATCAGAAGCAATGCCAGACCCAACAAGATCCGGGCACCACGTGTCTTTCTAAACACACGGAAAATCTGATAGAGCCCGATCCATAAGATCAGGATTTCAATACCCGCAGGCCAATGTTTGAGAATAAAATCCACTTGCTGGGAGAAGCATAACCATAAAGCGCAAAACAAGAAACCCAATAGTTCTAAAACCCTTGCCCCACAGCCCATCGCAGTTTATGCCTGCACCTCACAAACACCCCAACCACATTTCTTTCCTATGAGTGAAAATACCACCTACGCAGACCTTGCTGAGGCCATCCGTGCCCATGATTCTTTTATTCTCCTTAGCCACATCCGCCCAGATGGAGACGCCATTGGCTCCCAGCTCGCTCTCGGCCACTCCCTAGAAGAGATGGGGAAAACTGTCTATTATATCAATGAAGACGGCCTCCCTGACAATCTCGCATTTCTTCCAGGCAGCGAAAAAATCCAGACCCCACCAGCAGAGGCACTTAATGTGCAGGTATGCATCGCACTAGACTGCGCTACCAAACCACGTCTAGGTGACGGCGCCCTACAAGCAGCCTCTCAGGCCAAGCTCTGGATCAATATTGATCATCATATTTCTAATCCTGCTTACGGTGACCTCAACCACATTGACGCCACCTCGCCAGCTACTGGTCAGATTCTCTACCAGCTTATCACCAGTCAGAACATGCCCTTACCAGAGGCTAGCCGTGACTCCATTTACGTCGCCGTCTCCACAGACACCGGGTCTTTTCAATACTCGAACACCACAGCAGCCACTTACGAGATGGCCGCTGAATTAGTCCGGCAAGGCCTAGACGTAGGCACGATCAATGCCAAGGTCTACGATAGTAATCCTTTCCGCAAAATCGAGCTCCTGCGCTCGCTGCTAAACACTCTTCAGTTAGAAGACGATGGCCAAGTCGCCCACTGGGAACTCCCCTACAGCGTCAAAGAGCAATACAACCTCAAGCCTGAGGATAGCGAAGACCAGATTGACCTCATACGGGGGATCGAAGGCGTCATCGCCGCAGCATTCTTTGAGGAACTTGAAGATGGAAAAATTCGCGTTTCCCTCCGCGCTAAAGATAACTCATTCAACGCCTGTGAAACAGCTCAGCTCTTCGGTGGTGGTGGTCACGCCCGTGCCGCAGGCATCCGTATGCCTGGACCTATCGATGATGCTCGCACGCAAGTCCTTGCCGCTATCTCAAAAGCCCTATCCTAATGTCTCAGAATCCACTGCTCAACGAAGCTCCCTGCGGCGTCCTGCTCATCGATAAAGAGCCAGATATGACATCCCATGACGCTGTGGCAATCTGCCGCCGTCAGCTGAAATTTAAAAAAATAGGCCACTGTGGCACCCTCGATCCCATGGCTACGGGACTACTGATGCTGGTGATTGGTAAGGCCACCAAAATCCAAGACCTTCTCATGTCCGAGGATAAGGAATACATCGGCACCCTCACTCTAGGCGCCACAACCAATTCTCAAGATAAAGAAGGTGAAGTGTTAGAAACAAAAGACGTACCCGCTTTCTCAGACACAGACCTCGATACTGCTTTTCAGAAATACACCGGCGCCTTCGAACAAATCCCCCCCATGGTCTCAGCGATTAAAAAGGACGGCGTACCACTCTACAAACTCGCACGCAAAGGTCAGGAAGTGAAACGTGACCCCCGCCCTGTGCACATCACCAGCTACCATATTGATCGTATTTCTCTGCCCGAGGTCACATTCACCGTCAACTGCTCCAAGGGCTTCTACGTCCGCACCTACGCGCATGACATCGGCCAAGACCTTGGCTGCGGAGCACACCTCTCATCCTTACGTAGAACGAGATCTGGGAAATTCACTGTCGACCGCGCCATGACTGCCGCTAAACTTAAAACCGCCACCGCAGAGGAAATTACCAACTCCCTTATATCCCTCGCGGAAATTTCCCTCATGCGTGGAGCCTAACCACCATTGGTGCAATGGCTGCATTGAGAATAGCCACAATTGACATCACAGATAAAACATTCTCATCACCACAGACCACACCCTTCATCCACTATTCTAACAATGGACTACTCCACACTCATCGAACAACGCCGCGAACGTTTCGCAGAAGTTGAAAAGCTTATCACAGACCCTGATCTCTTTGCTGATCCCAAACGGGGTAAGGCCGTTATGAGTGAGCACTCACGCCTCAAAGGACTTCTGGAAATGTGGGAAACTCTGGAAACAGCCAAAACAAATCTGGACGAGAACCGTGAGCTCGCCAAAGAAGACGATGAAGAAATTGCTGAAATGGCAGAAATGGAAATCCCAGAGCTAGAAGCCACCATTGAAAAGCTTTCCCAAGATGTGCAATACGCCCTTCTCCCACGCGACGAAGCAGAAGATCGTGATGCATTGTTAGAAATCAGATCCGGCGCCGGTGGTGACGAGGCGGCCATCTTCGCAGGAGAAATCATGCGGATGTACCAACGTTACTCCGAACAACGTGAATGGAAACACGAGCATCTTGATTCCACACCATCCGAAGCAGGGGGATTCTCTAAAATCGTCATCAAGGTCACCGGTGAGGAAGTATTCCGTTTCCTCAAATACGAATCCGGCGTTCACCGTGTCCAGCGTGTCCCTGCCACCGAGACCCAAGGCCGCATTCACACCTCCACCGTCACCGTAGCCGTCATGCCTGAAGCTGAAGAAGTTGATATTCAGCTCAAGGCAGAAGACCTCCACATCCAAGCCACCCGCTCCGGTGGCCCAGGGGGACAACATGTAAACACCACAGACTCCGCCGTACAGATCACCCACCTCCCATCAGGTATTCAAGTCAAATCCCAAGACGGACGCTCTCAGACTCAGAATAAAGAAAAAGCTTTTGAAATTCTCCGTGCCAAGCTCTTTGAAGTAAAACAACGCGAACAAGAACAGGAATATTCCGCCCAGCGCCGCTCACTGATCGGCTCCGGTGACCGCTCCGAAAAAATCCGTACCTACAACTTCCCCCAAAGCCGCATCACAGACCACCGCATAGGCTTCACCACCCATAACATGGACGGCATCTTTGATGGCGACCTCTTCGAACTCACCGAAGCACTTCAAAAAGCCGAGATGGCGCAACGCCTCGAAGACGCTGGAATGTAAAACAACATCCTCTTATTGGATGCGATACTAACAT
>CALBVY010000004.1 GCA_937969495.1 uncultured Verrucomicrobiales bacterium | reverse complement strand
TGATCCATTTTCTAAATCATCCCATTTCGGAGCATCCGGCCAACACCAAAAGGGGTGATCTTCGTGATCCATTTTGGCATCAATTAGAGGGTCATACTCACCGATAGGTTTGGCCTGTTGTTGCATATTGATTTTACTGATACGCTTTCCTTCATCATCGAGCTCTAAGCCTATAACACGTTGGAAAAAGTGGGCATTTACCAATGGCTCAGCAGTGCCATTTTTCTCGCAGAGGAGTTTGTAGATCGGTGAGAATACAACCTCTCCCATGCCAGCTTGCATCTTGTAGATATAGTTACTTTTATAGCCAAAAAAGATCCACAGGGTAACACGTAAAGCTGTTCCGGCCGCCATATCTCGAGTCTTGCCATCTTTGAAAGCAAATGCAGCATCATACAATGTACTGATATAAGGTGAGTCCTCAGCACTGGGGTATTTGGCACCATGTTCTTTGAGCCACTCTTGGAATTCCATGCCATTGAGGTCATCGATATTTTTCTTATTAAACTTGAGTTCTTTGATAGTCCCCACGGTTAAGGTAAAAAGAAAATCTAACATGACTACGGTGCGTCGATCCACATTAGGATCACCAAGCGCCTCATTGAGCTTCTCTCGGAATAAGTTAAAAATCCATCCAGAAGATGTGAACTCCTGCACAACATCATCACTACCTTCCATGGCGTTATGAATGGCGTCTTCTGTAAGTTTGATGATATCTGTTCCTTGTGGTTCGCTGCTATCCGTTGATAGATTTGGAAGTAAGGTATTAACGGGGATGACGAAATTATGTGTTAGGTTTTCAGATGAAAGATTATCTTTCAATTGTTGCCAAACTCGTTTGACGCTGTCCCATAGTCTTGGAGGAGGTGATCCATCGCCATCTTGACCCAAGGGATAGGAGGGGAATAACCACTTCCAAACTTCAGAAGACTGGGGATCGAAATAGCTGGACTCAGTAGCAGGGTGAAAGACGGCATCATCACTGGTTCCAAAAAAATTACTAAATTTACCATGTTGTCCAAAGCGCTCGAAGTATTGTTGGTAAACATCGCGGAGCATTCTGAAACCGTTCTCGTAACCTCCATACCAAGCATGTGGCCCGTGTTCGTAGCTTCTTTTGGTTTCTGGGTTACGCCCACTGGCTCCTTTACCACCCAGTCTCCATCCACTTTGATAAAGATGGATTTCATATTTTTCTCTCATTTCGGGTGTGTATGTAAGCCAATATGCTGCACTGCACCCAGAGACTCCACCGCCGAGAATAATGACTTTTTGCTTCGATTTTTTGTCGTTCATACCTTTATTTTCTTTTTAAGATGACATACTAATTGGTCTATGCGTCTAACTTCTTCGGGTTTTGATGCCCCTTGAAAGGAAGACTTGAAGCCAAACGAGAGAAGGAGTGTGGAAATGGTAGCCTGATGGCCAACTAATTCATTTTGCTGAGCTTCATGAAATGCTTGATCTAGTGTTTGATTAAAACGCAAAGAATCTTGATGAACACAATAGTCGGCAACGGCTTGCCATGCAGAATAAATAGCTCTTGAAGTGATGAATGCCTTAGCTTGTTTTTTAAAATGCTGCATGAATTTTTTAACATAGCGGTATTCAAGTAAGTCTTGCCCCCAAAGCCCTAGCGAGACCAGCGATAAATACTCATGGAGGGGAACCATACCGTAGCTAACGGGAGGATGTTGGCAGAAGTAATCGATGCCTAGTCTAGTTTGTTTCAAGGATTCATCGAGGTCTCCAGCTGAATAGTAGAGTGCTGCGAGAAGGGCAGCAGATTCAGGGATTTGTTGTGCTGGCTGATGGTTTTCAACCAGCACGCGTAATGCTTGGGCGCTAGACTGAAAATTGGCAGTGAGTGATGAACAGACACAGTGTGTAAATTCACCTAAAAATCGATCAGTGTTGATTTTTGCAACCTCTACCATCTCCTGAGATAGGCGAATACCTTCTTCTAAATTGTTGGCAAAAATATGGATAGCACACAGTACAATCCCAGTTTGTAGCTGTAGCTTCACATCGTTATTCTGCTTTGCCCATACGTGGGCTGGAGAGATCATCTTAGAAGCCTGTTGCCATCGTTCCGTTCCTAACATAGTCATCGCCAAAAGTAATCTCACACGCATTTCGCGTTGCGGATCTTGCGCGGCAAGGCTTTCGTTCAAACTGTTACGAATAAAGCGATTTCTGATGTTAATGAAAGGTGTTGCAGACGTAATTAGTGCCATACCGGCAATCGCTTCACCGCGCGCACCACATGGATAGGGCATGACGCCAGATACCAGCCATCCTTTTATTAAGCAGCCTGCTGATTGATAAAAATGTTTTTTATTCCACAGAATGTCCGCCCGGAGCTGGTAGGAGTCAATGGTGTAGCTGGTCCCAGAAGTTGTTTTTGATAGAGAGCGGTTTTTTCTGATAGCTTTGATGCCATGAGAAAATATCCCTAAAAAGGGGAGGGTGCGTTTAGATGATGTGACGCGCCTCATCCAGATTTCAGATTCTTTCATTTCACCAAGCAGGTAGCATGTCTTACCCATCTGGTAGTGAAAATCTTGGTCAGATTTTGGAACAAGTTTAGCTGCGGCAACTGCCTGACCCAAAAGCCGAACTTGCTCTAACTGACCAAGTCGTTGCGCAGAAGAGTATGCCTTGAGAAGTGTTTTATGTTGAATCTCTTGATGTTCAAGAAATTGACTGTGATAGTATGCCTCAGGCCAATTCTTTTTATTTAATTCGTAAGTTAGGGCTACTTGATGACATTGTTTTTTGCTTATTGTTAATAAGCTTAAGAGTGCGGCTCGAATCGTTTCATGGCGGCATTCTAATTTTTTTATGCCGTTAATTTGATGGATACGGTAGAAGTGATGGAGTGGGATTTGATGGAGCTGTAAATTAAAACCAAAGTCTTCTAGCAGAGTTTCCAGTGAATCAAGATCAATGGTGCTACGAATGAATGCAATGACGCATAATGCTTGTGCTTGATCCTCGGGAAATTCGAGAAGTTGAGTGGCAACGACCTTTTTTAGCTCTGCAATAGAATTTTGACGTAAGGCTTGATTGCCTATATCGATGAGGCCACCTCGATTAGTTAGTAACCCGCTGTCAAGCCACCCTGAAACTACTTGAGAGGTTACAAGTGGTGCGCCTTCTGTTACTTGTTGTAATTCTTCTGCTGCCCGAGTTGATGCAGGAAAGCCAGATATGGTCTGGATGAGCGCGGCGGTTTCGGTTTTGGTGAAGTTACTGAGAGGGAGATTTAGTCCTTGTTGAAGGTCAAAGTAGTGTTTTTGAGTAGACCTTGTTGTAATAATAAAAATACAATTTAAATCGCAAGTATTATAAAGGTTATTGATGAAATCCTGATCAGATTTGGGCATCCAATGGCCATCATCAATATGCCAAATACAGGGTTGGTTGATCTGTCTTAAATGTTTTTTGATAGACGCGATTCGAAT
Source organism: uncultured Verrucomicrobiales bacterium (assembly GCA_937969495.1). GTDB lineage: Bacteria > Verrucomicrobiota > Verrucomicrobiia > Verrucomicrobiales > Akkermansiaceae > Oceaniferula. The sequence continues at coordinate 57,900 of CALBVY010000004.1, read as the reverse complement.
ACCTGGATCTTGGCCTTTTGCACTGATCTTAGAGAAAAAATCTCCACCCCTATCATCTGTATGATACTGCTCGGTATAGACTTTCCATCCTTGAGATATGAGATCACTGCATAAGCTCCTCGCAAAAAGGCTTTTGCCTGTGCCTGATTCTCCAGTGACATGAATAATACCGAATTGTTTTAATTGAATACCCCGTTGGCAGTATTTCTTGGCCTGTTCAAGCTTGTTTTCCCGTCCAACCATCACAGTTTGACTATGTGATGTGGAGTCATGAATACGATAAAATGGAATCAGTGATGATTCATCTATCGTGCTGAGCTCGCCTATATATGGGCAATGAAAGTAGCCTCGTAAGATGCCTGCTACGCGTTCTCCGATAATAAAACCGCAGCCAGATACTAGGCGAGGGATCTTTTCATCGATAGTTCCTAACCAAAGGGCATGCGGACTGAGGTCTTCGATACGTCTAGTGATCGAAGACGCGATTTTACGAATATGATCCTTAACGCCGGTGTGGCTTGATTGCCACAGAATCTTATGAAATTGATTTTCTGTTTGGTGTTTGATGTCTTCACCTGCACATTCTTGTAACAAAAAGCTAAAAAGCTTCCAGCTGTTGTGTGGAATGACCAGCTGAATCATACTCTGAGGAGAATTTTTTGGTGAGAGTACGGTCATATTCGTCTTTCAAAGGTTAACTGCTATGTAGTTATTTTTATATGAGTGAATTACCTATAACTTAAAAGGTATATTACCTATGGAGAAACATGAATTATCAAGATAAGTAGAGAATTTGAAGTCCCAAAGGATAATTTTTAATGAGTGAAGTAGTTTCGCTATTATAGCACGTGTATGAATACAAAAAAATCTTGCATCTCACTGCGAGTAAGCATAGCGTTCGTCCGCCTTGAAGGTAGCTTCAGGTCACAAAAGTGCGCGATTAGCTCAGTGGTAGAGCAATGCCTTGACATGGCAGAGGTCACAAGTTCAAATCTTGTATTGCGCACCATTCTTAACCCCTTTAAGCATAAGGCTTCGCAATGATTCGCGAGGCTTTTTTTTGTACCCCCGAAGCACCCTTTTTCATGTCAGGTCGCAGTTTCATCGCAACTGGTCGCAACTATTCCGCCGGATAAACGCGGGATTTGCGCCGTAATGACTACTGAAAATGCCCCGTGTAACTACATTAGAAACCACAAAAGATCGGTCTAAAAACTGAAGTGGTCTCGATATTGTAGCAAGTATTTTGTCAGTTTTATTAGTTGTCCACCCAGCGACCTTTGTCGTCCATGCTGATGGTGATGTCGTGCCTGTTTTTTTCATCGCTTCACGGAGAGCTTGAATACAAAAGGTAGAGTCCATACTGTTACTGACTTTCCAGCTGAGGATAGCTCGGCTATGCCAGTCCATGATGGCGACGAGGTAGGCGTGTCCTTTTTCCATAGGTAGATAGGTGATATCAGTGCACCAGACTTGGTTGGCCTCTGTGACTTGATCCTTCTTGACGAGATAGGGGTAAACTTTATTGGCTTTGCAGGGTTTGCTAGTGTTAGGCATTGGAGCCAATGAGACGATGCCCATGATCTGCATCAGACGGCGCACTCGGTTACGTCCAATTTTTCAGTCTACTTTCGCCAGCTCCCACCGGATATTCCGTTGCCCATAAAAGGGTGCTTTGAGGTGGATGATGTCGATCTCACGCATGATGAGTTTGTCATCCTCGCTGATGTTGTCGCGCTTGGGTTGAAGTAGATTTCTATTCACTTGGAGCAGTTTGCATTGACGGCTAATTGAAAGGCTCTTGTGGTTTCTCTCGATCATGGTCTTTCGCTCAGATCGATCCCCAACTGTTCGCACTTTTTTTCGAGAAACTCCTTCTCGATGACAAGTTGCCCCACCTTGCGCTCCATTTTAGCGGTGTAGCGTTCTGCCTTTTTAGCTTCTTTCCCAGCGGCGTTTTTACGCTCAAAAATCTCCGTCATACGCTCTTCGAGTTCCTTTTTAAAGGCACTGACCTGTGTAGAGGCAATGTCGTTCTCTTGTGCTATTGCTGGATGGTTTTTACTTCCTGGAGTGCTTCAAGGGCGATGCGGGCTTTGAACTCAGGTGTTAGGTGTCTTCTTTTTCTTTTACTCATTTGGGTCTGTTTTCTTTGGTTTGACCCAGTCTAAACAAACTATTCAACTAATAAAGCTCTTGCTCCGTTTTGCGGGACCAGAATAAAATTTTATTTTTATAGATTAGGCGGTCTTCAGTTTTTTTAAATAACTCTTTATTAATGAGTTAAGGTAATAAAAGAGTATTTCCATAACCTACCAATAGAAGGTGAAGGGGGCGGGAATAATACGCACTTTACCTGGTCCATTGTTCTGCTTGCGGGTCATCGTGGTGACGGTGTTGTTTTCGAATTCTATGGTTATACGTGATTTCTCCTCGGTGGTGATATGGGAGAATTGACGATAGGTGTTGCCTGTGCGGGAGTCGACAATGGTGCGGTAGTGTTTCTGTTCTTTTTGAACGACGTAGGACCATTTTCCAGATTGTCCTTTGCGGGTTTGTTTGACCTCGGTCTCGGTCGGTTTTCCTTTGGATTGAGTGACTTCATCGAGAGTCATGCCTATAGCTACCTCCTTGCTGGCGATGAGCTCTTTAACCACCATTTGGCGTTCATATAGCTTTTTGAAATTGGCGATGAAGTTTTTATCCGTAGAGGCGAGAAGCTTAGGGCTGACCCAGCCTGTAACGCCTGCGTGCTTTGCTTTACCTTTCACTTGGTAGGCTTTATCGGTAATAGCTATGAGTTCTAATTTGGTGTTAACAGGGTATACTCCGAGTTTACGATTGGCTGTTTTAGAGTTATAGACGCTAGCTTCTTTAGCGACCATAAGGTAGATTTTACGATCTATATGCTCGTTGAGATAGATGACATTGGGATCATTGTTGAGCAGAGATTTTCTGGGAGCCGCCTGAGCTGAAATCACAGTAGCAGCGAGGCAGATTAGGGAGATGTAAAATTTCATTAGTCTATAAAGTTCAATTAGCAATCTTTGTGTAGCCAGTGGAGAATTATAAAATTCATGGGGATAGGTTTTGGGACGGGGCGGGCATGATCTTTATTCAAAAAAATTTATTTTTCTGTGAGTTGTTTGATTTTAGCTATGGCGTTTTCTTCCGTGGTAGCGAGGACTCGGCCGTGTTTGCTTACCAGCGCATAGCTGGGTGTGCCGCCATCATAGGTGTCAAGGCCTGCTGCCTTGATGTTGGTGGAAGTGACGGTGAGCCAAGGGAATCGAGCGCTTTTGGCCCAATCAATTGCGTCTTTGGTATCCTCGTCCTGACTGACATGAATAAATTCAACTTTAGCATTGCCGATGATTTTTTCTGAAAAATACTCCACTAACTGTGGAATGTGTTTGCGGCAGGGGCCTCACCAGCTAGCCGAGTAATAGAAGAAATAATAGTCTGGAACTTTAGGGGTGTCCATCGGGCTGAAGCGATCCATTTGTATGTTAGATGTTTTCCCTTTTAGCTTTTTGCCTATGTATTGAGTTTCAAGTGTAGGCTTTTCAGGAGTAGCTTTCTGTTCTGCATCAGTGAGCCGCTTTTCTTCTGTTTTAGCCCAAGTGCGGTCTGGTTCAGAAAGTAGCGTTAGCTTAAAGGTGGCTTCTTTGCCTTCCATGGATACGGTCACCGAGGTGTCATCACTGCGGAGATAAATACCGAAGAAATTCTTTGTGCCATCAGCACTTGTCCAAGTACGTGCCTGGGCCGTGGCCAGTAGACTAAGGCTCGATAGAAAAAAAAGGAATTGTTTCATTCGTTGTGAAATGAGTGTTAGTAGATGAGTGGTTAGGCAAGTGAAGATACTGGTTACCTACTATTTTCTAGCAGCTTGTTTTTTTCTTTTTTTCTGCTTCTTGGATTTGCCTTTAATAATACCTTCGTCACTCCATTTGGGTGATCCAGCTGTGGCGGGGAGCTCTTTGATCATAATGTCTTTGAAGTGAACTAAGAACTTTCCTCCACGGTGAGCTTGAAGAGCAAGGATACCATCGGCTGCTATTTTTAGGTTTGTTTCAGTGTAGTCGTGGACAAGAATACCGTTGATCCATGTTTTGATATTCGTGCCATTGCAGATTATTTTATAGTGATTCCAGCCATCGAACTGTTTGATGCTTTCTTTCAGTTTGTCTTGGTTTATTGCGGTGACGAGGCGCCCTCTGCGGTGTTCGTCCCAGATGTTTCCCCAGTAGCCGAGGCCACCATTAATGACTTTTTTGTCATGAGTTGGGCCAGCATCAATTTGATAGCCACAGACGCTTTTCGCCATGGGTAAACTCCTTACCTGCACCCCTGAATTTTTTAACCCCGGCCCACCTCCATCCGTAAATTTGATAGAGAAGGTAAGCTCAAAATTTTCAAAATTCTTCTCAGAAATAAGCCAGACATTACGTGGTACAGGTTTATCGAGATCCCCACCGAGGATCTCACCGTTTTTGACAGACCAGAAGGCTTCATCTCCCTTGGCTGGCTGCCATTGTGTGAGGGTCTTGCTATCGAATAAAGAGACCGCGTCTTCAGCTGGTGACATTTCCATATTTTGTCCAAATGCAAGAGAGGAAGCGCTAATTAAAATAGCTAGAGTATTTCTCATGATTGAGATCATATCACAGCATACATCAAGTAACATCGTCAAATTACATAAAAATCGACGGTTTTTGGATAGGGCGGATTGATGAGTTCGTTATTTTGACGATCAAAATGCATGAAATGGTGGCTCGTGCTTGCCAAATTTGGTTTCGGCTTTCACCTTAGCACCTAATATGAAGCGAGACCTTTCTGATAAGTTATTTCAAGCGGCGAAAAAAACTATCCCTGGTGGGGTGAACTCCCCAGTGCGGGCTTTTAAAAATGTCGATGGAGAGCCGTTTTTTGTCCGGCGTGCAAAAGGTTGCAAGATTGAGGATGTGGATGGTAATCAGATGATTGATTACGTGGGGACTTGGGGGCCTGCGATTTTGGGGCATGCACCTGAGTGTGTGCTCGAGGCTGTTGCAAGTGCGGCCAAAGACGGAGTATCATTTGGGATACCCAATCCCTATGAAGTGGAGATGGCGGGGCTGATTGTAGACTGGGTGCCATCGGTGGAGAAAGTGCGTATGGTGAACTCTGGGACAGAGGCCACGATGAGTGCGGTGCGCCTAGCACGTGGGTACACAGGTAGAAATAAGGTGGTCAAGTTCGAAGGCTGTTATCATGGGCATGTCGATAGTCTGCTAGTGGCAGCTGGCTCTGGTGCTCTAACACATGGTGAACCTGACTCTGCAGGAGTGCCGTCTGCATTTGCAGCAGAAACTATTATCCTGCCTTACAATGATCTCGAAAAAGTGCGTGCGGTGTTTTCAGAAATGGGGGATCAAATCGCTGCTGTGATTGTGGAAAGCTACCCGGCGAATGCTGGATTGATTTTTCCTAAGGAGGGATATTTGCAGGGATTACGCGATGTAACGGCGCAGTATGGCTCTGTTTTTATCTTTGATGAAGTTATGACAGGCTTCCGTGTAGCGCGTGGTGGCGTGCAAGAGCTAGAGGGGATTACACCCGATTTGACAGCTATGGGAAAAGTGATCGGTGGCGGGCTTCCAGTGGGGGCATTTGGAGGTAAGGCGGAGATTATGAACTATCTAGCGCCGGATGGGCCAGTTTATCAGGCTGGTACGCTGAGTGGGAATCCACTTGCGATGGCAGCAGGGCTGGCGCAGCTGCGAGAAATGGATAGGCTGGGGGGATACTGTATGTTAGAAAAAATGGGTGCGCGATTAGAGGTAGGTGTACGTGAAATACTGGCAGCGAAAGGGCTGGAGTATCAGTTTAATCGGGTGGGGTCTATGTTTTGCCTATTTTTTACTAACGAGGAGATTGTTAATTTAGATTCGGTTATGACTGCTGATACTGTAGTTTTCAGAAAATTCTTTACTGCTATGTTAGAACAGGGGGTTTATATGGCGCCAAGTCCTTATGAAACAGGGTTTATTAGTGTAGCGCATGGGGATAGCGAGATCGATACTACGCTGGAAGCAGTAGATGCGGCGTTGGTGAAAATTTAGCTCCAAAAGTGGTGAATTGAAGATTTTAAGAAATATAGTGAAGAAACCCGTTGCCAAATAGATTTGTCTTTCTATAGTCCAATTATTCCGCGCCGAGATGGTGGAATTGGTAGACACGCTAGATTTAGGATCTAGTGCCCCTAGGGCGTGCAGGTTCGACCCCTGTTCTCGGTACTTTTAACTCCAGCATAGAAAGCGAAAACATTATGGACGAAATAAAAAAACAACTCTCCGAGAAACTCGGACTCAGTGAAGATATCAGTCAACAAGCTGTGGATATGGTTCTTGGCTTCGTGAAGGATAAGCTGCCAGAAAGTATGCAAGGAGTAGTAGAATCCGCGATGAATGGTGAGATGCCAGATACAGATGGCTTACTCGATAAGGCTAAAGGCCTCTTTGGTGGCTAAATCATGACATATTCCTTTTTTAGATAAGAGGAAATTTTCTACACGTATCTACCTTGATTGGTAGATGCGTTTTTTTTGTCAGTTCTGATCAGGTGTTTTCTAGAGGGGATATATATGAAAAAACCCTGTAAGTTATTGACTTACAGGGTTTTAAATTGGTTACGGGGGTAGGATTTGAACCTACGACCTTCAGGTTATGAGCCTGACGAGCTACCTGGCTGCTCCACCCCGCGATTAGAAATCTTTGCTGTGGAACACCCTTTCGGGTGGTGCGGGCGGAACCTAATGGTGAGAGCAGATCATTGCAAGGTTTATTTCGCTGGTTTTTGAAATTACAACCTGCACCTTCTATTCACCAGCATCTGGGTAGCTACCAAATATTTTCACCAGTGAGCAGTGTTTCTCAAGTTCAATGAGGGCGTCAGCTACATCCGTGTTTGTGCAGTGTCCGGCGAGATCGACATAAAAGATATATTCCCAATCACGCTGCTTAGATGGCCGAGATTCGATTTTGCTCATATTAATATTAAGTTGATCAAATGCTTGTAGGGCTTTGACCAGCGAGCCAGGGCGATCATGGACAGAAAAGAGGATGGATGTGCGGTCATTACCGGTGGCTGGGCAGGTCTTTTCTCCGATGACGAGAAAGCGGGTGGTGTTGGTGGCGCGATCTTGAATAGATTCTTCTAACATGGTTAGCCCATGAAGTTCTGCTGCTAGTTTCCCCCCCATTGCCGCCGCGCCATTAGCTGCGTTATCGTAGGCAAGTTGTGCGGCTTTGGTGGTGGAGGAGACTTCTACTAGATCCGCTTCAGGGAAATGACGTAGGATCCAATTCCTACACTGACCGAAGACCTGTGGATGAGAGTAGAGGGTTGTAATTTCTTCGCGAGGAATGCTTGCCATGAGGCCGTTTTCGATGCGGAGTAAAACTTGAGCGCAGATCTGTAATGGTGAGTCTACAAAGAGATCCAGCGTATGAGATACGGCGCCTTCCGTGGAATTTTCAATAGGAACCACGCCGTAGTGAGCTTTGCGGCGTTCTACTTGATTAAAAACATCCGCAAAGTTCGGTTGTGCATTGTATTGGATAGAGTGGCCAAATTTCTTGATCGCTGCCTGATGCGTCCAGGTTCCCTCTGGTCCTAGATAGGCTACGGTTAGATTATCTTCTAGTGCCAGAGCGGCAGACATAATTTCTCGGTAGATTGCGCGGATAGATTTCTCCGGTAGTCGGCCATGGTTCATTGCTGCGAGCCGCTTAAGTAGTGCGTCTTCACGTTCTGGTGCGTAAATTTGGAGACCTTCCTTTTTTTTGATCTCGCCTACTTCGTGTACTAAGTCTGCACGTGTGTTGAGCAGATCGAGTAGCTGCTGGTCAATGTGATCAATGTCTTGGCGGATATTATCGAGCGGCACTTTGTGAGATGGTGAATGTTGAATAATGGATTACTCTTTTTCGGCGGTAGTCTGGGTGACATCGTCTGCTTTGGGGACTCCGGACGGAGTTAGAGCGAGTTGTTTTTCAATATCCTCAGCGGTGAAGGTGTCATCATCTGATGCATCGCTATCACTGGATGGGGGATCGGTTTCTTCCGTTGCTGTGTCTTCTGGTTCTGGAAGTTTAACCGTGCGTAGTTCGCTTGAGTTAGGTAGCTCTTCTACCGATTTGATGCCAAAGTGTTCAAAGAAAAGTTCAGTGGTTTCGTATAGTAGAGGGCGCCCAGGAAGCTCCGCACGGCCACCTATTTTCACAAGTTCACGATCGAGAAGTTTCTGTAGCATGCCATCACATGACACACCACGGACTGCTTCAAGTGATGCTTTGGTAACTGGCTGGCGGTAGGCAATAATTGCTAGAGTCTCCATGGCTGGGCCGCTGAGACGGCTCGGTTTTTTCCCAGGGAAAAGCTGTCTTACGAATTCCGCAAACTCCGGACGGGTGTAAATTTTCCAACCTTTAGCTCGCTCAGTGCAGATAAAGGCTCGGTGTGTACTCTCGTAGCTATGATTAAGCTCTGCAATGGCTGCTGTGACGGTATCATTGTCAATATTAGAGAGTGATGTGAGGTATTCGGGCAGTTCTGACGTAGCGGCTGTATCTTTATCCTCTTCGGCATCAGCGGCAAGTGCATCTTCTGCCTCAGCCACGCGGGCGCGGATAAGGCGGGCGATTTCAGAACTGGGAAGGGGATCCTCAGATGCAATGAGGAGGGCTTCAATAATGGCAGAAAGTTCCATAGACAAGGCGGAGATTATGAGGTTGGTTGCAGATTGCAAGCACAGGGGAAATGAAAAACCTCCACCCTGAATAAGGTGGAGGTTGTTGAATTTGGTTAAATGGGGGTTATAAGATGGTTACTCACTGGTTCCACCAACAGCTTCACCAGCCTTTTTAAGGGCATCACCGGCTTTTTCACGGACACCGTCTGTGGCACCTTTTGCAGCGTCTTTTACAGCATCAGTAGTGCTCTTGGCGGCATCCTTGGTCTTTTCAACCGCAGCGGCAGCAGCATCAGTAGCAGCATCTGTTGTCTTTTCAACGACAGCGCCAGCAGCGTCTGTGGTTTTTTCAACAACAGCGCCAGCGGCATCTGTGGTCTTTTCAACAACAGCACCAGCAGCATCTTTGGTTGTTTCAACAGCGGAGCCAGCAGCATCGCCAGTGGCTTCAGCAGCATCTTTAACTACGTCAGTAGTTTTGTCCGCAGCGTCTTTGGCTACTTCTGCTGTTTTATCTGCAGTTTCCTTGGCTTTTTCGATGGTCTTTTCACAAGAGGTGAACATCGCAGCAGCGCCTACGAGGGTAATGATATATTTGAGTTTCATGAGTATTTTTGGGCTTGTTGTTGTTTTATTATAATGTGCTAAATATTTTCGTCTGCACAACCGCGTAGATAATATAAAAAGTTTGTTTTGTCACATTTCCTTTGAAAAATCTTTTATCTATGTGGCTAAAAGATTTTTTTACGCAAGATTTATCACTTTAATCTTGATCGTTGGGCGCGAATCATAGAGTTTCTGCCCGCCGTCCACCCTGACGGTAAATTATTTTGGCTACGGGGAGTAGCTCAGCTTGGTAGAGCGCCGGCTTTGGGAGCCGGATGTCGCAGGTTCGAATCCTGTCTCCCCGACCATTTTACGACCACCGCAATTTAACGATTCGGTGGTCTTTTCTTTGATACTTAAAGGGTTTACAGTTTCCTTCACCTCCTTTTCCTCAGTGTCGGTTTGTGACAGAAAATGACCCGAAATGTCTGCATTTTGTGTCCCTGCGTGTGTCCCAATTTTATTGTTAGGTAAATCGAGTTTTCTGCCCGTTTCATCAATCGTTTTAATACCAGCCTCTCTGCGATGACGCTGGAATCTAGGATCTGGGTTCTTGTAGTGAGGAAATATGAAGTCTGCTTTCTTAGCATCTTTCTTTTCTTCTCTGAATGCCGATACAAGCTTCGGATGTAGAGGAACAATTGCCTGTGCACGGTTCTTGGTGAGATGGGCTGGCACATGAACATGAGGCTGCTCGTGATCCAGTAAAGCATTTGCCCATACAAGACTCGAAAGCTCCCCTAGACGAAGCCCTGTGTAGGCAGCGGTTAAATATCAAAGCCTGTAATCCTGTGAGACAGCCAAGAGTCTCTGAAACTCTTCGTCGGTGATAGCTCTCCGTTTTTGTTGTTTCCCACGAATATTTCCCTTCTCAACGAGTTTGAGCGGTTGATGAGAGATCCTTCCATGTTTCTCCATCCAGTTCAGAAAGCCGTTGATGGAAGCGAGGTATTCATTGAGCGTTTTCGGAGTAACCTTCTGCTTGGTTCTCCATAAAATGAAATCATAGGCGTTAATATCTTTGCGCAAACTCCACTTGCATTCTTTCAAGAGCTTTTGGATATGGCTGTTTACGCCTTTGCAATAACGCTCATTTCTCCCCTTGATCTTGAGATCATCAATAAACTACTTCACATGGTCGGGGAGAGAGCGGCTGGCGGACTCACGCTCTAATTTTGGGGCAAGAAGTCCAGATTGCTCCATTTCTTTTTCTCTTAAATACGTGGCAGATCATTTTCTTTTGGCTTTCAAGGTTTCAAAAAAGGTTTCTAAATCGCTCTCATATAAACGAACCGCTCCACCTACTTTCACAGGATTCGGTAGGTTTCCTTTTGCTATGAGGCGATATACGGCTCGTTTGGATAACGATAATCGTTCTCCCACTTTCGCAAACTAAAGCAGGCTGTCTTTGGGTATTGGTTCAGTTCTCATCATTCGTTTTCTATTTTAGGTTTTGGGCATCTATTGCCACCTCATGAAAGAAACTGCGTATGAATGGCTGAACTCATCCGAGATTGATCAAAAAATATTCTGAATGATGAATTTTCTATTCGATGAACACCTTTTGACATAGATACTATCATGTGATAGTATCATCACATGCGACTGCCATTTTCAATTACTTCCAAAATCCTTTCTCAAATTAGCCAGATTGAAAGATTGATTGGTCGTGTGGAGAGCTTTGACCAGCCGAAACCTCAACCTCAGCTGAGGAAATCCAATCGAGTCAAAACCCTGCAAGGGAGCTTATCTATCGAAGGAAACTCCCTTAACCTTGAGCAAGTCACAGCTTTGCTCGATGGAAAAAGAGTGCTTGCTCCAAAGAATGATATTCTGGAAATCCTTAATGCGAATGAAGTATATGAGTTGCTTGGTTCTTTGGATGCGTTTCGTTCCAATCATTTACTCCAGGCACATGGCATCATGATGAAGGATATTCTAGCTGAAGCTGGAAATTGGAGAACATCTGATGTTGGGATTTTGAAGGGGGATAAAGTATCGCATATGGCACCTCCTTCTGAGCGTGTGGCATTTCTTATGGAAGACCTTTTCACGTTTCTTCAGGGTGAAGATCATCCTTTGATTCAAGGCTGTGTGTTTCACTATGAATTTGAATTTATCCATCCATTCGCTGATGGGAATGGGCGTATCGGCAGATTCTGGCACACATTGCTTCTTTATCAATATCATCCTGTCTTTGAATACATCCCTGTCGAGTCGATTATCAAACAGCACCAGCAAGATTATTATGATGCGCTTGAAGCCTGTGATAAGGCTGGGAGTTCGACCGCATTTATTGAGTTCTCTCTCCAGATGATTCTGGAAGCTCTAGAGGAGTTTCTGGATATTTTTCGTCCAGTGAATGATTTACCCATTGATCGGTTACACAAAGCCAAGGGGCATTTTAAAAAAGATTTGTTTTCGAGAAAAGAATATATGGGTATCCATAAGTCCATTTCCACAGCTACGGCTAGCAGAGACCTTAAACATGGAGTAGATCAAAATATGTTAGATTTCCATGGTGAGAAAGCTCTTACTCGTTATCAATTTAAGGAGAAATAGAGAAAAATTCGCTCCCCTCAAAATGAATCTGCTAGATTCTTTTTCTCTCAAAGCCTGCTAGCTACTAGCGGGCTTTTTTCAGCCAATGCACTAACTAAATATCTTTTAGCCACATTTCGCGGCTTTGGCCTTGTTCATTAGTTTGCCATATTTGGCCATTATCAATGTCAAGGGCACTTAGCCAACCGCCTCCGTAGGCACAGGTGTCTAAGCAGATAGCGTGGCCTTGATTGTTAGGTAAATCTCCTTGGATGGTGTGGCCGCAGACAATGGTTTTTCCTGAGATGTGGGGTTTTTGGCTGTAGAAGCGTTGATAGTAATAAGTTTCTTGGTCTTGCTGGTCCACAGGTGTTTGGCTGGTGATTCCAGCGTGTACGAGAATATGTTTGTCTAGCTCATGGTAGAGCTTGGCTGATCTGATAAACTCCCAGTGATCTTCAGGGATGTCATCAAAGCTACCGCCGTAGGAGTTTAGCGTATCCTTGCCGCCACAGAGGTCACTGAGGAAGCGTTCTTTATCCTGATGTGTTTCCAGTGCGCGGATCATCTGGATTTCATGGTTCCCCATGAGGTGGATGAGATGGTGGTGTTTTTGAAATTCGATGAGGTGATCGATAACGCCCTTTGAGTTTGGGCCACGATCTACGTAATCGCCTAGTGTTATGATTACGTCATCTAGGCTAGGGTTGATTGCTTTGAATATCGTTGCCAGCGCAGTAAGACAGCCGTGAATATCTCCAATAGCGATTCTTCTCATGATTTTTTGGCTCGTCCGTAAACTTTTGGGTATTGAGCTAGCTATCCTTATCAAACAGGGGGGTAAATAAGGGGAGGGGAAAGTGGTGGCTCCACTCGGATTCGAACCAAGGACACGCGGATTTTCAATCCGCTGCTCTACCAACTGAGCTATGGAGCCGTTACATTGCCTAAAATGTAATTTACGCCGAGGCGCGGGAGCGGTGTAGTTCCAGATGATAGGAATGACAATAGAAAAATAGCCTCAATTGTGGTTATTTCACGAACTCATGTTGTGATAACGATATGGTGGAAATTTACTGAAAAATATTTAGACCCTTTTTAATAATGGCTTGCAGCGTATTCTGTGGCTGATAGCGCTGCATAAGTGACTTTTTACGTGAAGATATTTTTTCTCTGTTGGTTTATTTTGTCTGTGGTGGCTTGCGAAGAAAAGCCTCCATCACCGAGCGATCACGCGGTGGTGGTTACGGAGAGTTATTTTCCAGACTGGAAAGCGCATCAACGGTCAGGGTATGAAGTGGTGCGGGAGCTGCCGCATGATGATACGGCTTATACACAGGGTTTATTACTATCCAATGGTAACTGGATTGAGAGCACTGGTGGGCATGGGATGTCTAGTATTAGGCGTGTTGAAAAAGAGACAGGTAAGATTTTGCTAAAAAAAGCCTTAAAAAAGAATCTCTTTGGGGAAGGGATCGCTGAACTGGATGGAAAGTTTTACCAGCTTACGTGGGAGAGCCGGAATGGTTTTATCTATGATGCGGAGAGTTTGCAGCAGCTGGGGACCTTTAATTACAATGGTGAAGGCTGGGGGCTGACCACAGATGGTAAGGCCTTGATCGTGAGCGATGGGAGTGATCGATTACGGTTTCTGCATCCAAAGACATTCCGCGTATTGCGTGAGGTGTTTGTAAAACGCGGAGGTAAACCGGTGGATAGATTAAATGAACTCGAGTTTATCGAGGGGGAGATCTTTGCCAATGTATGGCATACTGAAGAAATCGTGCGTATTAATCCCGTAGATGGCAATGTCGTTGGCGTTATTGATCTCACTGGGATTTACCCTGATGCAGGTAGGCTTAATCCTGAATTTGTGCTCAATGGCATCGCTTATGATACTGAGGCTAAGAAACTCTATGTAACTGGTAAATGCTGGCCAAAAATCTATGAGATTCGTCTTTTGAAACTCAAGTGAGCTGCACACCAAGGAGGTATTCGGCTAAAGTTCTATTCCTAGTAAATCAAGGATTCTCTGGAGATCGTCATTACCGTAGTAGGCGAGCTCGATTTTCCCCTTTTTCGCCGTGTGAGTGAGCTTTACTTTGGTGCCAAATCGATCACGGAGCGTATTTTGGATTTGTTCGATCACGGCATCAGTCTCTCGGCTATGCGGCTTTGATGAAGATGATTTTTTGGGATTGATGAGTTCTTTAGCCAGCTGTTCGGCAGAGCGGACGGTAAGGTTTTTTTTCAGAATCTGATCTGCAGCAAGACATTGGAGGGCGTGATCTTTGATACTAAGAATAGCCTTAGCGTGACCTACGCTGAGTTTGCTATGGGCTACGTGGTTCTGAATATCTGGATGAAGCTCGATGAGCCGCATGGAGTTAGCCACTGCAGCACGGGATTTGCCGACACGTTCGGCGATGGTTTCCTGCTTCATATTAAATTCTTTGGCGAGCCGAACGTAACCTTCTGCTTCTTCGATGGGGTTGAGGTCTTTACGCTGAATATTTTCAATCAATGCCATTTCAAGCACTTCATGATCAGTGGCCTCGCGGATACGAATGGGGACTTCAGTGAGGCCAAGCTCCTTGGAGGCACGCCAGCGACGTTCACCTGCGATGAGCTCCATCTTTCCGTTGACGGGGCGTACGATCAGGGGCTGGATGATGCCATGCTGACTGATAGACTTCATGAGCTCGTCCAGCTGCCCTTCAGCAAAATGCTTGCGTGGCTGGAGTGGGCTGGGGACAACTTCGTTGATAGAGATGTAGTCCTGGGCTTTGGGCGCAGCGGTGGCTTCAGGAGGCTCCGTGCTCGCTGGTTGCGGTTTGATTAACGCTCCTAATCCCTTGCCCAATGCTTTTTTTGCCATAGATGGGGAGATTAAGGGGAATTCAGGATGATTTGCAAAGCTGATTTTCTCAATAGAGAAGAAAATTTGACGGTGAGGCAAAGCTGAATCGCTGTGATTTGAGCTTTGGCTTTAGTGATGGCTGTTAAGGTCAGTTTTCTTAGGCATGTATTGCTGATCTCAGAACATACGCTTAGATTTCAAAAAACTACTGACATCTCTGTAAATATAAATCCATCCTCAGATTTTTTTAATTTACGGATGGGTGACATCGATTGGTTTATCTGACAACATTTCCTTCAAGTCCTATGCATCATCTGGGATTTAATAGGTAAGCTTGACTTTCTGAGAGGCTGTGGGAATGAATAGATGCACAAGATGATGACGAAACAATTCTCTATAACTGTCTGTTTTTCTTTAGTAATGTGTAGCTATTTTATGTCTCCACGAGCTTTGAGTCAGGAGGTGGGGAGTGGTGTTGTCGCCGTTGATCCTGCTATTTCTGATGCGGCGAAAGCTGCTGTGCAGAAGTTGGGGATCGAGATGATAAAAGGAAACTTCCGCCATGGAGTTGATCGTATATACCCGCGCTGGAAGAGGAGGTTAGCGAAGCGGTTAGGGAGTAATGAAAAGCTCGAGGCGGCCTTGGCTCAATCTGTTCAGCAGCAGGTGAAGATGCAGATGAATGTGGTGGGCTATCGGGTAGGTGAACCCACGGCATTTTTTAGCGTCTGGAAGGCTAAGAAAATTGACCCGAAAACGGGTAAACCCCTCATGGATGCTACTGGGCGTGCGACTATTGTGTCTCATTGGCTGGCTATTGTGCCTACGGTTATCCGAGTGCGTATGCCTGATCATCAGCGAGGTGGTATGATCCGTGAAGTCGAAGAGAGTAGTTATACCATTACTGTATCAGAAAAGGGAAGTAACCAATGGTATTTCCTGACTGGTTTGAAACCTACGGTTCAAGATTTACGTAGTCTTTTTCCTTCTCTTCCAGCCGATGAAAAGGCGCTTCGTCTTCCTGTTTCCAAACTGAGAGAAATTAAGTAATCTGAGCATCGATTGTTATAAATACTTTCCCTTATGGCTAAAAATACAAAACTTGAACGTGAAGCGGAGTTAGTCCGCAAGTTTAGGAAACTCTATCAACGGGCGCAGAGCGACTACTGCGAAGTTAGAGGTTCGGAGATTCATGGTCGTGGCGTTTATGCTACAAAAAACATCTCTAAAGAAACTGAAATTATCGAGTACGTTGGGGAGCCTATTGATAAGGAGGTCAGCGAAGATCGTGCATGGGATCAATACGCCCGCGCTGAGGAGCATGGAGATGCAGCGGTGTATATTTTTACTCTGAACGAGCAGTGGGACATTGATGGGAATGTGCCGTGGAATACAGCACGACTGATTAATCATTCCTGCGAGCCAAACTGCGAGGCGTGGATTGTAGGGCAGAAAATTTTAATTTACTCATTAACCGACATTAAAAAAGGTGACGAGCTTACCTTTGACTATGGATTTGATATTGAGTGTTATGAAGATCATCCATGCCGCTGTGGTAAGGATAGCTGTATTGGCTACATCGTCACCCAAGAGCAGTGGCCAGAGCTGCGGCGGATACTTGCTGAAAAAGAGGCAAAAGTCTTGGCTTGAGGGTTGCCAACGGGAAGATCCATGATTAACACCAGTTATGCGTTACGCGGAAAAATTACAGCACAGAATCTCTCAGGTTGGCTCTAAGCTTTGCGTAGGTATTGATCCTCGGCCAGAGCTTTCTGGTGGTATTGATCAGGTGCCAGAGTTTCTCCGTCGCGTTGTTGGGGAAACTGCTGAGTATGCTGCTGCATTTAAGCCCAATATGGCGTATTTTGAAGCAATGGGTTTACGTGGTATTGAAATTCTACAAAGTATGTTAGAAGAAATGCCTGAGGAAGTCCCCGTGATTTTAGATGCTAAACGCTCAGACATTGGTGAGACTCAGAAATACTATGCAAAGTCTTACTTTGAAAACTGGAATGTGGATGCGGTGACATTAAATCCATTTCTTGGTTATGATTCCATTGAGCCTTTTCTTGATTGGGAAGGAAAGGGGATCTATCTCCTTGCGGTGACATCGAATGCTGGTAGTGCGGATTTTCAACGTCAGAAACTAGCCGATGGGCGCTTTGTCTTTGAACTTGTGCAGGAGCTTGGTAAGCGTGCTCAGGCAGAATCACGCGCCACGGATGTTGGTTATGTTGTTGGGCTTACCAATGCGAGTGAGGAAGTCCTAGAACGTATTGCTGATAGCCCATTACTTATCCCAGGTTTAGGTGCACAGGGTGGAGATCTCGCTAGCCTTGAAGGTAAAAACCGCACCGCTCCTGATGTGGTGAATGTCTCCAGGGGGATCACTTACAAGGACATGGAAAAATCCTTTGCTGAGAAAGCCAAGTCCTGGAGTGAGCAGCTGGCGCTCTAGGTCTTGTTGTTATTGGAGGTGTTGGCTTAATTGTTTAGCCATCCACTTACTGAACTTAACCTTGCCGCTGTCACCGAGATGGTAGCCATCTGAGAAATCATCAGGTGTCATACCTGGTATACTCCTAGCATCTAGAACGCTCATACCTTTGGCTTCGATGAGTCTTTGTGCTTCAGGGTTAAAATCCCAAATTTCTGGTTGGGGCATCGGCACAAAGTAGACTTTGACCTGATGCTTTTTACACTCGGTGATGAAGCGTAGCATCCGCTGATAGGTTTCCTCCGTTTCCTTAGTCGCCAGGTCCTCGTTACCTTGCGCGGCTTCTTGCGCAAGGCGTTGTTGCCAGTCAGAGACCAGATCATTGTTTCTATTGAGTCCCTTTTTATAATCAGCTACAAGTGTTTGGAGAATGCCTAACTGATGCTCTGGCTGGTCTCCCTCCAGAGCACTGATATTACACAGCACAGATTGAGTAATGAGGTGAAAGTCTTTTAGGTCAGTTTTCCAAAGCAGAGGAAGATCCTGCTTGGATACAAAGTGCCTTGAGAGCCGGCGAAGCTTGATGGCCTCTTGGTCATGAATGTGATGAGCAACAAATCCTACCACTAGAACATCGGGGTGGCTATCTTGAGCGCTGAAATAGCGGCGATAGAGATATACCCAGTCTAGCATTGCAGTGCCCACGGGGGTTACCTTGGCAGACTCGATGTCTGGTGCGCTGAGACCTTTTAGCTCTTCTTTAACCAAGGTTTGATCAAGGCCATGAAGCATCAGCGAGTTACCATAAAAGACCACCTTTGGCTTACCTGAGCTCTCAGCCGCATCCTCAAGCTGAGAGATCGTTTCAGGAAAAGCGTAGATATTTTCTCGATCAAAATCGAGAGTCGGCGCAATGATCCGAGCAATGAGTTCTAGCAAAAAAATGAATGCCAGTACAACCAAAATCACTCGTGTCTCTTGCAGCCAGCTCGGTGCGCACTTATTAGTGGGTAGCGCATCGTAATCGTGATGTTGAGTAGCCATAATAATTAGAACTGGAAATAGATAAACTGCCCGAAGACTGGTGGAGGAAAGACAATGAGCATAAAGACAAAGTAACAGTATACCGCGGCACGCCAGCCCCACCGCACCGTTTCCAGTCTCCGTAATGAATGCGCCTTATCTAACCATATTTCATATGCCATAAGAGGGGCGCAGAAGAAAACAACCATTCTAAGCCCATAGTTTGCCAGTGGGGTCATTTCCTGATGAGTAAAGATCAGCACCAGCATCTCCCAAGCTTGGGCTAAAGACTCTGCACGGAAGAATAGCCACGTCAGGCAGACAAGGTGGAAAAAGAAGACCGTAGCGAGAATACGCCCCCAGAGTGCAGGAAGCTTGATACTATTTCCTAAAGCTCGGTAGATACACAAAATCAGTCCATGGAGGCCACCCCAAATCAGAAACGTCCATCCAGCGCCATGCCAGAGACCTCCCAATAACATGGTGATCATGAGGTTTCGGTAGACGAGTAATTTACTGCCGCGATTCCCCCCTAGAGGAATGTAAAGGTAGTCACGGAGCCATGATGACAGTGAGATATGCCAACGCTGCCAAAAGTCAGATGGATTCCGTGCGAGGTAAGGCATCCGGAAGTTTGTCATTAGGTCAATACCTAGCCACTTGGAGACACCGCGTGCGATCGATGAATAGCCAGCAAAGTCTCCGTAGATCTGAAATGCAAAGCAGTAGATCCCTACCAGGGCCTCCGTTCCTGTTAGCTTATCTCTATCCTCGGCAAAGATACCATCGGCGATAAAGCCAAGGTTATCTCCAACCACTATTTTGAGAAATAAACCTAACATAACTAGATAGAGGCCTTCTGCAAAGTCGCCTTGTGGGCGGCTTTTCCGTGAGTTGGTAATCTGAGGCATGAGCGAAGAGGAACGCTCAATAGGGCCAGCCACAAGCTGCGGGAAATAAGCCACATAAAGTGCAAAGTCAGTGAAAGATCGAGTGGCTTTTATTTTCCCCCGATAGACATCGATGGTGTAAGACATCGTCTGAAAGGTGTAGAAAGAGATTCCCACCGGGAGAATGATATTAAGCATTTGAATATCTGCGTGAAAGCCTAACCAAGTTAGCATTTCAGCTGCGCTTTCGGTGAAAAACCCCCAGTATTTGAAGAAAGCCAGCATCCCTAGAGAAGCGGTAACAGAAACGGTAATCAGCCACTTGTGCCTGCTAGGGCTATCACTCTGCTCAATACCCCTAGCGGTAAAATAGTTAATCAATGTCGTAGTTAGGATCAGCGGTAGAAAACGCCAGTCCCAGCAGCTATAGAAAAAGTAGCTGGCCACCAGGAGCATCAGATTCTGCCCTCGGTGTGGTAGAAAGCGGTAAATGACCCAGATAAGGGCAAAGAAAAGCCAGAAGGCATAACTGTTAAAAAGCACAGCCCTGATTTAAGAACCGAATGATGAAAAACAAAATACCAAATCATGGAAAAATGCGATTTTCTCACAGGTGATGCTGGATAGAACGATTATTTAATCGCTCGTTTCAAAAGAGCCGCATGAAAGGTGAAAATAAGTTCTCTGTTTGATTGACCTGCGAGGCTCCTGAGCGTATCTTCATAAGCACGATCTTATGAAAAAAGTCTCTGTATTAGAGTGAGCACAGAATCCTCCATTTTAGCATGCCGCGAAGGTCAATTCTCATGGATTCGCTGTGAGGGGAAGGGTTCTTTTCAGAACAGCCCTGCCATGAAGGAACAGGCCGAGAGTGACATCGAGTCTGGTTTCAACAATGTTGTTATCGATCTTGAGCAATGTAGTGGTATGGACTCCACATTTATGGGCACTATGGCTGGTATTGCTATGCGTTTGATGAAAATTCCTGATGCCAAGCTTAAAGTCGCCAGCCCCGGCGAGCGTAATCGACAGTCTCTTGAAGATCTTGGGCTTGATTCTCTTATGGAAATTGACCCTGAAGATGGCTCATGGGATGAAAGGCTAATAGAAATGCGGAAGGAAATGAAGCCCTGCAGTGATCAAGCCGCTAAGCAGGATAAAGCTCCACATGTCCTTGATGCCCACAAAAAGCTCTGTGAGGTGGACAGTAGAAATACCAAGAAATTTGCCACGGTGCTGGATTTCTTAGAAGCGGATATCAATTCTAAAAAGACGAACCGCAAGTAGTCAGCCCATGTTGTTCAATCACAAACAGCTCAGGGGAATTGCCATTGAAACCACCATCGCCTCCGTTGTGCTTTAAGTATGAGTATTTCTATTTATGCGCTTGTTGTGCTGGTGGCTGTTCTATTACTCGTGTGTTTGATTGCACTGAGGAAAACAGGCAGACGATTAGAGCAAACTCAAAAAGAAAAAGATGACATTCTTAGTGAAGAGCTACGGATGTTTGATTTTCTCCACCATCTCGGTGAAGTTATTGGCAAGGATGTTTCCCATCGCCAGCTATATAAGGAAATCGTAGAGGGTTTTACCAAAGTTTTAAGTGCTGATGGGGGAGCTCTTTACCTCTTAAGTGAGGATGAACAAAGTCTAACGCCTCAGTTTATTTCTTCAGACTGCCCTCCTCTTGTCGGAGTGCCAGTGGAAATAAAAAATCGTGCAAAGTATGACCCACGGACATTGGAAAGCCACCTGCGTCTGGCAAAAGTATCCGTGGATGAGGGGGTGCTTGGTGCCGTCATGAGTGCTGGTGAATCACTACTCCTCCCCAATGTGAAAGATCATGATGCTTTCCGCGATGCTTTTGTCAGTTATGAAGAAGAAATAGCCGCCTTGCTTGCGCCACTCAAGTATGGAGGTAGAGATCTCGGAGTGGTGGCTATTGTTAGGAGGCGAGATAGACAATCAAGACCATTTACCGCTAATGATTTTGAAGTTTTTTGCTCCGCTGCGGAGCAGTCTGCATTTGCCATGGGGAATGCCTTGATTCATCGGGAGCTCGTAGAAAAACGCAAATTAGAAGATGAGGTCAGAACGGCTAGTGAAGTACAGCACGTACTCCTGCCATCAGGCGAGCCTAACATACCAGGCTATCGTGTCTGTGGGAAAAATACCCCGGCCCGCATGATCAGTGGTGATTATTTTGATTATATTGATTTGGGGAATGATCAATCTGGTATTGTCATTGCCGATGTCACAGGAAAGGGGGTGCCCGCGGGTCTGCTGATGGTGATGTGCCGTAGTGTTCTGCGTCTCGTAGCCAAGACGGCACACACACCCTCTGGAGTGCTAGCTCTCGTAAACCGCCATCTATTTCCTGATGTCAGAGAGGATATGTTTGTGAGCCTCGCTTATGTGGTGCTTCAGCATGGAGAAGGGGATCTTACCTTATCTCGAGCAGGGCATGATGCGCCCATGATGTTTCGCTCTAAAACTGGTGAGGTGGAAACGATCAAGCCGCCAGGCTTAGCTATTGGTATTGATGAAGGAGAAGTTTTTGAACGTGTCACTAAAGACCTTAGCCTTCATATGGAATCGGGTGATTGTCTCCTCCTCTACACCGATGGTGTGTGTGAAGCTGTGAACTCTCAAGAAGACGAATTTGGGAAAGCCAAACTTGTGGAAGTCTTTCAAGAAACCGCCCCAAGTGGTGCAGAAGCTGTTGTCGAAGCCATTCAGCAGGCTGTAGTCTCCTTTGCTGGTGAAGAGCCTCAGATGGATGACATCACCTTGATCGTCATCGAGAAGAGGTAAGGAGGGAAGGTAAGTTAGAAGAGATTTTCTATTTTACCGCTTGCATGCTTTGAGTGTGATTATAAAGTCCTGCTCATCGATCGTTCCAACTGTGGAACCAGATTGGTTATTCTACCGAATCCTCTTGTGATAAAAGGGTGAAAGTAAACAAACTATAAAACAAAACCTGAAATATGAAAATTGTAAAAATTATTGCTATCGCTGCTGCTGCTTGTGGAGTCATGGTGAGCGCATCTTGCTGTTCAAAGCCTGCCGCTACTACTGCTCCTCCTGTCTACCAAGCACCTAGTAAGTAAGTTGCTTATTTAATATCCAATCAACATAAAAATATTTATGAAAATTGCACTTATTTTAGCCGCTGCTGCAGGTATTGCCCTCAGCGCTTCTTGTGGTTCTAAGCCAGAGCCTACTGTTGCTCCTGTTATTACAGAATCAATTAAGTAATTTGCATCACTGCAAATAATGAAGATATTCAGGGGTGATTCTTGTTAATCAAGATTCACCCCTTTTCTTTTTTCTTGCCTTAGCATCACATTTTTCCGATACCACTTTCACTAAAGTGATCCATACTACGATCCTTGCCTAAAACTACATATTATGAAAACACTTCGTATTCTTGCTATCTTTGCTGCCGCTCTCGGTAGTGTCGCCCTTTCTTCATGCGGTTGCTGCACTGGTGAAGAGCGTCCGCCAGAGCTACGCCCACTGCCACAATTCCAGAATGTGCAGACACCATCTGTTGATTACGCCAAGTAATCTCCAGTAAAGGTATTCATTTCTCCAAAGAGTCACCAGGAATTACCTGGTGGCTCTTTTTTATTAAGGGTAAATTTGTCACCCTGTGTCAAAGTGACCCGTTTCTAGGGAAGAGGAGTAGGTCATTTTGTCTCTTTATTGCATTGGGTAGGAGAAGGTGGCTCAGTGATTTGGTCGTAAGTCACTGATTATGTTTATGTTAATTCTGAGTGCGTACCTGTGGCACATTTCTTGCAAAGAAGGTGATAGCATAACAAATGCTGACATCCACTTTTATACAGACACAAACCCTAACTCTAAACTGAAAGGAAACCCAATAAGATGGCAAAAATACTAGGAATTGACCTCGGAACAACTAACTCCTGCATGGCAGTGATGGACGGTAGTGAAGCCGCTGTTCTTGAAAACTCAGAAGGCGCACGCACTACACCCTCCATCGTAGCATTCACCAAATCCGGTGAGCGTCTCGTAGGGCAGGCTGCTAAACGCCAAGCTGTTACTAATCCCAAAAACACCATTTTCTCTGCGAAACGCTACATCGGACGCAAGTTCAGTGAGCTCACAGATGCGGATAAAAATGTGCCCTACGATATTGTGGCAGCAGACAATGGCGATGCGCACATTCAAGTAGAAATCGATGGTGAAAAGAAAACCTATTCTCCGCAGGAAATCGCTGCCATGGTACTTGGTAAGCTTAAGTCAGACGCTGAGACGAAACTTGGCGAAACGATTACCGAAGCGGTCATCACTGTGCCTGCATACTTCAATGACTCCCAGCGCTCTGCCACTAAGGCCGCTGGTGAGATCGCAGGATTAAAAGTGCGCCGTATTATTAATGAGCCTACCGCCGCCGCACTTGCCTATGGTATTGATAAAAAATCAGAGGAAAAAGTCGCTGTTTACGATCTTGGTGGAGGCACCTTTGATATTTCCGTTCTCGATATCGATGATGGTGTATTTGAAGTGTTAGCCACAGATGGTGACACCCAGCTGGGTGGTGACGACTGGGATAATGCCCTGATCGATTGGATCGTAGGTGAGTTTAAAACAGCTGAAGGCATGGACCTTAGCAAGCAGCCAGACGCGCTTCAACGTATTAAAGAAGAAGCTGAAAAAGCCAAGATTGCTCTGTCATCAGCCCAGACCTATGACCTCAGTCTTCCCTTTATCACCATGGATCAAACAGGTCCTAAGCATATTCAGCAGACACTCACACGAGCTAAGCTGGAGCAGCTTACCGATCATCTCTTTGAGCGCACGAAGAAGCCCGTGCTCGATTGTCTTGAGCAAGCAGGTGTCTCTGCCAGCGAAGTTGATGAACTTGTCCTCGTAGGGGGCATGACCCGTATGCCCAAAGTAGTAGAAACAGCTGAAGCCCTTGCCGGTAAAAAGCCTAACCAAGGTGTAAACCCAGATGAGGTAGTTGCCATTGGTGCCGGTATTCAGGGTGGTGTACTTCAGGGAGATGTTTCAGACGTTCTCCTTCTCGATGTTGCACCACTAACACTCTCCATTGAGACAGCTGGCCAGATCGCCACTCCCATGATCGAGCGTAATACCACCATCCCTGCGAAGAAGTCTCAGACATTCTCTACAGCGGCGGATAATCAGCCAGGCGTAGATATTCGTATCTGCCAAGGTGAGCGTAAGATGTTTGCAGATAACAAAATCCTTGGAAACTTCCACCTTGGAGACATTGAGCCAGCACCACGTGGTACACCTCAGATTGAAGTGACCTTTGACATCGATGCCAATGGTATCCTGCACGTATCAGCTAAAGACAAAAATACTGGTAAGGAAAATAAAATTTCCATTGAAGGTTCTAGCGGACTCTCTGATGAGGAGATTGAAAAGGCCAAACGCGATGCCGAAGAGCATGCTGAGGAGGATAAAAAACGAGCCGAAGCTGTGGAGACCAAGAACAACGCCGAGAACCTTGTGAACCAAGTTGAAAAGCAACTCTCTGAACTAGGCGAACAGCTACCAGCTGAGATTAAGTCAGGTATTGAAGCTAAAATAGAGGCGGTAAAAGAAGCTCTTAAGGCTGACGATCTCGATCAGATCAAAGCGACAACATCCGATCTCGAAGCCTCTCTACAAGAACTAGCGCAAGCAGCCCAGGCTGCACAAGGAGCCGCCGCAGGAGCTACTCAAGCACCAGATTCAGGCGACTCTGAAGAACAACCATCTGAGCCTAAGAAGGCAAAAGGTAAAGTTGTCGATGCTGAAGTCGTAGAAGACTAAATTTCTGGAAAATAGCTCTCTTCGCTAGTCCCTTTAGCGTGGAAGCAAAAATCCAAAAACTCTTGCAAGCCCTTACCTAACAAATTTGGGCGAGCAATAATAACCAAAACGAAACAACACAATATAACAACATTATGTCAAACATTACACCCATCGGACAGCGCGTCCTTGTGAAGCGCCTCGAAGCTGAAGAAGTCAGTGCTGGAGGTATTGTCCTTCCGGACACCGCCCAAGAGAAGCCCCAAGAAGCTGAAGTCGTATCACTTGGCACAGGTGGTAAGGACGATGATGGTAATACGATCGAGTTTGCCGTTAAAGCAGGCGACAAAGTTCTTATTTCCAAATACGGCGGTACAGACGTCAAAGTAAACGGAGAAGATATGCTTATCCTCTCTGAGTCAGATATCCTTGGTATTATCAGCTAATTACACAATCAACTATCCAATCAATTAACTAACATTATGGCTAAACAACTAAAATTCGATGAATCTGCACGTCAGGAACTTCTGCGTGGTGTAGAGAAGCTCGCACGTGCCGTTAAGGCAACTCTCGGGCCTGCAGGCCGCAACGTGATTCTTGATAAAAAATTCGGTTCCCCAACAATCACCAAGGATGGTGTTTCTGTTGCTAAGGAAATCGAGCTTGAGTGTCCTTACGAGAACATGGGCGCACAGCTTATCCGTGAAGTTTCTTCTAAAACATCAGATATCGCTGGTGATGGAACTACCACGGCTACTGTACTTGCTGAGGCGATCTACAAAGAAGGTCTTCGCAACGTTACCGCAGGTGCAAATCCTATTTCACTCCAGCGTGGCATCATGAAGGCTTCTGAAGCTATCGTAGCTGAGCTGCACGAGCTCTCTAAGCAGGTGTCTGACACTTCAGAGATCGCTCAGGTAGCCACTGTTTCAGCAAACTGGGATAAGGAAATCGGTGGTATCATCGCCGAGGCCATGGACAAAGTAGGCAAGGACGGCACAATCACCGTAGAAGAGGCCAAAGGCATTGAGACTACTCTCGATGTTGTTGAAGGAATGCAGTTTGATAAAGGCTACCTTAGCCCTTACTTTGTAACAGATTCCGAGACCATGGAAGCTTCCCTTGATGATGCGCTGATCCTCATTAATGAGAAAAAAGTTAGCTCACTGAAGGATCTACTTCCACTTCTTGAAAAAGCAGCGAAGACTGGTAAGCCGCTTCTCATCATTGCTGAGGACGTTGAAGGGGAAGCCCTTGCAGCTCTCGTAGTGAATAAACTTCGTGGCACTCTTAATGTCGCAGCGGTCAAGGCTCCTGGCTTTGGTGACCGCCGTAAGGCCATGCTCGAGGACCTTGCTATCCTCACGGGTGGTAAAGTGATCACCGAAGATCTTGGTATCAAGCTTGAGAATGTTGAGCTTGAGGATCTTGGATCGGCTAAGCGAATTTCTATCACTAAAGATGCTACTACCATCGTTGAAGGTGAAGGCACAAGTGATGCAATTACAGGCCGTGTGAACCAGATTCGTCGCCAAATTGAAGACACTTCATCTGACTATGATCGTGAGAAGCTCCAAGAGCGTCTTGCTAAGCTTGCTGGTGGTGTTGCTGTCATCAACGTAGGTGCAGCTACTGAAACTGAGATGAAAGAGAAGAAAGCTCGTGTTGAAGATGCTCTTCACGCTACTCGCGCTGCTGTTGAAGAAGGTATCGTCCCCGGTGGTGGCACTGCTCTACTCCGTGCTCTCGCAGCATGTGAGCAAAACGGCTGCTGTGATGCTGCTAGTAATGAAGACGAGAAGACTGGTATGGGCATTGTCGCCAAGGCTGTAGAAGCACCACTCCGTCAGCTTGCTGCCAATGCAGGCCGTGAAGGTGCTCTTATTGTTGAAAACGTAAAAACCAACAAAGAGGGACACGGCTACAACGTCGCTACCGATTCTTATGAGGACCTCATCGCTTCCGGTGTTGTTGATCCTACTAAGGTGACACGTTCAGCGCTTCAGAATGCAGCATCCATCTCCGGATTACTCCTTACCACTGAATGTCTCATCACAGATATCCCTGAGAAAGAAGAAGCCGCAGCCGGTGGTCATGACCACGGTATGGGCGGAATGGGAGGTATGGGCGGCATGATGTAGTCCATCTCTGAGTCCGCAGTTGACGTTGATTTTAAATCAATGTCAGCGTGACTTAGTTAAAATATTCAAACCCTTGATTGCCTTATGGTAATCAGGGGTTTTTTTGTATGTTATTTTGACGTAATTTGGCAAACGTCTCTTCTTTTTTTGTATGGTCAGCTACGAGTGATTCCATTATCACTGCCCCCGTTTAAAATCAATATTATGAGTAAAAGAGTCCTTCTAACAACAACTAGTTTTCAAGACACTCCTGGTAGCCATCAGGATTTATTAAATGCTCAGGACTGGGAGCTTGTGCGTGAGCGCGGGCCCTTGAGCGAAGAGCGTATGCTTGAGCTAGCGGGAGATTTTGATGCCTTTTTATGTGGCGATGATGCCATTACTCAAGAGGTGATTGAGAAGAGTCTGCCCAGACTTCAGTGTATTTCTAAATACGGTATCGGCTTGGATAAAATTGATACCGATTACGCAACGGAGAAAAAAATCCCCGTACTCTTTACTCCTGGTGTTAATCACACCACCGTAGCGGAGCACACGCTGGG
Source organism: uncultured Verrucomicrobiales bacterium (assembly GCA_937969495.1). Classification (GTDB taxonomy): domain Bacteria; phylum Verrucomicrobiota; class Verrucomicrobiia; order Verrucomicrobiales; family Akkermansiaceae; genus Oceaniferula. The sequence continues at coordinate 30,330 of CALBVY010000004.1, read as the reverse complement.
CTTCATGCTTTCTATGGCAAAGAAAATCCATAGCAATGCCTGTGATGTCACCGCTGGCCAGTGGCAGGCAGGTTGGAAAAAACCTGTTGGTAATGAAATCATGGGAAAAACACTCGGCATCATTGGCCTAGGAAGAATCGGTAAAGAAGTTGCTATTCGCGCAAGGGTATTTGGTATGGATGTTATTGCCTTTGATTGCTATTTTGATGAAGAATTTGCAGCTGAGCACAGCATTCGCCGGGTTGATACCGCTCAAGAGGTTTTAGAGTCTTCCGATGTGATTACACTGCATTGTGCGCTAACGCCTGAGACGCGAGATTTAATTAATGCAGAGCAAATTTCACGTCTTAAGGACGGAGCATTGATCGTTAACTGCGCACGTGGAGAAGTAGTAAATACGGCAGATATTGCGGCAGCTCTTGTTTCAGGGAAGGTAGGCGGCTTTGCCACTGATGTGCTTGATGAAGAGCCGCCACCTGCTGACCACCCGCTCTTAAGTGCTCCTAACTGTATCATTACCGCGCATATCGCATCACGCACTCACGAGTCTGTTCAAAGACAGGCAAACCGTAGCTTACACAACCTGATCAACTTTTTTGATAAAACCGATGACATCCTCTGTGCTAACGGAGTGATCTAACTTTTTAAATTACCCATCAAACAAAATAATACCATGCTAGACATTAAATCTTCTGAATCTTGCCAATATGATATCATCTCCATGGGCGAAATTATGCTTCGCCTAGACCCAGGTGATGGACGTGTTCGTACCACCCGTCAATTCCAAGTGTGGGAAGGTGGTGGTGAGTATAATGTAGCGCGCGGGTTACGCCGCTGTTTTGGCAAGCGTGCTGCTGTGTTAACTGGATTTGTAGATAATGAAGTGGGCCGCTTACTGGAAGATCTTGTGCTTCAGGGTGGAGTGGATACCCAGTTTATTAAGTGGGCTGATTTTGATGGCTTAGGAGTGTCTGCTAGAAATGGTCTGAACTTCACCGAGCGTGGCTTTGGCTTGCGCGCGGCTAAAGGTACTTCTGATCGTGGTCATACTGCGGCGTCTCAGCTGACGATCGATGATTTTGATTTTGAACATATTTTTGGCACTCTAGGTGTGCGGTGGTTTCACACGGGTGGTATTTTTGCCGCTTTGTCAGAGGGGAATGCCCAGCTGACCATTGAGGCCTGTAAGATTGCTAAGAAATACGGCACGATCGTTTCCTATGATCTTAATTACCGTCCGTCACTCTGGAAGTCCATAGGTGGTCAGGCCAAGGCTCAAGAGGTTAACCGTGAGATTGCTAAGTATGTTGATGTCATGATTGGTAATGAAGAAGATTTTACCGCTTGTCTTGGTTTTGAGGTAGAGGGTGTGGACGAGACGAACATCACAGGTCTTGAGCTGGATTCCTTTAAGAATATGATCGAACAAGCTGTCGCTGAGTTTCCTAACTTTAAGGCAACAGCAACAACGCTGCGCGAAGTGCACACCGCTTCTGATAATGATTGGGGCGCTCTCTGCTGGCATGATGGTGCGTTCTACCCATCGGTAAACCGCGAGCATTGTGAAATTTTTGACCGTGTAGGTGGTGGAGACTCCTTTGCCTCTGGTTTGATTTACGGATTTATGGAGTTTAATGATCCAGCACAGGCGGTTGAATATGGCGCTGCCCATGGGGCTTTGGCAATGACAACGCCAGGAGATACCACCATGGTGACTAAGGAAGAAGTGGATAAACTCGTTGGCGGTGGTTCAGCGCGTGTCGATAGATAATTATCGTAACTTTTTATATATCAGCCCTACTTGCCAATGGTGAGTGGGGCTTTTTGGTCCTTAATCAGTGGAGTGGGCTGACAACATTCTATTTGGATAAGGATGTAATCTGGCGAATCCCTGGCTGAGATACCATGAAGATCATGCGAAAAGGAAATTATCAGTGGTAGTAGCTAGGAATATAGGGTAACTATTTCTTATGCCGTCCGCCGCTGATCTCCCTTTTTTGATCCGCCTTTTAGATGATCATGATCCTGCTGTTCAGCCTGTTATTGAACAGCAGTTTTCTAGCTTTGGCGGAGATATTAGTCAGGATCTAGCGGCTCTTGGAGTACAGCTTCCCGGCACAGATAAAAGACGATTGGTTAAATTATTAGAACCGGGGCGCAGGGATACTTTAAGAGAGGAATGGCTGGTGCCTAGTGGTGGCGCCGCTTCGCTGGAAGAAGATTGGGAGGGCTTTGAGGCGATTCTTCGGCAGATCTCAGATTTTCTTCATGACGGGATAACACTCAGGCCCTCGCTTTCAGATAGTTTAGATTTACTAGCAGATGAAGTGCGTGAGGATCTAATAGCCCCTACTGCGGATGAGCTGCGAATTTGGCTTTTTGACAAGGGCCCTTTTTGCGGAGTGAACGGACAGGCAGATGCGGAACAAAACTTTGACCTCTGCCGAGTGATTGATGTTATGGAAGGAAACCCTACCAGCCTAGGGTTTATCTACATCCTCCTTGGACGCCGTCTCGGAGCACAAGTTGAGGGGTGTAATTATCCGGGGCATTTTCTCGCACGCATTCATTCCGGTGGAGTTGGTTATCTGGTGGATTGTTTTCATGGGGGGCGACGGTTTGATATTGATGCCCTGATTGAGGCGCACCCTGAAATTTCCCCACAGGCAAGAAATGCTGTGGATGCACCTGCGCATCTTGGTCTAATCTTAGTGCGCTATATCACGGAGCTTCAATACACACTTGCAGCAAAGGGGAGGCAAGAGGATGCCGAGCTGTTCAAAAAACTCTTAAACACATTGTGAAATAGCCATGAGAGTGGAATCACAGCGAGTCAAGGTGCAGGGGTATTCACTGTACCGGCTTATCATTCACCCAGAGCAATCTGTGCCTACCCGTGCAGTGGCCATTTTCTATCATGGGCAGGGTGGCTATGCGGAACGTTATCCAGAAGTGCTCGAGGTGTTTACCAGACGCGGAATCCGTTGTATTATTACAGATTTGCCAGGGCATGGAAGGAGTCCTGGGCGGCGTGGGCATGCGGGTAATGAAGATGTGTTAGATTCTGTGATTGCTTCAAGTATGATCGAGGTGGGCGTGCTCCCACATGGTGTGATGGGGCATTCGATGGGCGGTCTATTAGCTCTGCGGCATCTGGTGTTGGCGGGGAAGGGGCTGCTACCTAAGCCGTCCTTTAGTTGGATTTCTTCTCCGTTAGTTGATCCTGGAGGAGGGCGACCGCCTTGGTTTCGGAAAATGGTAAGCATCCTTGCTCCAGTGCTGCCCTGGGTCACTGTTTCTACCGGGGTAACCTCTGCGATGTGCCGTGTGGTGGATGATCAACAGACGCTTAAAATATCAGATAAAAAACCAGAGCAGAGACTTTGGCACCGTCGTGTCTCACTGGTATGGGGTATGCTCCTTATCAAAACTGGTGAGTGGCTAGAGCAGACAGCCTCCTACACTCCGCATGATTTACCCTTATTGATGACTCAAGGGAGCGATGATCCAGTATGCCCTGCGTGGAAAACACGGGAGTTATTTGATAAGTTAGGTAGTAAACATAAAACCTATCTGGAGATAGAGGGTATGTTGCATGAGCCTTTTTCCGGTGTGGGCAAAGACCGTTTATTTGAGGCCTTGGAGCAATGGATCGATGACCTGAAACTTGAGCGATAGGCATAAAAAACCTCTCTTCTGAAAACAGAAGAGAGGAAAACAATGAATAAAGAAAAAACTTAGTTAGAAGCTGCCTCGTCTTCACCGTCTACTTTGACGGTAATTTTGAGGGTGGCGCTGACTTCGCTGTGAATTTTGACTTCGATGTCCTTTTTACCAGAAGTCTTGATTGGGCCATCTAGCTGGAGGGCGTGACGATCAACGTCGATCCCTTTTTCTGTAAGCTCCTTATGGATATCAATACTGGTGATTGAACCAAAGGCCTTACCGCCTTGTCCTGTTTCTAGGGTAAAGGTGAGCTTAAGCTTTTTGATTTTAGCAGCGGTCTCTTGAGCCGCGGCAAACTCCTCAGCCTCACGCTTTACACGCTGGCTCTTGAGTGATTCAAGGTGCTTAAGATTAGCGCTGGTAGCCTCGTATGCCTTACCCTCTGGGATGAGGAAGTTACGTGCAAAGCCGGCTTTGACGGAGACGACATCAGCTTCGGCGCCGAGGTTGCCAATTTTTTCGCGGAGAATTACTTCTGTGGTGGCCATGGGAAAATGTTTCGTTAAAATTGCGGGTGGCAGGAAATAGGGAGGATTAGGCACTGAGTCAAGCAGGATTTACCTGTGAAATTCGATATTGCAGATAGATGCCCGTGGCGTTAGCTTTTTGAACGTAAAAAATACCTCGGTGATGGTGATTACTAGCTTTTCTAATGTGTTTTCCCACTCTGAAACCAAGCATCGGGACATTATATTGAATACCTTCTATGGAGCGGATTTCCCCACACGTACTTTTAGGTGCCTACACTGAGGGTGTATTCCCAATGGCTGAGGAGGGTGAGATCTATTGGTTTTCACCTACGATGCGAGGTGTTATTCCTACTGATGACAGGTTTCACATTCCGCATGGGTTGCAAAAAAGCCTGAAAAAGAAACCTTATGATGTTAGGTGGAACGTGGACTTTCGAGCTACCATGCTAGGCTGTGCTGAGCGCGAGGAGACTTGGATCGATGATCAGATTCTTGAGAGTTACTGCGAGCTCCATGAGCTGGGTTTCGCTCATTCAGTGGAATGCTATGATGAAGAGGGTCTTCAGGGAGGGCTGTATGGTGTGACTTTAGGAAAAGCTTTTTTTGGGGAGAGTATGTTCTCCAGAAAGCCTGATGCTAGTAAGATTGCTCTGGTCGATCTTGTGAGGTGGATGCGTGAGCATGGTCATATGCTTTTGGATACACAGTGGATGACAGATCATCTCCGCCAGTTTGGGGGTATGGAAATCCCACGGGAAGAGTATTTAAAATTACTTGCCGAAGCTCTTGCAGACGAGGCAATAGACGAGTAGATACAACGAGTAACGTTAACTCACCACTTAGATAGACAATGACACGCTTTCGCCCCTGTATCGACCTCCACGAGGGGCAGGTAAAACAAATTGTAGGTGGCACACTAAAGGATAGTGGCACGGGGCCAAAGGAGAACTTTGTCTCTGATCGCTCGGCTACGTGGTTTGCAGAGCTCTACCGTGATCATCATCTAGCGGGGGGGCATGTGATTCAACTAGGTGTAGGAAATAGCGATGCTGCACGAGAGGCCATGGAGGCATGGCCGGGTGGTATGCAGATAGGAGGTGGGGTGAATATCCGCAATGCTGTTGAATGGTTAGAAGCTGGGGCTTCAGCAGTTATCGTCACCTCATGGCTTTTTGATCAAGAAGGGAAATTCCGTGAAGACAGACTTAAGGAATTAGCCAGAGAAGTAGGGAGAGAAAAAATTGTGGTAGATCTGAGCTGCCGCCGTGTGGAGGATAACGGTAAGATAAAATGGAAGGTAGCAATGAACCGCTGGCAGACATTAACCACCTTGGATATTACCCCTGCCACTCTAGAAACTCTTGCGGAATGGTGCGCGGAATATCTTGTGCATGCCGCTGATGTGGAAGGGCTCTGTCAAGGTATCGATGCTGATCTAGCTAGTTTGTTAGGTTCTTGGGGTGGTATCCCGATGACCTATGCCGGTGGCGTGGCGGGGATGGAAGATGTGCAGCTGGTACAGGATGCCAGCCAAGGTAAAGTAGATGTCACGGTAGGCAGTGCGCTGGATATTTTTGGCGGCAGTGGAGTTACCTTTGATGAACTCTTAGTTTGGAATAGTAGGGGGACTGTATGAATGAAATTGCCGTCATTTTATCAGTGGCTACTGGGGTCTTTTTGATTTTTGTGTTTCTTGGAGTGCGGAAAAAAGCACGCAGGGCTCATTGGCTGAGCCTTCAGCTGAGTGACGCTGAACGCCAAGAGCTAGGTAAAGATTTCCCAACTTTTTTAAGATTACCTCAACATATCCGTGTGGAGTTAGAGGGGCTGATACATGTGTTTATAAACGAAAAATATTTTGAAGCCTGTGGTGGTCTGGAGGAGGTGAGTGGGCATATGCGCCGCGTGATCGCTGCAGAGGCATGCCTTTTGTTAGTAAACCGAAAGCATGATTTCTACCGAAAGCTTAGAAGTATCCTCATCTATCCTACTGCTTATAAAGCCAGGAATGAACATGGTGGAGAAGACGTTCGTTTGGGAGAGAGCTGGGACTCTGGGAGTGTGGTGCTAGCATGGGATAGTGTTGTTGCAGGCGGACGCAATGATGAGGATGGGTCTAATGTGTCTATCCATGAATTTGCCCACCAGCTGGATCAAGTGGATGGGGCAGGGGATGGAGTGCCTGAGTTACTCACTGGCAAAGGATCTTATCGGGAGTGGTCTCAGGTATTTAGTAAGGCTTTTGAGAAATTCCAGCGTAAACTAGATAAGGGGCGCCGGACGGTGATCGATCCTTACGGCGCTACAAACCCTGCGGAATTCTTTGCGGTAGCTACAGAGACTTTTTACGAAAAACCTAAGCAGCTTAAGAAGCATTATCCAGAGGTCTATGAGCAGCTTCGTAAATACTACCATGTGGATCCTATTCAATGGCTCTAACTTTACTCTAAGAGCTTCAGGTCATCCTCTGTAAAAAACGTTTTGTCAGGTCCGGCACTGTGGATTTCCATGCGTTTTTTCGAATAAGCGTGAAAGCGATAGGGTGTGTTCCAGCGATCTAATAATTCTCCATTTTCAGAAATAGCTGAATGATTTTTTGGTAAAGTAGCGGCGCCTTTAGTATTCCGCCCTGTGAGTGCGGCAGTAATTTCATCATTAAGACCAATAGGATTAGCCCCTAGCGCTCTGCGGTGAAAACGTAGTAGTGACTGGAGCAGAGAGAGATCATCCTCTGGTGATTGATCGCGTCCATGTAGCACACGCGTTGAGTCTGCAATGGGCATGAGTGTGATTTTTTCAGGAAACGGAACTGTGCTCGGAGTGGAGTGAGGAGGTGCTTGATGCTGAACTTTTTGAGGGTGTTGGGAGGTGGCTTTATCAAAAGGAGAGGTTCTCCACCAAAAAATTGCCAAGAAAATACAAACTAACAGAATGATCAGATATTTTTGCATGATGATCAGATGAAATTCATATTTGCTGTGGAGCTCGATAGAGGATCGTCAAAGCGGCCGTAGTTAGGAAAAATTGCTTCCATGGAGTTAGAATCAATACCAAACCAGTTAGCTAATACCGCTGAGTATTGATCCACTGAGGTGTCAGGGATAAGTCTTCCTCGGCTGCTGTGTGAGTCAATGGAGCCAGGTGTGTCGCCAGTTTTTAATGGTGGGTAATGGCCATAGATATTTTTACCCTTCACTGGGCCACCCATGACAATGGCGTGGCTGCCCCAAGCGTGATCAGAGCCATCTGTAGCAGCATTTTCGCCATTGGGGGTGAGTGTGCGGGCAAAGTCAGAAGCGGTAAATGTAACCACGTTGTCAAAGGCATTGAGTGAGGCGTCTTTGAGGGTATTACGGAATGCTTGAAGGGCATTGGAAAGCTCTTCCATGAGGTTGCTATGATCGTTGAGCATGGACTGATGCGTGTCATAGCCTCCTACTTGCACAAAGAAGACTTGCCGATTATTTCCTAGTGGCGTGCGTCCAGCGATGAGCTTGGCGACCATCTTTAGTTGATCACCTAGTTTGCTCTCGGCATTACTGAAGTGCGTGTCGAAATCTACACCCGTAGCTGCGGCGGCAGTTAGGGCTAGCCCTATGGTTCCCTCAGTTTCACGGGCGCGCTCTACAATTTTATTATACTGGTCTTCGAGTAAGTTCTCATGGGTAAGTTTCATGATGTCTTCATAAGCCTTTAGCCGGCGCGCGGCATTAGTGTTTTTGTAGCCTGATGAAGGATCACCTGGGGTATTATAAGCATTGCCGTAGTTGGTGCCATAGCCAGTTAGGGAAACGCTACCTGATGGGTTTACTACGTATTGGCTGACTCCACCAGCGGTGCCTACTTGAAAAGAGTTGATCCCCGCCAGGGAAATAGACATGGAAACATTACTGTTAGCGTTGTAAGAGGCATTGAGTAATTCTGCTACACGGCCACCCCAGCCAGAGGCAAAGGGTTTATCTGAAATGGATGATTGCCATTGAGTTTGTTGATCTGAGTGGGAGAAAAGTTGCTCAGGTAGAGGTACAGTTTGATTAATATAATCATTTCTGGTGGGGATGGGGTAAGCGAGAGTGCCAACATTGCTGATAAATGCTAGATCTCCATCATTGAATAAATCAGCCAAAGGTTTGGCATCTGGATGTACACCAAGGGATTGAAAGGTAGCGCCGTAATGTTTTTCAAATGCTTTGGTAGGAGGGTCAATTGCTGCGGTGGGAATATTGAGTGCGTGTAAGGCTGTGCGATCGAGAGCAAGCACACCACGCGCTGCCTCGTAATCAGCGCGTGACGCCTCACTGGTAGGGTCACCCATGGGGACTAACATGTTATTAGCATCGTTACCGCCATTGAGAAAGAGGCATACGATGGCTTTGTAATCTCCACTAGTATCGCTCGCTGCTGCAGATGCTGTTAGTAGACGCATTTGAGCGAGAGCATTAACGAGTCCGGTGATGCCTAGAGATGCGCAGGCGGACTGCCTTAGGAAATCACGCCGTGAGTGGAGTTCTTCTTTTTGATGTTTTTTCATGGCGAGTGCGAGTGTTTATTTTAACGCTGAATAATGGCCTGTGGGCTGCTGGCTACGAGATAGGCAGCAAGTTTGAGTCTTTCGAATAAGACGGTTTCTTGGTTTTCATCAATATCGTCATTATCAAGCCAAGGTGAGTAGTTTGCTACCGTGTTGATGATGATGTCTCGTGGATTATCTGCCCTTACGATGTCAGAGATATAGCCAGAGGCGTAGTCGCTTTTTAATCGGCCAGATGTTAGTAGGAGGTCAAGGTGATCAACTAATGCGGCACAGGCAGCTATGATGCTGGTGCGGTCATCAAATGTGGTGTCAGCGGAAGTGACTTTGCCATCAGCATTGGTATCCATGACACTGAGGTATGCGAGTCTTAATGATGAGGTGCTAGAGAGATTAGGGTGTTGGTGATCATCATTGTTATCATAGCCATAAGGGTTATAGGTAGGGTGAGGATCGCCATTCAGGTCTTGAGCTTGTTGGTTACGTAAGGTGTTGCCACTTATGCCATTATTCCAGTAGAGTAGTTGGTAAACTAAATTGATGTTAGTGATCACGGAGATTTCTGTGGCAATCTGAAATTCTGGTGTCCTCAGGCCAGAGTCAGCAAGGGGGCCTACCACCGCGTAGTCAGGTAAAAACCAGTTAAAGACCGAAGGCGCGTGAAGGGGCGTCTGGCCTATGGTGCTATCAGTGTTTGGCATGCGCACCCTTTTTGTGCCTGCTGGGAATTTAGCGATTTCTGAGGTGAAAAGTGCGAGTTTGTCCGGTGCATAGCTGTATCCAGAGAGATCCGCTACTGATGTATCGGTAGGGTCTAGATCTGCGAGTGGTAGCTGGCTCTCTGAGTCCAGAGCTCTGAGGGTAGCGAGTAAATGTAGAATAGGTTCTTTCTTTTTACCAAAGCCCACGCTCTCTGTGACAGAGAGTGAGCGTGCTTCATAGTCTAGCAATATTGCTTTAATCACCGCGCCAAGATTGCCGTTAGTTGATTTCCAAACTTGGCTGATGCGGTAAATATAGCCAGCGGATGGATTGGAAGTTACGAGGCGTTGGATTAAGCGCCGGGAAATAAACGGAGCGGTATTAGGGTGGGTGGCTAAGAAGTTGATGGTAGCATCCAGATCGCTCTCGCCATCTCCACCAGTGAGAATGGTAAGTCCTAGAGTAGGCATGATTTTTTCCTCGGTATCGTGGTAGTCGATAAAGTTTTTCATCCGGTTCGACCACTGAGACTGGTAATAGCGTGATCCATTTCCGTAGGAAAAATTGGTGTTGTCAATAATCGTAGTGGATGTGCTAGGTGAGTTGATTTTAGCAAAAGACCAGCCAGTGAATACCCGCGCCATTGCACTGATGTCATCTTGAAGATAAGTGGGCTGTGGTAATCCAGAAGAACCTAATTTGAGTGAGCCGTCTTCGTGGAGCTGAACAAGACCAATGGAAAATAGCTGCATGATTTCGCGGGCATAGTTCTCATCTGGGGAGACGATGACATCACCGTTGTTATCGAGGACAGCTTTCGAGTTTCTGAGGTGGGAGAGATACTGCCCCATGATTGGGTGTGTGGAGACATCTTCTAGCAGATCGCGATAGGATGCGAACGCGCCATCCTTGAGCATATCGTAATAATGGGCATGGCCATAGTGCCTGTCTCCCACGATACCTTCTGTCGAGGAGGCGACAAAAATTTCGCTCAGGGCAAAGGCTGCACGTTGGCGGTATTGATCAGGCGCTGATCTTGCTAACGTCCACCATGAGTTTCTACGTGCGCTATCACCTGGGGTATAGTTTTCACTGTAATCTGGAGAACCTACGATGCTGGAGAGGTAAATATTTTGAGCATCACTAGCGTGTAAGTATGGCTCTAGATTGGTGGGGATCATGGCTGCCTGTGTATCTAACCATGCCGAGTATCCTGAGATACGATCGCCATTATGTGGAGCGGACTGAATCAGTGTTCTTAACTCTGTGATAAGAGCTGGTGTGGGGCCGAAGGTTGACTGTGTTAGGAAACGAGCGATGTCTTGATCTAGTGCGTCACCTGTGAGGTTGGTGATGCTTGGTGGCTCAGCAGGGATTACTAAGCTGGTAGATCCTGTAGATGGTAGGAAATCCCCGCGTAGTTCTCCTAGTGGGTATGTTGAAGAGGCTATGCCAATGTAGAGTTGGCTGGCAAGAAGGCTGTCTAAGACTGCTTGGTCTGTGGTGAGAAAGTGCGCAGCTGCGAGCTGCCAGCTGTGGTTATCAACTTGCCCCTTAGGCAAGCCTTTGACCACAGGACCAGTGATTGGGCTTTTGACGTGGATGAGTGCTGAGTTCTGCGTACCTGTAAGCCCATAGAATGTGAGGCTTACCTGACCGATGGAGTTGTCTCCCTGGAGAAGAATGGTTGCCAAACCAGAGCCAGAGCTGCCAACGCCGCTATCCGGTGATAGCTGAGCAACAAACAAGCGATTATTCTCAGCAATATTTGTAGCATCACAGATGCGCACACTAGCGCTGGCGTTACTGCCACCAATCGTGCAAGTGAGGGTCTCTGGTACTTCGATAAGACTGTCATTCACGGGGTGACAATGAATTTCCACACTAGAGGCACCCGCAGGAATGACAATATTCCGATCAATCACTTCTCCGTTGATATCCTTCAGTGTGTAGTCCGCAGTGCTGGCAGAGCTTTTTGTAGTATCAGGGTCGCCACTGGTATGAATAAAAACAGTGAGCGGGTAGGTAGTGGAGCCACTCCGGGAGATGGTGAAAACAGCCGGTGTTTCTTCTTTTTCAAAAGCATCCGGTGTGGTGGCCGCGATGCTTACGTCACCATTTTTAATGGCATTAAGATTCGCGCTAAGAACGATTAGGTCATGATTGACGCTGCCAGCGGCAAAGGAGTCAGATTGATGTGCATCAAAGCCCTCCAACTGCTCCTCGGCCCAGTTAGGGATACCATCAGCATCGCTATCGATGTCATTCACGGTGACACGGTAGAATTTTGTTAAGCTGGATTGGTTGCTGACGCTGGCGTTCATGGAGTTACTCGCCGCTAGTTGAGGGCTACCGTGGAGAGACCAGGAGCCAGTAAGGAGGCTATCAGAGATGGATGGCTGGTAGGTTTTCCCTTTTTCCGTAATGCAGACGAGCGTTACTGTATGACCTGTGCGTGTAATGCTATCGATCTTATGTATAGAAGTCGCATCGCGAGGATCTGTGCCGGCGAGAGACTCTAGGTAGTTACTCTGTCCGTCAGCATCGGCATCAGAATTTTTAGCCGTAGTATCTGCTACGAGTGAGGTAGCATGATATTTATATTCCCAGACATCACTGACACCATTACCGTTAAGATCAACGATGGCCTGAGTGCTGGGAAAACAAAGTATTCCTGCCAAGCCTAGAAAGATGAAGTTCTGTAAATGATGCATTGTTATGCGATGGGAGATTTTATTTTAGAGAAAATGAAATTTATGAAACCCTCAAAATGATTGCAATAGAAAGCTTTATGAATGTTTTGAGTATGCTATTCAAAAGCATCTATTTTTCAAAGTGGTTTTGATTCTGAGCGAAACACTCAGTTGCCATTTTTTATGGATCAGGTAAGATATCAGCAATGGAGAATGAATATAGCTGGAATGGAGGCAGAGGAGGTAGCTCCTCGTTTAGACTTCCAAAGAGCGAAGGTCAGGGTAAATGGATCCTGATCGCCATTTTTCTTGCTGTGCTGGCACATGCAGGAATTCTTATAGGCTTGAGCCGTATTAATATTGAACTGCCTGAATTTGTAGAAAAAAAGGAGATCCGTACCCAAGTTGTGCGAGTAAATCCAGTGGATACCAGCGATTCACAGCCAGAGGTTACAGCACCGGATCAACCAGAGATAGAAGAGCCCGTTGCCGTCGTTCCCCCCGCAGATGAACTGGAGGTTTTAGAAAATCTCCCTGAAATGGAGATCGATATCACACCTGATGTGGAAACCATCCAAGTACCCAAAATCAGCACCGCTGCTATCGGTGCGCTGGAAGGGGAATCCAAGGAACCGATGAAGGCTACAGCCTTCGACCCTGAGCTCCCGGAGATGGGCGAAACTGATGATTTCTTCCCACGGGCTGACGATACCCAAGTGACCGTAGATCCAGGTGGACGAATGGCTGAGGAGTATGATCCAGATGCCTATACCGATCAACTTCGTAAAGGTGCGGCTGGAGAATCTGAAGATGGTTTATTAGAAGGTTTTACCTCCCTTGATCAGATGGCTCATATGGATGGTAATAGTCTACTTACCACTAAGGCATTGATCGGCAGTGATTTGCTATTTGAGTTCAACAGCGCCGAGCTTAAGCAGAGTGCACGTGTTAGCCTCATGAAGGTAGCGTTACTCATTCATAAGCACCCAAATCTTGTGTGCTGGCTCGATGGGCATACCGATCTCATCGGTGGTGAGGAGTCTAATATAAAGCTCTCCAAGGAACGCGCCATGGCGGTGAGGAGCTGGTTGATTAACTCCATGGAACTCAGTGAAGATAGAATTGCTGTGCGTGGATTTGGGAAATCTCAACCCATCGTGAAGCAAGGGGGTAAAGAAGCGCAGGCCCCTAACCGTCGAGTAGAAATAAAAATGCGCAAGGGACAACCTAGTAAGACCGTGGAATCTGCTCCTAAACCCAAAAAGGTGATTATTGTTGAGGATAGCCAGCCTCCCAAGGCTGTCGTAGCACCAGAGGAGCCTGCTACTAACAAAGCCTTAATTATTCCTGAAGATGAAGAGCCTCCTGTTCCTCGCCGTGTGATTCCTGTGCCAGAGGAAGGCTAAGAGTGCGTAAATTTGTTCTGTGGAAAGCAAGCTCTACTTGATTGTGTTGTGAAGACATTGCCTCTCTTAACCCATGCTGATTGGTTGTTAGCCTTTGATTTCGATGGCACCTTATCTTCGCCTGAAATGTCGCCACCGGTGCCGCATGATTTTTTTCAAACTATTCGGACGTTAAGGGAATCTCACCATATTTTTTGGGGGATTAACACGGGGCGCTCTCTCATGCAGACTTTGGAGGGAATACATGAAGCTGCTTTTCCTTTTCTTCCAGATTACATCATTGCGCGTGAACGTGAAATATACACACCGAACGAGTTTGGGAGATGGCTTCCTGTCAAAGAGTGGAACAGCCGCTGTGACAAAGCTCACAAAAAGCTCTTCCGAAAACACAGACGTCTACTTAAGCGCATCCGCAATTGGATTGAAAAAGAAACCTCTACTGTCTGGGGTGAGCAGGAAGGTGAGCCAGCGGGTATGGTGGCCTCTAGTGTTGAGGAAATGGATATGATTACTCTGAGGTTGAAACAGGAAACCGCAGCGGCAGAAAATCTCAGCTACCAACGTAATGGGATCTATTTGCGCTTCAGTCACCAAGATTACCACAAAGGTAGTGCTTTAGTAGAGGTGAGCCGGCGCGTAGGGCTTACGCCAGAGAGAACCTTTGCCATAGGTGATAGCTTTAATGATCTTGATATGTTAGATTGTGATATTGCTACACATCTAGCCTGTCCGGCCAATGCGTGTAAGGAGGTGAAAGAGCAAATAGGTCAATATGGTGGGTATATCGCAAATTCAGATGCAGGTCTGGGGGTGATCGAGGCCTTGGGTGTTACCTTCTCCACTGGAAAAGAAGTACTGAGAGCTACAGATAGCTTGTCATAAGGCAATAAATCAGTTTTTGTTTGCCCACGCACGATGAGTCAAGACAGTAGCAAAGATAAAATTTTAGGTGAGGGGGGGGGAACTTCAACTGATCAAAAACAACATGATCAAGGCACCACTGTCCGGAAGCTCAAGATCAACAAGCACGAGAGTTTAGATACAAGAAGCCCAATCAGGCCTCAACCACGTGAAATTCAAAATCATGCGCAGTCATTATCACAGGTAGATGAACACGTAATTGAGCCGCAAACGCAGCAAGTTACTCGTTTAGAGCAGGGAAATTCGGCGGGTAAAATGCGGAAAAGGCCAGATAAGGCCAAGTTTGAGAAACAAAAAAAAGATACCCCCATTGAGGAAAAAAAAGAGCAGCAGTGGGCACAAGGTTCTTCAAAGGTGGGGTGGTGGATGGTCTCGAGCGGCGCAGCATTAGTGTTGATCCTCGTTTCTGCGGTAGTTCTCAGCAGTTATTTAGAAAAGAATACGATGGAACAAGTGGGGTCTCCAGAGCTGGAAACTGCGACAACAGATCCCTTTGCTGGTAGCCCAGAACGATGGTTCCGCAAACAAGGGGGAGAGGTCGTTAAACAGGCCACCCAGTTGCTCAAAGAATATACTGAGGCTGCTTCTATTGAGGACAAGGCTGATTTTGTTAGGGATCGGGAGGGTTTCTTGAGTAAGTTTCAAGATTGGCCTGTTAAAGTGAATCCTCGGTTAGATCATACCGATATGAATGGATGGGAAGCTGACCATACAGGGGAAACCGCTTTTTTGATTTTAAAGACAGAGAATCAGAATTTTCTCCCTATGCGATTATACTTCGTGCGTCAGGGTGAGCAGCTGAAGCTTGATTGGGAGGCTTCCACAGCATGGGCACCGCATACATTTCCAGATTTGAAGAAGCGCTTAGCTCAGAAAGAATATTCTTCTACAGGTGATCGTTCATATTTACTAAGGGGTCTTTTACGTCGTAGAAATGAATTCTACGCTGGGCCGTATAATGATGAAGAACATGCCGCTTTTATGATTTCATCGTATGATCAAGAGCATTACTTTTGGGGCTATACGAAGCGTGATTCGGCTCTGGATATCGAGTTGCGCAAACTTCTTGATCATGGTAGCTTTGTAGTTGATTTAAAAAAAGATATTCCAGTGACTTTACGGGTTAAAAAGGGGCAAAAAGATGCCTTGCCATCACAGCTAGAACTGATGGAATTTGTGTTTCCCGAGTGGGTAAAGCCCTGATTGCAGTTTTTTCTATCATCTAACTATGGCCATTCCAACTAAAGGGTATTTTTACTGCAAAGAATGTGGTGCGCTTTTTGAGGCCCAGGTGATAGGTCGGGAAAAGCAACGTTGCGAAGTCTGTGGCAATCCGCCTACAGGCAAAAAATTTGGCGCCGTTTCGCCGTTGCATAAAGATGCTGGGAATAGTCCAGAGGGACAGCCTGTTGAACCCGAGAAGAAGATGAGGCGGAAGAGAAAAAAAAGGCATGTGGTCGCCATGATATTTATCGTGTGGCTATTGCTAATGGCTCTAACTGTATTTGGAGTTAAGTATTTTTCTAAACAAGACAATAGCATCGAAGATCCGGTGGCACTGGAAGAGCGCAAAAAATTATACCGAGAGCTGGAGAGGGAGCAGCGTAACGTCCTTACAATCAAAGAGGCTATGCCTGTAATTAAGAAGCTTATCATTGACTTTATGAAGGCCACCACAGCAGAGGCCAAGGCGCAGTTTGTTTACCAAGGGCGAGATATAGTGACAGAAATGAGCCGTTATTATAATCGAAATTCAGTTTTGGCTGCTTCGGAAGGCTCGTTGAAACTACAGAGTGCGATCTTACTCCAAAATACTGACAAAGAGACCATTCTGGTGCGATTTATCAACCCAAAGAAAGAGAGCTATGAGATAATCTTTATTCGCTCTAAAGGAGAGTGGAAAATTGATTGGAGGGCATTAGTCCGTTTTAATTCAAGATCATGGCCACTTTTCTTATTGGGCAATGATGGTGGTGAAGGTGAATTTAGGCTCTATATGCGTGTTAAGAACACCAATATGGGGGCAAATCCAGATGTCATTAATGTGGCGTTTTATAAACCTGAAATTGTTCGAAAAGGAGAGTTTAGGGCTGTGTCATCACCTAATGTTGAGGTTGCTGCTGATAGTGAGGCAGGGCGATTAATCCTTCAATTAGTCAACGCAAAAAAAGACAACGAAGAGGCTAAAGAGAAATCTGAAAATTCTCTTAAGGCGTTCGATCCTCCCGGTTATTACCGAGTGCGCGTGAAGATGAAACTGCACAAAGAAGGTTCAGAGAAGCGTCTTGAGCTCTTAGACATTCTTGCTACTCACTGGTATAGTGATGGCGTGATGAAGGCTAGCGAAGAGCAGGAAGCAGAAGACTAAAGTGTGGAGTTCAAGCCTTGTTCCATTTCTGTTCTAGGGCATTGACCAGGGAACCAGTGTTCGTAAGCAAGGACACCCTGATGAAGTAACATTGAGAGTCCATTAGATGTTCTAGCACCAGCTGATGCTGCCTGTTTCAAAAGATTTGTTTCAGAAGGTTTATAAATAGCATCATAGACCATATGACTACGCTTCAGATATGCGCTGGGTATGGGTAGAGCATCCTCTGGCTGCATGCCAAGGTTTGTGGCATTAATGATTAAATCACTTTGATGGGCTGCTGTTTCTAATAAGTCACTCTGGTTATTAGGTAACGCAGTGGGTGATTCTTTATTGGAGCCGAGGTAATACGGTTGTAGTTCACGAGCGGTGGCTTGAGCCTTTTCGAGTGTGCGATTAACCAACCATAGCTGCGGGCAGCCGATTCTTGCGCATTGTGTTGCGATGGCTTTACCTGCACCTCCACCCACACCGAGGATCATGACACGGAGCTCGGATAATTCGGCTTGGAAATTTTCACGAATGGCTCGCTCTAGCCCAGGTCCATCTGTGTTATGGCCGTTGATTTTGCCATCATCTTTGGCGAAGGTCACAGTGTTGACTACTCCGATAGCGCGCGCCTCCGGGCTGAGTGTGTCACAGCACTCCATGGCTTCGAGTTTGTGTGGCACGGTGACGTTACATCCTATAAAGCCAAGCTCTACCATCCGTGTCAATGCTTCTGCTACCTCGCTTGGTTTGACCTCTAGGCGAATGTAGCGCATATCCATGTCATGAGCATCCAGCGCGGCCTGATGCATCGCTGGGGATGCTGAGTGGGCAACAGGGTGACCAATGACGGCTAAGCGAGCAGGCTTCTCTGCATTATGGTCTAGCGTGATACGATCTTTCAGGTCGGATATTTGGTAGACGTCTTTCATACGAGTTTTTCTAATGTTCGATGAATCCTGCGCACGCACTCGTCTTGCCCTAGTATCGTAAGAATGGCATCAAGATCAGGCCCTCCACTTTGGCCACTGAGAGCCACACGAGTGGGGAACATTAGCTGCCCGGGCTTTGCTCCATGAGCCTTGGCGGTAGTGCCGATGGTTTCTTTAGCGGTAGACCAATCTGTGAGTTCGGAGAAAGCAGCGGCCAGCTTTTGTAATAAATCTGCAGTAGAGCTATGGTTACTAAGTTTTTCCAATGCCGATTGATCATACTGATAATCCTCATTCAGATAAAAAGAAATAGCGTCTGGCACTTCAGTGAAGAGCTTAACCTTCTCCTGTACGGAGGCTGCAATCACGGGGTAATTTGCTGGTGGTTGATAGCCAGCAGCAAGGACGTATGGTTGCGCTTTTTGAGCAAATGTATCCGGGCTCAAGGCCATTAGGTGCTGTTGATTGATCCAAGTGCATTTTTCTGAGTCAAACTTCGCAGGGGATCGATTAATTCCTTCCAGACTAAAACGATCAATAATCTCAGCAGTGGAGAATATTTCTGTTTCATCCTTAGGAGACCATCCTAATAGCGCTAGGAAATTGAACACCGCTTCTGGTAGGAAGCCGTCTTTGATGTAACCGTCTACAGCGGCCCCTTGATCACGTTTCCCCATCTTGGAGCCATCCATATTAAGAATCAGTGGAATATGGCCATACTGAGGCGGCTCCACTCCGAATGCTTCAAAAAGCTGGAGGTGCTTAGGTGTGTTCATCAGATGGTCTTCACCACGGATCGCATGGGTGATTTGCATTTCTAGATCATCCACCACATTGACAAAATGAAATACGTATGAGCCATCAGAGCGCTTTACTACCATATCTGGCGTGTTAGATTCCTCTCGATAATCAATGGTGACTTCACCGCAGATGATGTCCTGCATGGTGATAGGTTTACGCTCAAATTTAAAGCGCCATGCTCCCTCGTCTTCATATACGCGATCGGTATCTAGCAGTTTTTGAAACCACTTATCATAAGAATCTTGACGTTGGCTCTGATAGTAGGGGCCGAATTCTCCACGCGTTGTGCCATCTGGTCTTGGCCCCTCGTCCCAATCTAAACCCAGCCATAGCATGGCATCGAATATTGCTTGCCGTGCTTCTTCGGTGTTACGTGCTTCATCCGTATCCTCTACACGTAGAATAAACGCACCGCCGAGCTTTCGAGCTAGCAGCCAGTTGAATAATGCTGTTCTAGCTCCACCCACGTGAAGGTAGCCGGTAGGAGAAGGCGCGAAACGCGTGCGCACTTGAGATGGTTTCATAAACGCGGTGTAACGCCAGAGATCGAACAGCGCAAGTATGGAGCCATGAG
Organism: uncultured Verrucomicrobiales bacterium; assembly: GCA_937969495.1. Taxonomy (GTDB): domain Bacteria; phylum Verrucomicrobiota; class Verrucomicrobiia; order Verrucomicrobiales; family Akkermansiaceae; genus Oceaniferula. The sequence goes on along the minus strand of CALBVY010000004.1, from coordinate 11,218 downwards.
AAAATAAATTTTAAAAAAAGACTGAGGAATGTGAGAGTGCCATTATTGACTGCCAGTATGGAAGTTTGATGGATGAGTAATCACATTTGAAAGCTTCACTTTCTTGCCTTCGCCATTAACATAACTGGTATGCAGCCTGAGAAGAAAAAAATAGCTCCCCACTGGCAGATCCTCATTGCTCTTATTTTGGCCACAGGAACGGCCGTGGTATTTCGCAATATCAGTCAGACTGTAGCAGATGATTCCACCGCATACCGCTTTATCCAGATGGCGATTACCGTGTGTGGTTTTATTGGGAACCTTTTTATTCAGGCATTAAAAATGATTATTGTGCCGCTGGTGGTTAGCTCCATCATTGCAGGTATAGCTAGCCTTGGTGGAATGAAGGGGTTTGGTCGCTTAGGCATGAAGACACTTGCCTTTTACACCGGGACTTCACTCTGCGCGGTCTTAGTAGGGCTAACTTTGGTGAATACGATCCAACCTGGACTGGATGAGAATGGTCACGCTGATGCCAAGATCTTAGCCGCGCTGGAGAGCCAATCAGATACTGCAAGTAGTGAGCAAAAAGCCAAGGTAGAGGCTGCCAGTGAGAGACAAGCAGGGGACTATGCGGATTTGTTTAAAAAGATGATTCCGCCTAATATTTTTAAGGCAGCCTCTGAGAATGGTCAGTTGCTTGGCATGATCTTTTTTTCCATCATCTTTGCTCTGGCGATGACACGCTTACCCAAAGATCATATGCGCCCTTTGTTAGGTTCTGTGCAGGGTATTAATGAGGTGATGATTAAGGTAACAGAGTGGATTATGCTCTTGGCTCCTATCGGAGTGTTTGGTCTTCTTTTACCAACGATTTATAACACTGGGCCAGAGCTCTTTGTCCTTTTAGGGAAGTATTTTTTCACTGTGTTATTAGCTTTGGCCATCCATATGTTTATCATCATGCCGATGATTTTACATTTTGTGGGCAGGGTAAGCCCATGGGCGCATTTTCGTGCCATGCGGATGGCTTTGCTTACGGCATTTTCTACGGCATCTTCTGCGGCGACATTACCTGAGACCATGCAGTGTGTGCAGAAGAACTCCGGTGTCTCTAAGCGAGTGACTAGCTTTACCCTGCCTTTGGGGGCGACAGTTAATATGGATGGTACAGCACTTTATGAGTGTGTGGCGGTGCTCTTTGTAGCCCAAGTCATGGGCTTTGAGATGGGGGTGGCGGCTCAGCTTGCTGTGGTGGTAACTGCCTTGCTGACGAGTATTGGGGTGGCAGGTGTTCCTTCGGCTAGTTTGGTGGCGATCTTGTTAATTCTCAATAGTTCGGGTATTCCTAATGCTAATATGGCGGTAGTTGCTCTATTAGCAGTGGATCGTTTGCTAGATATGAGCCGAACTGCTGTGAATGTCTTTGGTGATTCTTGTGCTGCTGTCTGTATTGCCCGTACCGAAGGAGAGGACGTGCTGTCAAAAGGAGCCCCAAACTCTTAGCCGAATAAACAGGTATTTTACGTGAATTTTACCCGCCGTGATTATTTAACACTCAATCCAGAGATCGAATGCCACGAACCTTGGAGTATATCATCAGGCAATCCTGTTTAGGGATTTACAAATTTGTCTGATAACGTCTTGGTTACTTCCAAAACTTGCTGCTGATCTGGTGCTTTATCCTCAGGAAAAAGAAAGAGGTTGTAATCAGTTTTACCATCTTTTACGTAACGAGTTAGACGATATTGATCCGTCCTCAATGATTGAGAATTTCTCCAAAATGAGACGGCCAATCCATCTGTAGGTGCCTCTGGTTTTTTAAGCTGAGCTGTTAAGGATGTTCCATCCAAGCCTTTAGGAGCTTTCAGGCCACTTAGCTCGCAGAGAGTGGGGAAGATATCACAGGTCTCTGTGATAGCATTGGCGGGGATACCAGCGTGTTTCATATGCGGCATACGGATGATGAGGGGGGCATGTAAGGCTTCTTCGTAAAGGTTGTGTTTACCCCAGATTGAGCGTTCCCCTAGATTCCAGCCATGATCGCCCCACAAGACGATGATTGTGTTCTCTTGCTGGCCTGATTGTTCAAGAGCGGATAAGATTTTACCAATTTGGGCATCTGCATAGCTGACGGATGCGTAGTAATGGCGGCGGACGTGTGCAGCGTAGTCCGTATCTTTACCTCGTTTCTTGCCGCTGTGGCTGTATGAACCAAAGAATTCAGGACTTCTATGCCAGGTAAGATTGCGTGTAGGTTTGTTAGGGTTTGCGATAGCAGGTAGTTTTTTATCCTCATAGAGATCCCAGTATTTTTTTGGCGCGGTAAAGGGAAGATGTGGTTTGATGAGTCCTACTGCCAGAAACCATGGCTTTTTTTCTTCTCCTAGCTCACTGAGCTGCTCCACAGCAGTATTGGTGATGAGGCCATCAGGGTAGATTGTATCTGGTCCTTCTTTGATTTCGATCGCTGGGGTCTTCCCTCTAACACGAGCAATGCCACCGGCGATTCCGTGCATTGCTTTTTTTGGGGTTTTCCATTCGCCACAAGGCATAAGACTTTTCGTCCAGGCTCCTAGTAGCTCTACCTGTTTGGGGTTATTCCACTCTTTACCTACTAATCCTCCTGGGTAATGACTGATTTTTCCAACGGCAATGGTGGTATAGCCATTCTCTTTAAAAACTTGAGGTAGCGTAGGGGGGAGGGCATTTTTTTTGCTAAGATTATGCATCACGCTATTCTTCAGGAGTGATGGGGTTCGCGGATATGTTCCTGTGAGCAGAGAAAAGCGAGAGATTCCGCAGGTGGGTGCCTGTACGTAATGCCGGCTGAATAATCTTCCCTGTTGAGCCAAGCTATCCATATGGGGGGTGTGCATGTGATCTTTGCCGTAGCAGCCTAGCTCAGGGCGTAAGTCATCAACACATATCAGTAGGATATTTGGTTTATTACTCGTTTTTTTAGCAAAGCTTGTGGAGCTGAAAGTAATGAGGGCAAGGATGCATAAAATGGTAAGTTTCATGTTAAAATGTGCCATTGAGTTTTCTGCCTATCCAGAAAATGGTAAGCAATAAAATAAGAATAGCAGATGTAATCCAGTTAGACCAGAGAGGAGTGCGTTTTTCCAGAGGTTGGGGATCTGGCAGAGTTTGTATTTCTTTGATCAGCGAGGAGAGTTTTTCTCCATCGATAAGACGGCCTCGCGATACGTTAGCCATTTCTTGTAATACATCTGGACGTGATGGCATGCCTGTTTTTTCCACCTCAGTTCCTTGCGCTAAAAGAGTTGTTTTTATCCCATGGGTTTTATCTTCTCCAACAGCGGCTTCGATGTTCCACGCGCCTGGCTGGGCGATCTTAAACCGTCCTGTGTAACTGCCCCAGGCGCCCTCTTCTTTATCTAGGCTGATACGGCGGGTTTTGCCGTCAGGAGATGTGATGTCTATGAGGACCTCTCCAGTTTTAAGCGGTGCTCCATATTGATCAAAGGCGTTAGCATTAAGCGTTACGGTGTCACCCGGCTTAGGTCTATCTGGTGTGAAATAAAGGCGGATACGTTTACCTGCGGCCATGTTACGCTGGTAGGACATCCATCGGGCAACCTGTCCCCAAAAACGGTAGTGATACAGATCTTCTACACCACGGCGCCAACGCCAAGCGGAGTCATGCCCTAAGAAAAGGACCTTGCCATTGCCGGCGGTCTTGGTGACGAGAAGGGGGATTCTTCCGTATTCGTTAGATCGATTTGCATGCACAGCAAGTACGTCTGTGCCGCCCTTGGCCTTGATGACGGGAGCGTGCCAGTAGAAACCTGGTAGGCTTTTCCATATGAGGGGGTTTTCCTCTTCGGTTTCACCCAGCATGGTGAGTAGAGAACCTTTGCCATCTGATGTTAGGTTGAGCGATGATGGTGAGCCTTCACTGATGCCTTCTTTGCGATTTTGATCGAAGATAACAGGAATTAAGTCTCCTAATGGGCTGGCTATGAGGCTGTTTTGATGTCCCTGTTTCCCTGGGATAAATACTATGCCGCTGGCTTGGCTCTCTACTAAACCTTTAAGAAGTTCGGCTTGTTCGGTGGTGATACCGCCAGCTCCAATGCCGACATCACCTAAGAACACGACATCGTATTTCTGTAGGTCTTCTAACTTATCAGGGAAACTTTGAATATAGCCTGGGCCATCGCCTACATCTAGTTGTGGGTGTAGGAGTAGGCAGTCTACGGTGACGCCTGGATCCCGATAGAGTGCATTACGGATAAAGCGGTATTCCCAGCGTGGTGATGTCTCGATGACGAGCACATTGAGAGATTCTTTTTTGCCTGCGATGGTAAACTTGCGTTTGTTGTTTTTGGCGACCATCTCGCCGCTGGCAAAAGGAATAGAGAGCTCTAGTGTGGATGATCCCTCGGTGGCGAGCCGCCACAGGATGGAGTCATAATACTCTTCTCCGGCGGGTATGGTGATGCTCTTGGTAAGCTCTTTGCCTGATTTGGTATCTCGTAGTCTCACGACCGTGCGGACATCGCGATCTAGGGAGGAAAGGATGGTAAAAGGAATCTGCACATTTTCTCCAACAATACCATAAGTAGGGGCTGTTATGTTAGATATATCAAGATCAGGCAGCCGATTATCACTACCTACTGGAATGGCGAAGAGGGGAATATTTCGGCGGCGTAGTTTCTGAGCTGCAGCTACGGGGGCTTGGCCTATATTCCAGTCTCCGTCTGTTAGTAAAACGAGGGCTCGGAGGTTGTCATGTTCATCTAGCAGGTTTTCGATAGCGCTATTGATGTCTGTGCCTGCTAGTGCAAGTGTGGCTGGATCAGCATCTTCGGGTGGTGTGGCGAAGGGTTGTTCGAAAACTCGGTTCCGGTCATCTGTTCTCAGCGGCTCAAACAAATCACTAGCGACAACTTGTTTCATCCAATCAGAGCGAGTGACGACTTCCTGACTGCCGCTTAATTCCACGGGAAGGATAGCGTCTGCTGTTGTGGAGGAGCGGGAGCCATCGATCAAAATGGCAACTTCTGGCTTGGTAGTGGGTAAGGTCACCACGCGCCACTCTGGTTGCCATAGCATCAACACGCAGATGAGAGCGCAGAGGAAGCGTAGTATCTCAAGAGCACCGGTGCGTTTTCGGCGTGATGAGCGCCGGATGGCGATGATGCCAAGGAGGGCCATCACACATAACGCCACGATTCCTACCCAGAAGGCGGGCAGGGTAGGTGAGAAGGTGAGATTTGAAATAGAGAAATTCAATGCGATTTAGGATTCGGAGCTTTTCTGCCTAGGTTGTAGACAGAGGATGGCCTCAGTGATGAGGAAGACGAGCATGGCCATGAGGAAGACGCGCCAGATTTCACGCGCAAGTGATTCAGATTCTCCCTTATCTTCAAAGAGCTTGTAGGGTACGTCTTGAAAGACGTTACTTAAGGATGCTGTGGTTAGGATTTGCCACTGATCTTCTGATTTTGGACGATTGGTAGCTACTACTCGATCTCCTAATTTCCACACACCGGCTTCGTAGATGGCATTACTGCTATTAGATTGTGCGTATGTATCTAAGCGACGGCGAATTTCCCCATCGGTTGGTATGGCTTTTCGGCTACCGGTGATTGCGGCGAAGGCAGAGCCAAATCTGATATCTCCTTGTGCGATCATACGCTGCACGACGGGTAAAAGCACATCGGCATCAGCAAGGTTAGACCATGTGTAATCCGGGAGTGAGGTGATAAAAATAGCGCTTCCATCACCGATGACTTTACGTGCTAAAAAAGGTTGATCATCGTCCCAGCTCGCCAAGGTGGTGGCTTCACCAAGAATTTCACGGCGGATAATGGCCTTGAATTTATTTACCGGAACTTGCGTGCCCTCTAGGCCATTGCGTAGTGGGCCGTCTGATTGATCCCATTCATCAACGATAAAATATTGGTCCCTCGGTGAGGTGGACTGATCTCCCCAGCTGAGACCGAGGAAACTGGTAGAGTTCTCACCGCGAGGGGGAAGTATCATTGCGGAGCCACCAGATTCGAGGTAACGGGTGAATTCTTCTGCGATGGTACCTTCAGGAAGGGGGGCTTGCCAGATGATGAGGGTGGCGCTGTTCCAATCGATCTGGTGTGCGCTATTCGGCGAGATGCGTGTGGCCTCATTACGCTCAAAGCCAGGGGGGGCGGCAGCGAGTGTGAGCCAATCTGGAGATTCACCTCCTTCTGAGACGAGAAATGTTCTGGAGGGGGAGTCCTCGCCATAGGCAAAATACGAAACATTATCTCGTAGATTAGTATCTGATGGGATGGAGACAAAGCCATGGCCTGTGCCTTGTTTCTGCCCTAGCGGTAGACGCTTCTGGAACTGGTAAGTTTGGCCATTGAGTGTGACTTTATCCGAGCTGCGAGTGCCGTTGAGGCTGTAAGTGATAGGAATAGCGGCAGGGCCTTCTGCATCACTTCTCTTAATTTCAAGATCAAGTAATAACATGTCCTTGCTGCGGCGCGATGAAAGCACGCGGATGGAGTAATTATCCTGAGGTGGAGAGGCTAGTGAGAGTACTCGTAGTGTTGTTTTCTTTGGGAGATCGGTGAGCCCGGTTCGGATGGCTTCCCAGCGGCCTTCTTCGGGTGCCCAGTCAGAGAGCTGGAGATCTGAGGCTACCCAGATTTCTGTTTTTCCTGTGGAGCGTTCTAAAACATAGTCAATAGCGGTAGAGATGAGTGAGGGGATAGATGCCTTGGTGTCTGTGGCAGAGGTGGTGGTAAGCTCTTCCAGTGCGTCTGGTGATGGCACATCTTGGACAATGCCGCTGGCGCTATCGATGATGACTAGTTTGGGGGAATTGAGTTCTTCAAGTGATTTTCTAACACTTGCGATCGCGCTGGCGCGTTTGCTCTCACGGCTATCAGGTGACTGCTGCTCCATGCTGGTGGAGCGGTCTAGAATCAGGATCACAGTATCCAGCTGACCTCCACCCCAGCCGAGGAATCCTCCCACGAGGGGGCGCGCAATCGAAAAGATGAGTGCGGCGATTGCTAGTGCCCTACAAGTGAGGATGATGAGGTGTTTGAGTTTCTTTTTTCCACGGGATTCTCGCGTAGCTTTCAGCAGGAACTCCATGGCTGCCCATCTGACGGTGCGGTGCCGCCTGCGGTTGAGCAGGTGAATGATCACTGGGATACTTGCGGCTAGTAGCCCCCAGAGGAATGATTGTTGCAGGAAGGACACGGTGGAAAATAGAAGTCTGGATCAGGAACGGCCCTTTTTGGTGAGGCGATTAATGAGGAAGTCATGCACGATTTCCTCATAGTCCTGATCGGTGGTAATGAGGTGGTAATCTGCGTGAATATCGTGGCATTTGCCTTTTACCTTAGCCATGAATGCAGTCATGGCATCACGGTATTCATCCACGATGAGGGCAGGCTCAGCGACGATGGAGGTGTTATCTTCCATATCGACAAAGCGGTGTGGACGCTCGAAGTTAAAGGCGATTTCTTGCGGATCGAGCATATGGAAAACTGCGACATCGTGTTTCCGGTAGCGGAGGTGCTGAAGGGCGTCTCCTAGCGCATTGGTATCGCAGAATAGATCTGAGAGAATAATAATCAGCGCACGCTGAGCCACCTTCTCCGCAATGGTGTGTAGCGCCTCTACCAGTCCAGTTTCACCTGTGGGTTCTGTTTTTGAGAGGACCTCGAAGATGTGGTTTAAGTTTGCGGCGCGGCGTGTGGGAGGGATTTCAATGTGGATTTTCTCCTGACAGACGGAGAGACCAGCAGCATCTCCTTGATCGACGATGAGGTAGGAGAGGGTAGCGGCTAGCTTACGGGCGAACTGGATCCGTTCTTCATTTTCAGCAGAGAACCCCATGGAGCCACTGGCGTCTAACACGAAGTAAGCGCGTAGATTGGTGTCTGCTTCGAACTCTTTGATGTAATAACGGTCTGAGCGGGCGAATGCTTTCCAGTCCAGTCTCCTGGTGTCATCACCCTGAACATATTTCCGGTATTCGGCGAATTCGACTGATGACCCTCTGTGTGGTGAGCGGTGCCGCCCAGCAATATTACCCGTCATGGCTTGTCGCGCCTCCATGGGGATGGCGCCAAGCCTTGAGAGGGCAGCGGGATCGAGGAAGTCGTATTTCATATTAAGATCAAACGTGAAGAATCAGCTTGGAAGTTATTTCCTTATCTTCTGATTTCTCAAAACTTAGGCTTCTCTCATTTCTTCTACTAGGCGGTCTACCACCTTGGCAGCGGTCATGCCCTGAGACTCAGCGGCGAAGTTGGTAAGCACACGGTGAGTAAGTACGGGGCGGGCAACGGCCTCGATGTCTTCGAGTCTCGCCATGTAGGAGCCATTGAGTGCGGCGCGAGCTTTGGCTCCTAGGATAAGGTATTGCACAGCACGAGGCCCTGCACCCCAGCCTACGTATTCACCAATCCAGTCTGGTGCAGCCTCTGTGTCGGGGCGAGTTTTACGGACAATTTCCACAGCATAATCGTAGATATGATCTGGGACGGGCACGCGGCGGACGAGTTGTTGGAACTCGATGACTTGTTCGCCATTGAGGATCTGGTTCAGTGCATCCTTTGCCGTGCCTGTGGTCTCGCGTGCGATGCGGAGCTCCTCGTCATGGGATGGGTAATCTACATTGATGAGGAACATAAAGCGGTCTAGTTGCGCTTCCGGTAGTGGGTATGTTCCTTCTTGTTCTACGGGGTTTTGTGTAGCGAGAACAAAGAACGGCTTGTCTAGTGTGTAGGTTTTCCCCAGAACTGTGACCATATTTTCCTGCATTGCCTCGAGCATGGCGGACTGTGTTTTGGCGGGTGCACGGTTGATCTCATCAGCGAGAACGAGATTGGCAAAGACAGGCCCTTTGATAAATTGAAACTCACGGAGGCCAGTATCTGTTTCTTGAATGATGTCTGTGCCTGTGATGTCAGCAGGCATCAAATCTGGAGTAAACTGGATACGATTAAAGCTGAGATCTAGAGTTTCTGCGACAGAAGATACGAGCAGTGTTTTGGCCAAACCAGGAACCCCCATTAGCAGTCCGTGGCCTTTTGAAAAGAGGCAGATTGCGAGCTGCTCAATGACTTCTTCTTGGCCGATGATTACCTTGCCGATCTCTTCCTTAAAGTTTTTATAGACTTTCCCTAGATGATCAATGGCAGCTACATCATCGTCTGGTAGTGTGCTAGTATGATCGGTGATTTCTTCTAAAGATGTGGTCGGTGTTTCCATAAATATATTCAGTTAATCTGTTGGTGAAATGAGGTAAGCTGGGGATTGAAATTGAGCTGGCTGATGAGCTGATAGAAATTTCATGCATGAGGATGCTAGGCTTGGGGGAGGAGTTAGCAAATAAGTAATGTGTAAAATCTACTCATGATGATAATCTTATAGCGAAACTAGGCGTGGTATTTATTTTGTCGAGGGAGTAAAATATCCATTTTACAAGTGACTGATACGTGTGCACATGCCTATTTTCTTGCTAGAACAATGCTGGGAAACTAACGCTAGTAGAAATAATTAAGATTGATTAATATGCCAAATACATCAGCAAACCCATTTGATCATGCTTTTGAAATGCTGGGGCACTCTACCGATATAGTCACGGAGAGCGTTCATGCTAAGGCTCTTGATGCACTTGCGGAAGCGTTGACTTCAAGAGCTGTAGAGAAAGGGCGGATGGTGTTATTGCGTTCGCCCCGTGCTGGTTTTGGGAAAACGCATCTGCTCATGAGATTACAGCAGCAGGTGGCGCCTACTCATGAGTTTATCCCTCTGGATTTGAATAAAGGTAGCCAGCTTGATGGAGCTACGGTTCTTGATACTGTATTACGCAGTTTCTCGCGTATTCTGCCTGCGGGTGGAGGGCTTACTATGTTAGATCTTCTTGCGCGTAAGATTTTAGCAATAGGTCTTGAGTCTCTGGTGCGCGCTGGTGAGGTGCCGAGTCACAATCGTGAGAGTGCCCTCCAGGCTTTGCAGTCACGTCCGGTAGAGACATTGGATTTTCATAATGCACAGGCGGTTACCGCGCAGTGGGTGCTGGCTAATTTTGAGCTTCTGGGGCCGCGGCTCACCGCAGAGCTGACAGAGCGTGCGGGTGCTGGCTCCCGGCCCGTGGCGTGGTGGTTGGCGTTACTATTCCGCTACAGTGCTACTCCTCTTGATCAAACGACGCGCAATATCGCGCTTTTTGAAACTGTTTTTGGCTCCAGCGATAGCGAAGCTGAGATGCATGAAAGGCTGGTGGCGTTATTGAATCTTACCGGTCTTGTAACCTCTCCTTTGCTTGTGCTGGATGAGGTGGAGGGCTTCTTAAGTCATCCTGATGCGGCATTACAGGTGGCGACATTTCTGAATTTGCTGCACCAGTCCTGTAATAAACTGGCGGTGATCATCAGTGTGAACGGTGATGTTTGGGAATCGAAATTTTTACCATGCCTGCCATACGGTTTAAAAGATCGGCTGTGCGATATTTTGATTGATCTTCAGCCTATGACCAAAGCTCAGGCTATTGAATTTGTTAAAGATCGCGCTGGTGCAGATGCAGAAAATATTCTGGAAAATCTCGATTTAGACACGGGTAAAATCTATGCGCGTGGTTTGATCCGTGAGGCCTCCAGAGCCTGGGTTAAGCTAAAGTCAGGAGTGGCGCAGCTTTCTGAACCATCAGAGCCTGAGGAGGTAAAAACGATACCCGTGGAGCCAGAAGAATCTGAATCTGAACCCGTCTCTGATGAAGCAGAAGACCTTGTGGATGCTGAAGAAACTCCAGCGAAGCCGGTTTCTCCATTTACTTCAGAGATGGAGCCAATCACGCAGGAGCCGATGACTCAGGAGGCGTCGCCCTTTACTGTGGCGGAGTCTCACTTTGATTCCCCGTTTTTTATCGATACCGAGCCAGCGCCTAAGTCAGAAGAGCCGCTTCCTATTGCGCAGCCGTTTTCCGCGTCACAGAGCGAGGATGCACCTCAGCCGCACAGCGTCACCACCGACGATCACGAAAAGGTGGACGAACTTCTCCGCCAATTCCGCGATCGCTATGGTAGAAAAGGATGAAAGCTCGATTGAGAGGGAAAAAACACCAGGGCTACCTCATTTTGAAATGCTAGAAAATCAGCCTTGTACAAGTGAACAGATTAGTATACTTGAGCCGAATGGCTCAAAAAAACACTCGATCTAATAAGTTTGCAGGAGGTTTCCCTCCTGCGATTAAAGTCTTTGA
>CALBVY010000003.1 GCA_937969495.1 uncultured Verrucomicrobiales bacterium | reverse complement strand
CTGATGGTCTGAGTGGAGCCAGCGGCCCATTGGAGTCCGATCGTGGGGCTGGTCACACCAAGGGCTGTCCGGATCGATCGGTTGGAGGCGTAGACCACGCCGTTACTTCCAGACTGCACTAAAAACAATTCGGCATTACGGGCGCCAAGATTCGGATTTGTACCATCAAACCCTCCTGAAATATAAACAGGGTCAATAGCGCCATTACCGGTCTGGTTACTACCATCAGCAAGACCTGTTGGAGTGCTGTCATAATTGACATTGGGATTGGCGAAATATGGGATGCGACTGGCATTGTAAGACGGGCTGTTGTTGTACGCCATGATGGTGCGGTAGCGGCTTCCTCCACTACCCGAGAAACGCAGACCAAAGCGTGAAGTATTGGTGGTCGTATCGCCAGCATCACCCCAGCTGTGTCTGGCTCCCAAATTATGACCGAGCTCATGGCTGAAGGTAAGGCTAGAGCTAGTCATGGCGGTGCGCGCAGTAATGCTGTAGCGACCTGGGCGATTAGCAATACCAGCGGTTCCGTCCTGAGAGCTATTGCACACAAAGGCAACGAAATCGGCACCAAGAGTGCTGGCGTAGTCAGTGACATCATCGAGGCTGCTGTCGTTAGCATCGCTCAAATCTCCGAGTTCGTCCACGCTACCCATCTCATTAGCATCGTTACCGGGGAAGGCGTAGTTAGGATCTTCGATAGTGCCTAGAAGCATGATCTCGGTGCTGGTCACCAGACTGCTGGCGAAGGCATTGGTCATCCGGTCCACAGCGGCAATGATGTGAGCTTCCATCCCGGAAACTCCACCCTGGTTGGATCTAGCGAGAGCACCATACCCGACGACCACGTCAATCTTGGTCCAGCCAGAGGTGTCGGAGGACTCCACAGGGTTCTCCTGAGCAACCGATTCAGGAACCGGAGCGATGGTGATCTCCTCGTCTCCGTGACTACAGTTCGGGCCACAGTTGTGTCCTTGATCTAAACCAGCGTTATCTGCGGCTTCAGCTGCTTCATCCGGTTTGCCACAGCGCCAAGGGATGCTGGCTACATCGAGTTCGCGCACCATCATGTGGCCATCCGGCAGGACACGGTATTCAAAGTGCTGATTCTTGTCATAGCGAGCGACGGTGCCATGCACGATACCATCGTGGTAGACGATATTGACCACACTCAGTTCCTCACCTGCGATCTTGCCCATCAGTGAGTGGGTTTGCTTGGTGCGGGTGCGGATTTTTTCGATCTTGAGATCCAGAACTTCATTCCCGGGAGTAGGAGCAAGTAGATGGTTGCTCTCTCCATTAACGATGCGATCCAGTGATGTTGTGTCGAGAACCATGCGACGACTTTTCAGGGTGTGTTCATCGATCTCCTGAGGGAGGAGCTCCTCTCTTCCGTCGGCAGGAATCATCGCCATGATGGCGGGCGTGCTATGTTCAATGACATCCGGAAGTTTGCGGGTAACCGCTGTGCCAAATTGGCGCTGATTGTTGGCGCCACGGACCACAGGTGGTCTGGGACTGGGCTGGCCGGTTCTCCAAATCCCCCCTCTATTCTCAAGAGCACGGGTCTTAGCAGGCTGGGTGACGGCCACTCTTTTAGAAACTTGCCCCGTCATTGCTGCATTCGTTCGATCTGAGGAATCGGCTCGAGCATCGGCAACTGCCGAAGAATCGGTCTGCTGGACAATCTGAAGACAGAGGAATGCAGTGACCAGAAACAAGAGGATAAAGCACAGAGTTTTACGTGAATATAATTTCATTGATAGATTTCAAGGGATTTGCTTTTTGCAGGGTATTACTGAGTGCGTTGTTGTGGAAATTGGAGTGGGGCAAATGAGGGCGTGCGGAAAAAAGGGTAGGTAATTGATCTCCTTGGTGGCTGATTGAGGATGAAATATGTTTAAGATACTAATATAGTTTCCCTTATCCGCCGTTCCAAGGATATTCTTCGTAGCGAAATAGCAGCGTCAAAAAAGGGAGCCCATTACGGACTCCCTTTTGAAATATCTGTCAGTTGTTCAATGCGCTAGATAGCCTTCATCCCATCCATGGCATCACGGAGTTCTTCACCGACTTCTTCGACCATGTGACCGCGGATCTCAGCATTTACAGCAACGAGAAGAGGTTGAGCCAAAAGAACCCTTGCCAGAGAATCTCCATGTGTTGACGTTGCCTCTATATCATCCAAAGCTTAATCCAGTAGAAAAGCTTTGGGATGTAATTAAATCCAGAATATTCAGTTAGATTTCGAGAAATCAATCACAGGCTTTAGTTGCTCTTTCCGTTTCTTAAAAAGGGGTTCCTCTCCATTTTAGATTTCTTTTTTTCTAACTCCTTTGCAGGAAGGCTCTCTCCTGCTTCCGGGTCAGACACCTTCTGATTCTTTGGAAGAATAAGGACCATTCCCGGAGACACATAACAAGTGGCATTGCATGCAGTGGCGAGACGTTCAAGAACGGTCGATGTCGCCACTGACTTAAGTCTCATGTTAATCTTAGTATTTGGTAGAATCGAAGGGTCCAAAATAATTTTCATCTTATAATCGCTATTCTGGTTTTTAATCGTATCCCGAATAAATACTAAGGCATCCTCCGGACTGACATTAGTAAAACTCACACTTGGTATAATTATCTTTGATAACCGCCCCCATTTTTTAACATGGAGATCCACACGAGGTATAATGAAAACAGTATCTTTTGTGATATTTAATTTCGTATTAGTTATGAGAGAAACATAACGAAGTGTATTTAGTAATGAAACATTCGATAATCGGAGCGTCATTTTTGTTTCTAGGTTTTTCTCAGTATTAACGAAGTTAAAACCTTTGCCTAGCTGATATGAACTCAAGCGTAAAAAATCCATGCATTCATCAAGGCTTGTATCTTTAAAATCAACTAGTGGAATAATGGTCTCTTTGAGTCTTTTAATCTCTGGTTTAAGCACCTTCGCTTTATTAGGCTCATCTCCTTGATGTTCAAAATCAATCTTCACTGTAGGTTCCGTAATAATCACAGCATCCTCAGTGATAAACGCTTTCGTTCCTGTTTTTTCGTTAATGGCCTTTATGAGAGTTGCCATGGAAACATTTTTAGCGCTGAGATTCTGTATTACTTTTTTTTCTCGTCCTTTGGTATGAAGCACAAAATTGATACCTAATCCCTCGTGGCCTGGTTTCCGCTTCGGATCAAGGGCGCGACTTCTCACACGCAAATAATCGACAGCCTCTTCAAGAGTTACATTCGACAAGTTAACAGTAGGCAATGTGATTTTGCCGAGCTTTTCAGTAATTTTGTTAGGTTTCTTAATTTTAACTTCTGCCAATTTTTGCGCATTGAGATTCCCAGCTGCTATTAGACTAGCAATCATTAGCAATTGTATTGTGATATTTTTCATAGGCTTATGTAGTGTTAATGACTATTTCATACTCGCACGAGTAGCGGATATACGAATCAGTCTTGGGATTTACCATAGCTTGATGGCATACAGTTGGGCAAAACACCTATGGTAAAAAAAAACTGACAATGTAAAGTTCATCGCCACGCTATACTGGATACCTGTATCCAATACCTCGAACCGTCAATATCCACTGATCTCCAACTTTCTTGCGGAGGTTCGAAATATGCTGATCTAGTGTTCGCGAACCTGGAAAATAGTCCACGCCCCAGCATTCGTTTAATAATTCTTCACGGCTTACATTCTGATTGGCCCTATCGTGCAGTAGTTTCAGAATACGGACTTCGCGTGGAGTAAGATCAACGCTACCTAGATCATTTCGAGCTAAAAGATGAGTGGAATGAATTTCCCATATTCCAAAAGTAAATGATACATCACCTGATGTGAATTCCCTTCTCCGCAAGTGAGCATGAACCCGCGCAATAAGCTCATGTCTGCCGAAAGGCTTCCGCAAAAAGTCATCGGCACCAAGTTCGAGACCCAGAACAATATCGATCTCTTCAGATTTTGCAGATATAAAAATGACAGGAACTTTGCTATTGGTGGTTCTAATTTCTCTACAAACATCATACCCTGATTTCCTAGGCATCATAATATCAAGCAATACGATATCAGCCGATACCTCGTGCCACAAACTGAGCGCTTGTTCACCGTCACAGGCTGCATAAATGATGTAACCCTCCTCCTCCAGAAGATTGGTCAGGTTTTGCCTGGTCAAGTCATCATCTTCTACAATCAGAATTTTTATCATAAGTAAGTAGTAATTGAATCAGTTAAGAGAAATAAGAAGCTGGAACGATGCCCCATTATTAGACGGTTCCAGCGTCAAGTCCCCGCCAAGTTGATGTGCTAGCTCTCTGCTGATGGAAAGACCCAAACCTGCTCCGGAAACCTCCGTCAAAATAGTTTCGTCAATACGCTCAAAGGATTTGAAAATTCTTTGAGCGTATTCAGGTGCAATGCCTGGCCCATCGTCCTCAACCAGCATTCGGAAGTGGGACGCTGTCGTTTCCACTAGAATTTTAGCAGAAGATTCTCTACCTGCGTATTTTTCAATATTAGAAAGTAGATTAAGAAGAATTTGGGCTAGAAAATCGGGATCCGTATAAAATACAGAAGCCCCTTTAACTTCGGTTTCAATGCTAATATTTTTGCGATCAAACGAGGGCTTAAACTGACGCAGACAATTTTCTAACAACACACCAACATCAATATCATGACGTTGATTCGGTATGAGCTTCCCAGCTTCGAAACGGGAAAAATTAAGGACATTCTCAACCATTCGTGCCAACCTATGGCTCTCCTCACGGATTTGGTGGATACTGCGTTGATTCCTCAGGCTTTCTAAAGATTCATCCATGAAATCTGAACTGAGGATGATATTCGTAAGTGGGGTTCGGAGTTCATGCGAAACTGCATTAACAAAGCTAACACGAGATGCTGCAAGCTTAAATATTCGTTGATACTCACGGTCAAACCACCAGCCGGTAATGAGAGTTACGAATGCCAAGAGAGCACCTATTACAAGAATGGACATGCGGTAATGAATCCGAGTTTCCCTGACATGCCAGTAGCGAAAAGTCCATTCGCCAAGATTAGAGAAATGCCGAATTTTTTCATCTGAAGGGTAAGTATTCAGTTTTTCGTCTCCCGATTGAAAGATGAGTGATATGTTTCCTTGGCTAACTTCAAAGTAACCATGCTCTGGCCTTAAATGGGAACTCGCTTGAATTTTCTTTTTAACTTCCTCAACAATGACCCCCAATACCTCTTCTCGATCTAGCAACAAAACAACCGCACGAGACGGATTTTTATGCAAAATATAGAACTCGAGTATTGCCGATTGACTAATCCATGACCCATCGACACTAGGCTTCATAATTTCTTGAGATAACAGAAAATCGCCTTTTCCGCCGGTCACGTATGGTTTAAGGATAGGCAAAGTTGTCTGTTTCTGAGAAAGAGCAATGTGTTCGGGTATTTTATCCTTAAAAAAAGTCACCTGCTTGACTCCAAATGTGTTAGCTGCTGCCTCACCTCGCTGCCCTTCTTCAGCCGCCCATTCAAGCTCTGCGGTAGCCGCAACGGTATCACGCCATTGCTTCTCCAAGCTTTCGACAAATCCAGCAAGCAACCTTTGCTCTTCATTGAGCCAAGTCGTGTCATGAACGATTTTTTGCGTCTCTTGTTTTCTCGCGAGAAAAAACGCCGCTATTAAAATGGCAACAGCGAGAATAAAAGTCACATATTGAAGGCGACGAGTTCTATGAGTAAGATCTGATGCGGAAAAGCTCATTTGCTATTTTAACAGCCTGAATATAAACTGGGTAATTACACGACAAAAAATTAACAGCTAATTTAAATTACACCAGAATCTATCTAATCAAGGAACTTTGGCATTAGGCCGTCCATGCTGATTGGGTTAAAGATCAGAAAAAGAGTCAAGGTAAGTGTGATTGTTCCCCGTGAGCGTGTCTTTGTGACATCACACGCCCCTAGCACAGGTAAAATCACACCATCAAAAAAAGGAGCCTGTTTCCAGACTCCCTTTTGAAATGTATAAGTAGCAAGCTGATCGTTAGATAGCCTTCATCCCGTCCATGGCATCACGAAGTTCTTCACCGACTTCTTCGACCATGTGACCGCGGATCTCAGCATTTACAGCAACGAGAAGGCGGTTATCTACAGCGTTATCTTCTAGATCAAGGCCTTTGCCGATAACACTTGCGTCTACATCCTTCATAAAGTCTTCCAGAAGTGGCCCTGCAGCGTGAGCAAAGAGGTAACAACCATATTCTGCGGTATCAGAGATAATGCTGTTCATCTCATAGAGCTTCTTACGGGCGATGGTATTGGCGATGAGTGGTGTCTCGTGAAGGGACTCGTAGTAGGCGGACTCAGGCTCGATCCCTGCCTCTACCATGGCCTCAAACGCAAGTTCTACACCGGCACGCACCATGGCGACCATAAGGATACCTTTATCGAAGTATTCCTGCTCAGAGATGTCACCTTTAGCTTCAGTTTTTTCAAACTCGCTCTCGCCAGTCTGCTCACGCCATGTGAGTAGGTTCACATCGTCGTTTGCCCAGTCTTCCATCATAGTCTTGGAGAAGTTACCGGAGATGATGTCGTCCATGTGCTTTTCAAACAACGGGCGCATAATCTCTTTGAGATCTTCAGAGAGACCAAAGGCCGTAATCTTAGCAGGGTTAGAAAGACGATCCATCATGGTGGTGATACCACCGTGTTTAAGAGCCTCAGTGATGGTTTCCCAACCGTATTGGATAAGCTTGGCAGCGTAGCCAGTATCAATACCTTCGTTCTTCATTTTCTCGAAGCAAAGGAGTGAACCAGCCTGAAGAAGACCACAGAGGATAGTCTGCTCACCCATGAGGTCAGACTTCACTTCCGCAACAAAGGATGACTCAAGAACGCCGGCACGATGACCGCCCTGAGCAACACAGAGAGCTTTAGCAATTTCCAGCCCGTCTCCGTTAGGATCATTCTCCCCGTGGCAGGCGATGAGTGTAGGAACACCGAAGCCGCGCTTATACTCCTCACGAACTTCAGACCCAGGTGACTTAGGTGCCACCATGATCACGGTGATGTCCTCGCGGATTTGCACACCTTCTTCCACGATGTTAAATCCATGTGCGTAGGCAAATAGGGAGCCATCCTTCATGTGAGGAATCACACTAGCAACAACTGCGGTGTGCTGCTTATCAGGAGTGAGGTTCATCACGATGTCTGCTGATGGCAACATCTCTTCATAAGTGCCCACAGCAAAACCATTCTCAGATGCGTTCAGGAAAGATTGACGCTTTTCCTCAATAGCTGCTCCACGGAGAGTGTAGGAAACATCAAGACCGCTATCACGCATATTAAGGCCTTGATTTAAACCCTGTGCACCACAACCAACAATCACGATCTTCTTACCCTTGGCTGCCTCGATGCCATCGGCAAATTCGGAAGCATCCATGAATCGGCAAGTGCCTAGCTCATCAAGCTGGCGGCGAAGTGGCAGAGTGTTAAAGTAGTTCTGGCTCATAGTGTTAGTAGTAATTAGTATTGAAAAAGGGCTGTTCACGGCGGTCATAGCCGTTGGAGGCACAGATTCAAGCCTAGATCATGCATCGCGTAAATGGATTTATGGGTCATCCCAGCATAAAAAAGAGTCTATCGCCTACTGTGGAGACGCTCTGGAAGACTACCCTCGACCTACTTCCCTCAACCAGCTTCACGCGGATCCGACTATTCGCGATGGTTTTATCATTCAGATTCTTAATCACCTGCCTCGTATGCTTCACATTGGGCATCTCCACAAAGCCAAAACCCTTAGAGCTGCCAGTCTGCCTGGCCATCACCAGATCATAATATCTTCTGCCCAAACCTAAAATGGTCTCTATGGAAGCACTACCTCATAACTCACGGGTGTAGGTAGTATAAGCTGGCCCGGAGTTAGGACGGGGATTGATTTCCTGAAACTGCAGTTCATGAGTCAAACACTCCAGGTGATCCTCCGCATCATGCGAGATGTAGAGCACTTGAGCTATTTTCCGACGCGCAATCTGATCGATCAGCTGAATAACCAGCGCTCGGTTAATGGGATCAAGCCCCTGGCATGGCTCATCGAGAATGAGGAGCTGAGGCTGCTTGATTAGTGCCCGGGCAATCAAAAGCATCCGCTGCTGACCAAAAGATAGATGCTGAAAATTGGTCTTCTGATGGTGATCCAACCCAAGAAACTCCAGCCACTCAGCGGCAATACGTTTATGATCACGAGAGACTGGCTGATAGATACCAATACTATCAAAAAAACCAGAGACCAAGACCGTTTCCGCCGGCACGAGGACACGATACTGCTGGTGCAGGGCGGTAGACATCAGCCCCATGTGCTGTTTGATATCCCAGATGGACTCACCCTGCCCACGGCGCTGCCCGAAGAGGTATATTTCATTGCTATAACACTGCGGATGATCACCGGACACGAGGTTAACAAGAGTGGATTTACCACAACCATTGGGACCACTTATTTTCCAATGTTCACCTGGCATAATCTTCCAGTCGAGATCACGTATGATTGCTTTCTGATGATAGCCTACGCTGACTTTGCGCATATCGATGATCGGCAGATCGGCGGATGAATCATAAGCTACTCTATCTGCTAATGCAGATGGCAGAGTTCGGCTAGGCTGCCCGATACACTGAAGCTGCTGCCAGAGCGTGCTTTTTTCCACCTCATCACGGTGATCTGCCATGACTAGCTGCATTTGATGTAAGCAGGCAACATGGGTAATATAATCACCTAAGTGGGACATTCGGTTTACGATGATCACCACCGGCATTTGCAGACTCAGCGTAGCGATGACTTTTTTTAAATGAGACACAAACTCATGGTCAAGACCGTCATACGGCTCATCTAACACAAGCATCCCTGGTTGCTGAGAAAGCGCACGGGCAATCATCATACGGCGGCGCTCCCCGGTGGAAAGAATACGAAATCCAGTGTGCAAAAATGATGTTAGCTGCATCGTTTCCACAATCGCATCCATATTCACAGTATCAGATGCCAGCTCAGTAATCATCTCATACGTAGTCCGCCCGTAATCGATTTTATCCATGGACTCACTATCGTCCTCATAAATTTCACGCTCTAAAAGGGCTTGCTCATCCTCGAAAGACACACAGAGTATTTGATCAAGACACGTTTCTATACGCGCACGATCAGCCAGCATTCTAGCAAACGTAGACTTCCCAGAACCATTACTCCCAATAACCGCCCAGTGCTCGCCTGGGTGG
Source organism: uncultured Verrucomicrobiales bacterium (assembly GCA_937969495.1). Taxonomy (GTDB): domain Bacteria; phylum Verrucomicrobiota; class Verrucomicrobiia; order Verrucomicrobiales; family Akkermansiaceae; genus Oceaniferula. The sequence goes on along the minus strand of CALBVY010000003.1, from coordinate 453 downwards.
ATTTTAAATTCAGAAACGGTAACTGAACGCGCTCCTTGATGGGAGACCTGACGAAGGTTAATTAATGGCTGACACTTCATAATCTGCCATATGTTTGATTGTTTATAGACTATATGTCGATAGACTATTGCACAGAGAGATTTAAATCTGAATATGCCTACCTCACCTACAAGTAGACCAGCCCGGGGCTACGCCCTCTTCGATCTCGATCAAACATTGATCCCATGGGACACTCAGCTGCTTTTTTGCAATTTTCTGCTGAGGCGTATGCCTTGGCGGCGTTTTTATTTCTTGCTCCTTATTCCATTTCTCCCTCTCGTCAAAGTTCTAGGTGCAGAGGGGATGAAGCGGGTATTTCTTAACTACCTTTGGGGGCTTGACGAAGCAAAACTGAAGGATCTTGGCGAAGAATTCGTCACCAAGATCATGCCCTCAGCATTCTATCCAGAAATG
>CALBVY010000002.1 GCA_937969495.1 uncultured Verrucomicrobiales bacterium | reverse complement strand
GTATTAAGCGATGATGCAGGTGCGTTGTGAATTTGGGGTTTAAAATTTTGTGATTTTAAGTAGGCTACTAGCATGAAGCCGGGAGGTACAGAAGGAGGATCAGGGATATTTTTATTAGGTGGAGGTCTGGTGCTAATGGCGCTGGGGATGTATCTTTTTCTTGATTCAGTAAAGGTGCAGGCTGGTCAATATGGCTGGATGTCAGGGATGATAGGCCGAGGCAGGCAGGGTATGGAGACTACCTCGATGGGGATTGTATTTCTGCCATTTTTGATCGGAGTGGGGGTGTTGTTTTTCGATGCCTCCAAGAGGTGGGCTTGGGTTTTGGCGGGGCTAGGGCTTGCGGTGATTTCCATTGAGATCCTGAGCAGAATCCGCTTTGTGATGGATATGAAAACCACACACTTGTTGATGATTTTATGTATGGTTGCTGCTGGTGCGGGTATGGCGTTGAAGGCTTTTGTCTCTGGTTCTCGGATTCAGGCTAATCAGCAAAAAAGTGGCGAAGATGAATAAACGTTCGGTGCTATCGACTACTTTAGATGGATCCTGTCATTTTAGATTGGCACTTGCACTTGTAGGTTAGCGGGCTAACGTGCGGTATCTGCTCGACGATCTTTCGAGGGTACTTACACATTGGCTAATTTCCCTATTATTATTCTATGAGATTTTTCAAAATACCGACTTTATTTCGTAATGCGCTAGTGCTCACCAGCGCAGCACTTAGTGTGACCTCTGGTTTCGCTGCTTCTAAGACCCCTGAATTACTGTCACCTTATCTTACCGTAGGAAAGACCGTAAAAGGTGAGATCGGCTTGGTGATGCCTCCTAAGGAAATCAGTAAATACATTAGTAAAATACAGGCGGCCGCTAAGGCTAATCCAGAATGGTATGTGAAATTTTCGAAAGAAGCTCAACCAGGACTTCCTCTACCATGGGAGGAGAAGTTGGGATTAACCAAAGAGGAGTATGATGAGTATCTTAAACTTTGGGATCAGCGGAAGTTCAAAGCACTCCAGCAAGTGGTTATCCGGCTTGAGGAGTCCAAGCCTAATGAGTGGATGATCCGCGTAAGTGGCGCAGGTATGCAGATCTCATTGCTCCGTTACATCGCTAAGGAAGATTATTTTAAATCCCCAAATGGTGAGCTTAAAAGACTCCCAGATATTAATGCAGACAAACGTAGTATTTTTGGTGAATGGAAGGGTCAAGAGTGGAAATATGAAAGCGCTAGTGAGTATATTACAACCAAAGAAAATATTGCGATCGGTAAATTCGTTGATGATAAGTACTGTTTATTGATTTATCGGATGCAGGCGTATACCTCTGGAAATACTTTAGAAGATAAAAGCTTTGTGATTCGTTTTGCGCCACCGACGAAAAAGTAGCTCATGAGTGGATCCTTGCCTAGTGATCAAGGTGAGAGTTGTGTTTCATCTCTGCGGTTTAGGTTCGTTAAGATCGCGTTGTGGATTTTATTGATTCCGGTAGTTTTGTTTCTCCTTTCTAATCTTTGGTTAGGTTCTTCGTGGGGTAGAGGAGTAGCTGAGGATAAGCTTAAGAAGCGCACTGGTATGGACTGGGAAGTCCAGAGTATTAGATGGTCGCCATGGAATGGAGTAACGATCAAAAAAGCCGTCGTTCTCCAGCCACAGGAGCTGCGCGCTCAGATGAATGAGCCTCTCTTGACGGTGGCGCAGATCAATGTAAAGCCATATTGGACTAAGCTAATCCGTGGGAAAATAAGTGCTAGTGAGGTGGCCATAGTTTCTCCTCAATTTACTGTTGCTGTGGAAATGTTGGCGGCTCTTGTGGCCGATCAAGGGCAAAGAGTAATGGTGCCACAGCCCTCTAAGGTGACTCGACAGCCGAAAACTACTAAGTCCGAGGAACTCTCAAAAAAGCAGAAGCCCCAGAAGCCGAAGCGTAACCAGTTAGCTAACAATAAAAATAAGCCTGTCACCAAAGAGAAAAAATCTCCCCAGCGTCCTCCTGCCCAGGATCCTATGCGCATTATGGTGAAAAATGCCAGCATCCGCGTTATTTCTGCCGCGAAGGGAATTGATTTGGTAGAGTCATCGGCCATGGATCTTGATGTGCCTATCTCTGGTGAAGATGCCAAGGGCTCGATCAAGATTGGCGAACTTAAGGTGCCGGGTGTTCCGAGTGTTAGTGGTATCGAGCAAGAGCTTGTGTGGCGGAGGCCTTATTTGGAAATAGAAGAGCAAGCTTTGGAGCTGGGAGGTATACACATGAGATACAGCTCTCAGCTTGGTATGCTCTCTGGTATCCCGTTTTTAGCGCAATTGGTGATGGAGCCACAGAAGATTGAACATATTGATTTGTTAGATCGTTTTGCTTTGGATGTGAAATCTGATCGTGCTGCAGGCCGATTCAATGTAATTGGCTCCTTGGTAAACCCTATGTCATGGCGTTCTTCTATGATTGTGATGTCTGATCGGCTCTCTGTGATCGAGAGGCACGGTGGGCACCAGCTGCATTTTGATGAGTTTTCCATACCAGCTATTTTTCAGCACGGTACGCTTAGCTGGTCATCTGTGAGGATGATTGGAGAGGATATTTCATTACTTGGAAATGGCCGTATTTCTCCCGCTGATGGGATCACCTCTGTCACGAGAGTGGTGGCTGCGCCAGAACTTGCGAAAGAGCTTCACGGGGCAATGATTGGCGCCTGCCTTGTAAGGCATCGGCCTTGGTGGAAGAATTTAGACACTCCAGATCGTAAATATAGGGATGTTTATATTACTGGACTTTTGTCGAATCCTAACATTGATCTTGGCGCGAAACATCGTGACCTCTCTCTGTGGCAGACCATCTCGGCAGTGTTACGCTTTATCCGTATTGAAATGAAGGAGGAGGGCGTAGAGTTAAAGTCTGTTCCTAACAAGAATTTATTAAATCCCAAATATCATGCGAATCATTAGTGGTAGTGTAGGTAGTAGGAGTATTGCGGTGCCAAGCTCGGTAGCGCGGCCTAGTACGGATAGATTACGCGAGGCGTTGTTCTCTATCCTTGGTCAGAGAGTGATAGGTGCGCGGGTAATGGATCTTTTTTCAGGTTCAGGCGCGCTGGGACTTGAAGCTTTGAGTAGGGGGGCGGAGGGATGTGAATTTGTTGATGAGAGTCGTGAATCAGCAGCTGTTATTAGAAAAAATGTAAAATCCCTGCAGCTGAAAAACGCGAGAGTAGTGAATCAAGATGTCTTTTGTTATTTGAATGGAGTTTCACATGATGCTTATGATTTGATCTTTGCGGATCCTCCGTATTGGAAAAGTGGAGCAGACCAAGACTACGTAGCTAATCTTCTATCACATGAAAAGCTGCCGCTTGCGCTGGCAGATGGTGCGATGTTAGTTATCGAAGATCCGCCTAAAAATAGGCGTGAAGATACCAATGGCTGGAAGCTGCTAGATAGCCGGCGTTATGGCGGCTGTGGAATTCTGTTTTACCAGCGTGAGTCATAGATTACTCTGAGCACCCATTACCTACTATGTCGCGATCGTTTGTCCTTGTTCTCTATAACTGTGTGCTACCAGTTTTTTTCATCCTATCATTCCCATTATGGTTGCTGAAGATGTGGCGGCGTGGTGGTTATGGTTCGGGTTTGTTAGAAAGGTTTGGGCGCTTTGAGGCTGAAGCTGCGAGTGAACCTCAAGGCGTAGTGTATATTCATGCAGTCAGTGTGGGAGAAGTGCTTATTGCGCAGAGGTTGATTGATCAGTGGCTTATGGATTATCCTGAAGATGTGATTGTGCTAGCTGCGACTACCTCCACGGGGCATGCGGTGGCGCGTGAGAAATCGCCTTCTGGAGTGCGGGTAATCTACAGTCCGCTTGATTTTACCTGGATAGTAAGCTCTGTGTTACGCCGATTTACCCCACGTCAGATTGTGTTGATTGAAGCTGAGATGTGGCCGAACTTGCTTCATCGTGCTAGGAAATCAGAGATACCTATTTCGGTGGTGAATGCGCGTTTATCACATAGGTCAGAGGCTCGATTTCACAAAGCAGGCGCATTGGTGAAGCCGATCTTTGAGATGGTGGATCTCTTTGCTGTTCAGAATGCAGGAGATGCCGAGCGGTTTACTGGTCTTGGTATTTCTGCTGAGAAAATTCACGTTACAGGTAGTATTAAGTTTGATCCTTCGGGAGGAGCGCCGCCGCGTCAGAGACAGGAGTTTTCTGACATCATCCATGATTTTGGGAAAGATAAGCCAGTGGTGTTGGCCGCTAGCACTCATGCTGGTGAAGAAAAGCTTATTGGTGAGGCTATTTTAAAATTAGACAGTGAGGTGATCTATCTCGTGGTGCCGCGCCATGCGGAACGGAGGGCGACGGTAAAAGCTGATCTTGAAGCCATTGGCTTTGATGTCAGGCTCCGTAGTGATTATCAGAAACCTCACCGTCCAGAGAAGTCATGTTTGATTGTTGCTACCACTGGCGAGCTGCGCGATTGGACAGCGCATGCAGATATGGTGGTGATTGGTAAAAGCTGGCTTGGTCAAGGTGGGCAGAACCCGGCGGAGGCAATTGTGGCAGGAGTTCCCGTGATCTGTGGTCCAAATATGGGGAACTTCGAGCCTCTTATCACCATGCTACGTGAACAACATAGCGTGCATGTGCTTACCTCCGGCGATGAATTACCGCATACGATTGATTCCCTACTGAAGAATCCTGATCAGTGTAAGGATCAGATCCATTCAGCTAAAAAGATACTTGCGCTGCATGAAGGTGCGGTGAAAAGGACACTCGATCTTGTCTATTTGAAGGCTTTCGTTAGGTAGGATATTATGCCAGACTGCAATTGCCTATGAGTGATAAAGGATCATCCCCAGACGTAGACTCTTCAGAATTAGAGAATACAGAAAAAAATGACGCAGCAAAGAACACTGAGTCCAAAACCCAACCTTCTAAAAAAACGGCTAAAAAAGAAGCCCCGCTTGCGGATCTCAGTGCGCTGAGTTTTGCGCCTGCATGGGCAAAGGAAAAGCCGAAAAAAGAACGCCCTGATACCCCGCGCAGCAGTGAGTCTAGCAGCAGTGGGAAACGCTCAAGTGGCCGCCGGCAAGGAGGCTCTAGAGATGCGCAAAGAGGGGCTCGTAGAGAGCCTCGGCAAGGTGGGAGAGGTAGGCAGAATAACCGGCGTGATCAACGGCCAGCCGCACCTGTCATCGAGCTTCCAGAAGGGGTTAAGACCCGTATCATGCCTATTGAAGAAGGTCTAGATGCTCTTGCCAAACAGATTTCTGATACCGGTAGGACGCACTCGGTATTTGACCTTGCTTGGCTAGTGCTTGGTGGGCTTGAGCGTTTTCATGTGATCTTTGAGCGAGAAGCAGAACCGCTTTTCCGCAGTCTTAGTGATAGTTCATTGTGGCTGACGAAGGCGGAATGCCTTAGTCATTTCTGGGCGAGTGGATCTCTTGGTAAATATTATGAGGAAGAGGTGATCGAAGTGGACGCTCCAGCTGGCAATTTTCAGTCGGTAGCACGCTGTGGTATGAGCCAAACGTTGATTGGGCCACCCAATCACCATGCCTATCAGCAGAGTCTGATTGACCTTCATCGCGAGAAATTTTCCCATATGCCACTGGAGAAGTACAAGCAAAAAATCATTATGGAACATGGTGAGGAAGCTGTGCAGAAGTGGCTGGAGAGTATGAAGATGCAAACTCGCTGGCGCTTCAAGGCACAGTCAGAGACTGCTCCTGCTGAGTTAACTACAGACGCTCCTGCTTCACCCAATGATGAGGTGGCTGTTATCCTTAGTAGTCGTCGTGAGCTTGAGCAGCACTTCTTAGCCCATGGTTTTGCAGAAGAATACGAAAGTGGAAATGTACTATCGGTCCGGGCGAATATTTCACCACAGCTTATCAGTCCTGGCTTACTGGCTTTACAGAAAAACTTGGTAGCTGAGAGCAGAAGGTATCCTGGTGATCTTGCCTCTATTCTCTGCCGCCAGATGAGTGGTCGACACCTGGCAGTTTTTAAGTGGAAAAAGCGCCTGCACTGTGGGCCTGCTCGTCCTAGGCATGTATCAGAAGATCTCGTGATGGCAGATCGTCCTGCCGCATTGTTTACTTGGGTGAGCCAAAATCCAGCAGGAGCAATCGACTCCATGTGGCAAGAAATTCTGCCTAAGGATATTGATGATGAGGCCAAGAAGCTCTGGTATCATGACCTACATTGGCTGATTAATGAGGGTTTTGTGTTACTCTTTTCTGATGGGAAGCTGCACGCAGCTAAGGAGTTGGAAAAACCTGCTGCGAAGTCAGCTAAGAAAAAATCAGATGATTCACCTAACCAACCTGAGTAATTCACAGCAAAGTTGTAAGAAGTTAGATGGCTTTTGCGCGTGAGGCTAAAACCCCATGGCATCCATGTCAAAAACTACGGTGACATCTTCTGGTGCCGGCGTCTGGCTAAGGACGTTGTGCACATGCCTAGAGAGAGCCCGAGCAGAGCTTCCTAATAGCATCATTTGAAAGCGGAATTGACCATGCGCTTTGGTTAATGGTGAAGGAAGAGGTTCGCCTAGTTTTACGCCTTCTGGAAGTTCTACGCTGAGGCGTTTGTGGAGATTCTGTAACGTGAACTCTGCCCGACGCTCATGGGTAGAGCGTGTTCCTAACACGGCGCAATGGGTGTAGGGCGGGTAACCAAATTGTTTTCTAAAATCTAGCTCCTGTTCAGCATACCCAGGGAAATCATGATGTCTGGCGTATTGGATAGAAGGGGAGTGTGGTGTGTAGGTCTGTACGATGACTTCGCCCTCTAACTCACCTCGACCGGCTCTCCCCGCTACTTGTGTGAGGAGCTGAAAGGTGCGTTCGCCAGCACGGAAATCTGGCACGTGAAGGCCTAGGTCTGCGTTAAGAACGCCAACAAGGGTGACGTTGGGAAAATGCAAGCCTTTGGCAATCATCTGGGTGCCAATGATGATATCAATCTTACGTTGGTGAAAGGCGCGTAGAGTATCACGAAGGGCATTTTTACGCCTCATGCTATCGGCATCAATACGTGCTAGTCGTGCGAGGGGGAAAGCTTTTTTGAGAACCCCCTCTACTTGTTCGGTGCCGTAGCCTTGAAAACGGATGGAGGGATCTCCGCACTGCGGGCATTTCTTCGGAGTGATCGCCTGATGGCCGCAGATGTGGCAGATGAGGCGTTCTTCTGAGCGGTGGTAGGTGAGGGGGAGAGCGCAGTGCCGACATTCACAGACGTGACCGCAGTCGCCACACTGAAGGGATCTAGCAAAACCTCGCCGGTTCAGAAAAAGAATGATCTGCTCGCCCTCAGCTAGTTTTTTTTCCATGTGGCCACGGAGAGGGTCTGATAGTATGTTAGGTGCGCCCTTGTGTTTGCGTCCTTCGATGCGCATGTCGATCACCCGGATAATGGGCATGGACTGGCCGTCAGCTCGCTCGGTGAGCTGGAGGAGCTTATATTTTCCGCTTTGGGTGTTTTGAAACGACTCAAGGGAAGGTGTAGCGGATCCTAACAATACAGAGCATTTTTCTAGATGGCCACGCAGCACGGCAAGATCGCGGCCATGGTAGCGGGGGGAGGTTTCCTGTTTGTAAGAGTTTTCATGTTCCTCATCTACGATGATGATGCCGATGTTTGTTAGTGGTGCGAAGATGGCACTGCGTGCGCCGATGACTACGCGCGCTTCGCCTGAGCGGATACGGTGCCATTCATCAAAACGTTCACCCTGAGAGAGGTGGGAGTGGAGCACGGCTATCTGATCTTGCATGGAGGCGAAGCGTGATTTGAAACGCTGCACGGTCTGCGGAGTGAGAGAGATTTCAGGTAGTAAGACGAGCACGCTTTGACCAAGATCTATACAGTGTTGTGCCGCTTGTAGGTAGATTTCGGTTTTGCCAGAGCCGGTGACACCATGGAGGAGCATGGGCTTTTCGGGGTTACTGATTTGTGCGAGCACGGTTTCCATGACCACCGCTTGCTCTGAGTTGAGCTTAAGAGGCGTGTCTTCGATGAATTTTTCACCTTCATCCGGATCACGGCGGACAGCCTCCTCGGTGATTTTGACGTAGCCATTTTTCGCCAAAGATTTTACTGAGGCTGCTACTGATCCGCCGCCAAGATCAGAGAGTGCCATGCTGCCACCAGCGGAATCTAATAAAGAAAGGATAAGGTGCTGTCTAGGTGCGCGTTTGGAGAGCTTTTCTAAAGTTGCATCATCTGGCTTTTGATCGATACAGACGATCTTGCGTGTTTTTTCTGAGTGGCTTTCTTGCCGAACAGACTCGGGTAAGAGTGAGCGCATCACCTGCTCCATGGGGGCGTTGTAGTAATTGCCGATCCATTTGCCCAGTTCCATGAGCTTGGGGGTGATGAGTGGTTTGGGATCGATGAGTTGTTTGATTTCACGCAGAGCAAAGTCCTTGGGCATTTCTTCGCTGATCTCGAGTATGGTGCCAGTGGATGCGCGATCTCGCAGAGGTACTTTGACCCGGCACCCCGTCACAGCCGCCATTCCTTCTGGAATGGCGTAGTCAAAGACAAGCTCGGATGGGCCGTCGATTAAGATGCGGGCTGCTGGCACCTGTTTTTTTTAAACGCCAGTCCAGCTGTGACCAAACACCAAACTACAATTTTTTCTAAAAAGATGTCATCTCTAAAGCCTCCGGATCAAGAAACACCCGATTTTAGAGAAGAGTAATCGCCACCAGGGCCTGATGCCTTCCCAGTCGCTTGTGACGCGCTCGGAGAGTGTCAGGTCATTCTGCCATTGTCTATTGAGCTCGGCGGCACTTTTTTCATCAAAGATGACGATGGCGACCTCTCGGTTCATGACGACGGAGAGAATATCAAAGTTGGTGGAGCCCACGATGGCGATTTGATCATCCACTACCATCGTTTTGGCATGAAGCACTGGGCCGAGGTATTCTCTGAGCGTGATGCCCCATCTGAGTAGCTCTGGATAGAGCCCTTCGCGTAACCAGTCCACCACCTTGACGTCTGAGTCTCGTGGTAAGAGGATGTTGATATTTACGCCGCGCTTTTTGGAGCGCTGCAGTGCCTGCCGTAGTCGCTTTGGGGGGACAAAATAAGGCATCGTCATTTTGATGGATGTTTTTGCTCTGGCTAGATGTACGGAGAATAGCCGTCTGATTTCTCTGCTGTTCCGTAGCCCTAGACTTCCTACTACGATGCAGCGACTGCTACCGTGGTAGTTAGTTTGTTGTTGGCGTGTTTCTAGTGAGTAGGCTTCGTGTTCATCTGGGTTTAGTGGTAATGGTCCTGGGCGATGGAAGATTCGCTCCTCGGTGGCGTATTGCCAGGAATCGATGAAGAGTTTATTGAAGTCCAGAGCGGCTGGGCCGATGATGCGGCATTGTGTATCTCTCCAGGCGCTGTCTCCCTTCTGCTCCGCAGACCATTCATCGGTTAGGTTCATTCCGCCTGTGAAGGCGATAGCTCCATCAATGATCAGATTTTTACGATGGTTTCTACCGAGGATTCCGCTGCGTTTGCGCCAGAATGCTACGGGGCGATATTCTACCACGCTGACCCCGGCATCACGCATATCTGCCCATTGCATTTTATCTGTTTCCAGTGAGCCTATGGCATCGTAGATGACACGGACTGGAATGCCTTCACGTGCTTTAGCGCTCAGGGTATTGGCAAATGCTTTACCGGTCTGATCGGATAAAAACATATACATCTCCAGATGGACATAGTGTCTGGCACTGCGGATGGCTTCGAGCATGGCGGTGAATGCCTGGTCACCATCGAAATACAGATCCACGTTGTTCCCCTCGCTGGCGCCGCCTGTTTGTCCGCCTGAGATTTCACGTTCTATCCGCGCCTTCCAGGAGGCGAGTCTCCTTACGAGGCGTTTTTTCACCCGTTTGGTAACGGGGGGTGATTTTTCCAGTCTATGATCATTCATTGGGGAGTTATTTAGCTTAATATACACAGCTAGTTAGCCTTGCCAAGGATGCCAGCTATGCTATTTCCTTGGCCACATGAGACTGAAACTACTCCCTCTCTGGTTACTTTTATTTGCCTTCGCCATACCAGCTGTGCAGGCTGCCTCTGATTACCCGACACCTGAATTTGTCGAGCGGATGAAGGAGTTTCCTGCTGAGGAGGAGGCTGCTGGCCTATCTGGTATCTGGGATAAACTAAGCTACCGTGCCTCTGAGCAGCCGTTTCTACTTGTGGCTTCGATTATCTTTGTTCTCGCTATCGGGCATACCTTTTTTGCCGTGCCGATTACGAAGTATGCACACAAGCTACAGCATGATCATGATGCGATGATTCGGAGAGCAAAAGAAGCATCAGGGGAGTCCGCTAAGGCTAGTGACATGGTGAGTTTTAAAGCGACATTTTTCCACTTTCTCGGTGAGATAGAAGCGATTTTTGGGATCTGGGTGTTGGTGTTGATTGCGGCGCTTATTGGATTCTATGACGTGACGACAATGAAGAGCTACATCACGAGTGTGAACTTCACGGAGCCTTTGTTTGTGGTGATTATTATGGCTCTTGCCTCCACGCGTCCTGTTTTGCGTTTTGCTGAAAATGCCTTAAGTTTCTTTGCTAAGTGGGGAAAGGAAACGCCGTCTGCGTGGTGGCTTTCTATTTTGGTTGTGGCGCCTATCCTTGGCTCATTTATTACGGAGCCTGGTGCGATGACGATTGCAGCGATGCTTTTAGCGAAAAAATTCTACAAGCTGAAACCAAGTCCGAAGTTAGCCTACGGCACGCTAGGTCTCCTTTTTGTGAATATTTCTGTAGGTGGTGTTTTGACGAATTTTGCTGCGCCACCTGTGTTGATGGTTGCTAAAAAGTGGGGGTTAAGCACCACGGAAATGTTCCTTCATTACGGGGGGAAGGCAGTGATAGGGATCTTGATCTCTACGGCAATTTATTTTGTCTTTTTCCGGAAAGAGCTTAAGAGTCTAGGCACAAGTCTGGATGATCATACTGGCGATGGTAAAGGGGACCTTCAAGAAGATCATAACCGCGCTATTCCGCTCTGGATCACTGTGACGCACTTGCTCTTTATGGCATGGACGGTCTTTTTTGCCCATTACCCAGCTCTGTTTATTGGCGGCTTTTTGTTTTTCCTAGCATTCCAGCAGGGGACTGCGCATCACCAGTTTAGTATGAAGCTCAAGGGGCCTATTCTGGTAGGGTTTTTCCTAGCGGGTCTGGTGATTCATGGTGGCCTCCAAGGATGGTGGCTAGCTCCTATTATTACCAATCTTGAGGATTGGCCCCTTTTTGCCGGGTCTGTGTTGCTCACTGCTTTCAATGATAATGCAGCGATTACGTTTCTTGCTAGTCAGGTAGATGGGCTTGGGCCAAATCTAAAGTATGCTGTGCTAGCAGGTGCTGTCTGCGGTGGTGGTCTTACCGTGATTGCTAATGCGCCAAACCCAGCTGGCCAGGCACTGCTAAGCCGTTTCTTTGGTGATGGGATTTCACCAGGTAAATTGCTTTTGGGTGCTTTGGCTCCTACCATCGTTGTGTCTCTCGTGATCATGCTATTTCCTGATCCATCTAAGACTAACATTTTTGATCAAGAAGTGAAGGCGGTTAAGAAGGTGGAACTGCCCACAGAGAAAAAAATATTATCTCCAGAGGTGAAATAACTGCACATCGATTGATTATGTTTACTGGATTGATCGAAGCTAAGGGTAAGGTGCTTACGCTTGAGATGCGTGGTGAGCAAGCGCGTCTCGTGATCGAGTTACCTTTTGCTAGTGCACTCAGCGATGGTGAATCTGTGGCTATCAATGGATGCTGTCTCACTGTGGTGGAGAAGGATGCTACCTCAGCGAGTTTTGATATTCTCAGGCAAACCCTTACGGTAACTTCTCTGAGTGAGTTAGAGGTGGGGTCTTTGGTAAATCTTGAGCGTGCGATGTTAGCTGGTGGTCGCTTTGGGGGTCACTTTGTGCAGGGGCATGTGGATGCCACGGGTAAAATTATCGACCTTTCGCCGCAGGGGAATGATTACCGGTTGGAAATCTCTTTGCCTGTAGATGTTCATAAACTCTGTATCGATAAAGGCTCACTCGCAATTGATGGGATATCTCTCACTATTGCTGAGCTAACAGACGATAGTGCCATTTTTTGGATTATCCCACACACCATGCAGGAAACTCACCTTCAGAGAGCAAAGGTAGGTCAGAGAGTGAATTTGGAAGCGGATGTGATCGCCAAGCACGTAGCAAAGCTAGTGGAAAGCCGCTAGCGCGTATAACGACGCAGCTCAAATGTTTCATAGGTCTCCTCAATGGTCATATTGGGGAATGTATCCTCAAACTCTGGAAGCCACGTGTCACCTGGGTGAGTCTCGTAAACATGAGAGACTAGCATTTCATCTAGCTGATCGAGAAATAGCGCGTAAACCTGAGCACCTCCGATGATGAAAACGTTGTTATCCATCAGCTTAAGAGTTGCCAAATCCTCAGGAGTATAAATCACCTCGGCTCCATCTGCGGACCAATTGGTATCCCTTGTTAGCACAATATTCTGACGTTTGGGGAGAGGTTTACCAATGGAGTCCCAGGTTTTTCTCCCCATCACAATAGGGTGGCCCGTGGTGTATTTGCGGAATACTTTGAGGTCCTCGGGTAAATGCCATGGGAGTCCTCCGTCTTTGCCAATGACGCGTTCAGGAGTCATGGCCACCATTGCGGTAAGTTTAAGTTTTTGCTGCATAGTCTGTGCCTGCTGAGGCTTTGATTGATCTGTGTCCATCACACACTTACATCAGCTTTGATATGTGGATCAGGATGATAGTCGCGTAGTTCGAAGTCTGCACTGGTGAAGGAAAAAATATCTTTAACCTCTGGATTCATCCACATAGTGGGGAGCTTCTTGGGGGTGCGTGTGAGTTGCAGTTTGGCTTGATCGAGATGATTCTGATAGAGGTGTAAGTCTCCAAAGGTGTGAACGAAGTCACGTGCCTCATAGCCACAGACTTGCGCTACCATCATGGTAAGTAGTGCATATGAAGCTATGTTAAAGGGGACGCCCAAAAAGAGATCCGCGCTGCGCTGGTAGAGCTGGCAGGAGAGGCCTGGTTTCTCTGAGTCAATGTCATGAACGTAGAACTGAAATAGCATGTGGCAAGGTGGTAGAGCCATCTTGTCAACTTTACCGACGTTCCACGCGGAGACGAGGTGGCGGCGTGAATGAGGGTTATTTTTTAGCCCATCAATGAGCTGTTCGATCTGATCGATGACTTCACCGTCGTCTCCTTCCCAGCGGCGCCATTGCTGACCGTAAACGGGGCCGAGTTCACCATTTTCATCGGCCCATTCATCCCAGATGCGGACTCCATTTTCCTTGAGGTAAGCAATGTTGGTATCACCTTTGAGGAACCAAAGTAGCTCGTGAATGATGGAGCGTAGGTGTAGTTTCTTGGTAGTTAGGCAGGGGAATCCTTCGCGGAGGTCATAGCGTGCCTGGCGGCCAAAAACGGACAGTGTTCCGGTGCCGGTACGGTCAGTGCGTAAGGTGCCATTTTCAAGCACATCGGTGAGGAGGTTGAGGTACTGTTGCATGGGCTGAGTTTGCAGGGGTGGTGATCAAGTTTGAAGCTTTTAACCCAGAATATGGATTTTTCAAAATCCAATGCATAATGTGGGTTTAATCACTTGAGCCGGGTGGCTTACGGAGATTTTTTCGGTCGGCACGTTTTGATTTATCATCAAGCATACGGTTTTTCGCCCGACGTGAGCGGCGGCGTTTTTGTCGGCGGATTTTCTCTTGAGCTTGCTGACGGGCAGATTTTTTACCGTCACGGATTTCCTCAAGGCGTTCGCAGAGCTCGCGTCTTGCTAGAAAGCGGTTTAGTTCTCTGGAGCGTTGTTGCTGGCATTTGAGCTCGATGCCACTGGGTGCGTGTTTGAGGTAAACACATGAGGCGGTTTTGTTGATTTTTTGGCCGCCACTGCCGCTACCTTGGATGAATTTTTCAGTTAGGTTATCCTCGGTGATGCCAAGCTCTTTCATCCGTGCTTCCAGCGCGGCTATTTTGTCTGGAGAAGGCATGGGAGGGTTGAGTGGATTGAGTGTGAGGCTGAGAACTAGCTAAGTGAGGCGATATATTCTTGGGTAGCGCGTGTGATTTCCTCAGCAATATTGGCGCGCTGATTGGCAAAGGGGGGGATAAACCATGGGTAGGAGCCTACTACATCGGTAATGACGGCTACTTCTCCGTCGCAGGTTTGTTTTTTATCTTTCCCCTTACAGCCAATGCCAATGGTGGGTATATCGAGCGCCGCAGTGATTTTTTCGGCTAAAGAGGGAATGATACTTTCTAAAACAAGAGCGAAGCAGCCTGCTTCTTGGAGAGCTCGAGCTCCTTGGAGGATGGACTCAGATTCTTCCTCCGTTTTGCCTTTTTTCTTATAGCCTCCTTCTTCGAGGACGCGCTGCGGGAGCATACCGTGGTGGCCAATGACAGGAATACCTGCGGCGACGATGCCTTTTACTTTTGCTACTTGGTTGATCCCCCCCTCAAGTTTGACCACATCAGCTCCTGCGTTAGTAAGTGCTTTGGCGGTGTTGATGGCTTGTTCTGGGGTGTCGTAACTGTGGATAGGCATGTCACCAATGATGAGAGCCTTTTTTACCCCACGCGCAACGGCAGAGGTGTGATGTAGCATCATATCTAGGGTGACGTGGGTGGTGTCAGGAAAGCCTAATACGACCATGCCGAGGGAGTCGCCCACAAGGATGATGTCAATGCCGGCTTCGTCTACCAGTCTTGCTGTAGGGTAATCATAGGCAGTGAGCATGGAGATTACGCGTTGCCCTTTGAGCATGCGGATAGCATTGGATTTTTCAATAGAAGTCACAGGATTTTGGCAAAGGGTTGGTTACCATTTTGATTGTACCATCGAGAGCGGTGGCTCGTTAGAATCAAGGTGATAGAGGTGCTCGGAAATGGTTGCTGTATCACCAGGGAGGATGAGCTGAGGTCTGATGTCTGCAAGTGGCTGAAGAACGAAGCGACGGCTAGTTAGCTCTAAATGTGGGATATTGAGGATGGTATCCTTGATGACCTCATCACCAAAATAGAGAATATCTAGATCAATAATACGGGGAGCATTCAGCTGGTGGACGATGCCGCGGCCGAAGTGAAACTCAATACCTTGAGTGTGCTCTAATAGCTCGTATGCTGTGCCGATGAAGTCGATCTCTAACACGGTGTTAAAGAAATCTGGTGAGTCCACAGGGCAATCCACTGGCTCAGATTGATAGATGGGAGCCTGAGCGTAAGTGGTTTCTTCTGGCACGAGATTACGCAGCATATCTCTTGCATGCTGAAGGTGTCTCAGCCGGTTCCCTAGATTTGAGCCGAGGGCAATGCCTGCGCGGTTAGCCATGAAGTGAAGGGGGTATTATTTTAACCCGAGGACATCTTGCATGTCATAGAGTCCTGCTGGTTGGTCTTGGAGCCAGACGGCGGCTCGGACTGCTCCAGAGGCAAACGTCATACGGCTAGAGGCCTTATGGGTGAGTTCAACGCGTTCGCCATCAGCAGCAAACATGACGGTATGATCTCCGACAACATCTCCACCACGGAGAGTGTGCATCCCTATTTCCTTACTGGGCCTAGCCCCTATATTACCGACTCTACCATGGGCGATATCTTCCTCGTAGAGAGTGTCTGTTTCTTCGTTGAGGATTTCTAACAATCTTCGTGCGGTGCCAGATGGGGCGTCAATTTTATGCCGATGATGCATTTCCGTAACCTCAATATCAAAGCGGTCATTACCAAGAATCTGTGCCGCTTTTCTGGTGAGATAAAAGAGGGTGTTTACACCTACGGAGAAGTTGGGAGCAAAGACGATGGGAAGGGTCTTTGCGGCTTCTGCGATGCGTGATCGCTCTTCATCGCTATGGCCGGTGGTGCCGATGACGAGAGGGGTGTTTGATGTCATGGCGGCAGCAACGACGTCTTCCGTGAAGTGGTGCACGGTGAAGTCGATAGCGGCATCGACATTGGCAAACGCAGCGGCTAGATCATCTCCGTTATCATGAGTGCTAGTGACTTGAGTGTCTGGGTTTTCACCACCAGCGGTGATGAGTGCTTCTCCCATGCGGCCACTGCGGCCTGTGATTAGAAGTTTGGTCATGGTGTTTTATATTTTCTAAAGTGGTATGCGTTGATGGGGGTCGGTAATCATCTGTTTGAGCGACTTTTTAATACTCGAGATCAGATGAGTTCAAACTCTCTGAGGGTTTTTCTTAAAGCATCCTCGTTATCTTTACTGAGGTTCACCAATGGTAAGCGCAGCTCATCAGAGCAGTGGCCTTGGAGGGAAACGGCGGTTTTGATGGGGACTGGGTTGGTATCCAGTGACATGAGAGCTTTGAAAAGTGGCTCGTATTGAGCTTGGATAGCTTCTGCATCCGCAGTGCGACCTTCGCTCATCGCCTTTACGAGGCTAACCATAACGCTGGGGATTAGGTTGGTAGCCACTGAGACTAGACCTACGGCACCCCGCTTCATAAATTCAATGGTTAAAGGATCATCGCCTGAGAGGATTTGGAAGTCATCAGGTAGGGCGGCTTTAATCTGGGTGACACGTTCTGGGTCACCGCCAGCTTCTTTGTTAGCAATGATGGTAGGGCAATCAGCGGCTAGGCGCGCGATGGTTTCTACGGAGATTTCAATGACAGATCGGCCCGGGATACTATAGAGCATAATAGGGAGGTCTGTGGCTTCTGCGATGGCTTTATAGTGCTGATAGAGACCTTCTTGAGAAGGCTTGTTATAATAAGGGCATACTTGAAGTGTGCCGTCCACCCCGATACGCTTGGCTTGAGTAGTTAGTTCAATGGCCTCAGCGGTGGCGTTAGCACCTGTGCCGGCAACTACTTTAATGCGTCCGGCAGCGTATTTCACAGCGAGCTCAATGACGCGGAGGTGTTCTACACGTGCTAGAGTGGGGGACTCGCCAGTGGTGCCGCAGGGGACGATGCCATCGAGTCCAGCAGCTACTTGGCGATCAATCAGTGCGCGGAAGGCGTCGGTGTCAATTTCACCATGACGGAATGGAGTAATGAGTGCGGTAAAGGTTCCTTGAAACATAATATTTAGAATTTTTGTTAGTTTTTAGATGATGATGTTTCCCTCGAATACGAAGTCGGCTGGGCCAGTGAGGGTAACGTTGGAAAAGGTATTGTTATCGCTTTTTTCAAAGCCGATTTGTAAAGTGTCACCACCTTTGACATCTACGCTGATAGGTGAAGTGGCACCGGTGAGCAAGTGATGAATGAGGGCGGCGGCTGTCATGCCTGTGCCGCATGCGAGAGTTTCATTTTCCACTCCACGTTCGTAGGTGCGGATGGCGATGTGGGAGTGGCTGCGAATGCTGGCAAAATTGACGTTTGTCCCCGCTGGGGCAAAGTGGCTGTGATAGCGCAGTGCTGCACCGTGTGTTAGGACATCAGTATTTTCTAAATCATTTACAAAAGCCACGGCATGCGGCACTCCTGTATTGATGATGTGAATGTTAGCATCTAGGCCTTCTACTTGAATGTCCGTATTTAGAGAGAGGTCAAATGGCTCAGACATGGCGATCTTAACATCCTCACCAATCATCTCAGCACTTAAGGTGCCGGCGATGGTTTCAAAGGTTACGAGCGAGGTAGCTTTTTCAGAGAGGGTGGCGGTGTATTTACCAAAGCAGCGCGCGCCGTTGCCGCACATCTCAGCTTCCCCTCCGTCGGCATTGTAGTAGCGGAATTTGTAATCAGCTCCTTGTTCTGCAGGTTCAACGGCAAGGAGGCCGTCGGCTCCGACACCACGTTGACGATCGCACAATAGCGATATTTGTTCGGGGCTCAGGCAGGTGTTGAGATCACGGTTATCAATAACCACGAAGTCGTTACCAGCTCCGTTCATTTTATGAAAGTGAAGTTGCATAGGTTTTAATGTGCTTTTGCTGCTTGGATGAGTGGGGTGACGAAATCTGTAATGATCTTAGGGAGTTGAGGATCAGTAGTATTTTGAGCTACTTGGTTGACAATGGCTGAACCTACCACGACGCCGTCGGATGCGTTGGCAACGTCAGCGGCTTGTTCGGGTGTGTTGATGCCAAAGCCTACGCATACGGGTGTGTCTGTATACTGTTTAATTGAACTGACTAATTCGCCGATACTTGCGGATGGTGCTGCCTGTGCTCCAGTGACTCCCATACGTGAGAGGGCATAGATGAAGCCTTCAGATTGTTCAGCTAACATTTTCATACGCGCGGGTGGCGTGGAGGGTGAAATAAGAGTGATGTGTTTGAGCCCTTCAGAGGATGTTAGTTCTTTATTGTTGGTTATTTCATCTGGGGGTAGGTCTAACATGAGTATGCCGTCTGCGCCAGCGGCGGCGGCATCTGCATGGAATTTTTCATATCCATAGGCATACACAGGATTGAGATAGGTGAATAATACGATGGGGGTCTCGTGAGTTTTACGGAAGTCTTTGATCAGCGTCATGAGCTTAGGCACGGACATGCCTGCCTTTAAGGCACGCTCTGCGGCGAGTTGATTGACGATGCCGTCTGCTTGGGGATCAGAGAAGGGAACGCCAAGCTCGATGATGTCAGCACCAGAGTCTGCTAGTGCGCGAATGATCTCAAGGGATGACTCTGCGCTGGGGTCTCCTGCGCAGACGTAGGCTACAAATGCGGCCTGCTTGGAGGCGGATAATTTCAGGAAAGTGCTGTCAATACGGTTGCTCATAATTCTGTTGCACAGCTCAAATAGGCTGAAAATACGGAAAAGGAAATACTGAATACGCAGGTAGATGGAACTTCTTTGATCACAGGTCTTTACCGATTTCAGTCAAATCGCGGTAAGCGATAGTTGGAGATAAGGTCAAGATTAATCGGAGATGGGGAATCTAATAGATTGTCTTTTTTTCTTGTCAAAAATCCCCGAGTCACATAGAAACTATCCTGAATCTTTTGTTACCTTTAATGTCTTCAATAACGCTAAAACCACAAATCGAATTAAATGATGATCTAAGCATCGGCTACAGGGATAGTTTGGCTATTTCTAGAGGTGGGATCAAACTGGGTAGCGGTACGCATTATCTTTTGGCTCGTAATGGCAGAGGGAAAACTACTTTACTCCGCACACTGGCGGGGGTGCTTAGGCCACTAGCGGGTAAATACTCATGTGATGGCCGCTGTCAGCTACTGAGTGAGGATCTTTTCTTTGATCGTGAGTTATCCGCGCGAGTTATTTTTAGAAGTATGCTGCCTAAAGCAAAGCGTGGTGAAGCGCTTGAATTAGCTCAGAAGCTTGAGCTGGATGTGAAAAAGCCATATGGTAAACTGTCCACGGGTAATAAACGTAAGGTGGCTCTCTTGGTAGCTGAATTTTCCGTTAAGGATGGAGGGGCAGATATTTTACTCTTGGATGAGCCATTTACGGGTCTGGATGCATTTGCCCGTGAGATTTTTCAGGAGTTGTGGGCAGAGCGTGATCGTGGAGTTCTTCGCCTAGTTAGCTGTCACCCAGATTTTGATAGTATGGAAATGGAAAGTTCTATTCTGATTAGCGACGGGGAAATTACTCACTTGAGCGGTGGCGAGGTGCCGAAGCAGTGGGGAGAACTTAAAAATCAACTCAACTAATATGCAACTGTATCGATTAACTGTAGCGACTATTATCCAGCGTAAGTTTTGGATTGTAGCGTTTCTTGGTGTGTTGCTGCTACCAATGGTGTTGCCGTATTTAACGACTTATGAGAGCAACCCCACATTGATTGAACCTGCTCGTGCTCAGGCCGCTTGGGTGGCTTTATGGTTTGTATCAGTGGTGTGGATATTTTTCCAAGCCGCCAAATTTGGGCATGAGATGGCTAACTCTGGGATGGGTGCCTATTTTTTAAGCACGGGGGTATCGCGTATTAGTCAAATGATACAGATGTGGTTTGCTAGTATGACGTTTCTTTTTCCTATGGTGCTCTTAACTGTGATAATCTGCCTGCTGGGTGCCATGCCTCGTGATGAAGCGCAAGCAAGCATGTGGGTAGCTGCGAATATGCAATACGCTGCTTTATTCCTATTGGTCATTGCACCACTAACTTTGTTAGCGCTCGCAATAGGAAGCCGCTTTGGTGGCACAGTGGGTTATATCGTTTCGCTTTGCCTCAGTGTTTATGGTCTTTTTGGTGTGGGCTATCTTGCGATGCTGACTTCGGTACAGAAAAATATCTTTCTTGATTGGGTCTACATTCTTTCACCGCATTATCATCTTGCCGATTTAACTCCTCGTTTAGTTTTCAAACAAGGTAGTATGTTAAGCTCGGAATTTCTTCAGTTAGTCGCTTACTTCTTAGGCTTGAAATTAATCATCTCGATGATTTCTACATTTTGTTTCCGTGCAAAACCAGCCACCTAGAGATTAAAAAGTTACTCTAATCATCATTTACCATTCTTCATATGAAACTGCCCATTAATCAAGCTACCGTATACAGCCTCCTGCTGTTATTGCTGGGGCTGGGGCTATGGGGAGGTTTTTCAATGCATTTTCATGCTCAGAATCAGCTCGCTTATGAGCCTAATCCGGCTTGTATGAAAGGTAGTCCATACGGAAAAGTCTTAGCTCTCGCTATGCAGGGTCCGATTGATTTTTATTGGCATCAAGGCCAGACACATGAGCATAGCGCGACTCTTAAGACGGGCCATGATCATGGTGATGGGACCGGTCATCATCATCACCATGATCATGATCACGCAGGTCATGATGGTGCACATCAACACGAGTCTGACGACAAAGCCGCTACAGTGAATGCTCCTCAAAAACCTCTACGAGAGCAGGCGAAAGACCATCTTAAAAAAATGAGTGCTACTGCACACAGAAAAACAGATGGTAAACCACTGACTCCTGCGCACGTAAAGTATTTACAATCAGTGACCGAGGATAAGCTGCGTCTAGCCTATGAGCTAGACCCCACAAATTATACTAACTACGGTAATCTCCACCTTTTTTTGGCGACCACCTCGTTTGGTAAAGGAGATGCTGATGACTCACGGGCTCTTGAGCTGGCTAGAGCAACTCTAGAAATCTGCAAGCAAGATCAAATAGATCCAGCCTCTTGGGTAACGGCAGCGAGTGCCGCTTATAACATTATTTATCACATCGGGCTCCATCATGATCAATATACCGTGGCAGAGGCGGAAGCTAGCCTGAATGAGTTTGATAATTGTATAGAGGTTTACGAAAGGTTATTAGATGATGCTGTTCATCATAATAGAATACCATCTGCAGCGAGGCTACATGAACTTAACGAAAGAGTACGCTATATGGGGAAAATAAGGCATGCGCAAGGCGTCTATATGCAGCGTATGATCGACAAGAAAAAGACCAAAGACCTGAAGCCTAAGCCTGTTTACTAAACCATGATTCCTTCTTCTCCAGATATGTCAGCACCGTCATTACACCCGCCACAGCAGCAGGTGCAACAGCTGAATACGCCCGAGCTTATTTCTCAAGAAGTCGGCACAGTGCCTACACCTCTTAGTTTTAAAACAGGTATGACAGGCGCTGGCCTATTAGGTGTGATTTTTCAAGTTTGTGATTCCATGGGAGTCTCTGATGTGCAAATACGATCTGATTTGCCCGTCTACATTGAAACACATCGTGGTATGGAGTGCCTAGCGCATCTAGGAGTATTGAGCGGGGCGGATGTTTTTGAAATTTATAAGGAGTTGCTCAATAACCGAGAGTCTGCGAGCCATGGGTTTTCCGAATCTGAATCAGTAGAAAGTCGTGCTGATAGAAAAATTAAGGAAGCAGTCGATACTTTTAAAGTAAACAGAGTAGATGACTTTTCCTGTAACGGGATTTTTATAGTGGCTACAGGGAAGACCTCAGGCCGGCTCCGTATTCAGGTGCACTTGAGTGCTAGTGGGCTTGGTATTACATGCCGGATTTTGAATGATCGCATTCCTGAGCTTGATGATCTGGGAATTGATCCAGATATTGCTGAGATGCTGCGTTTAGCCGTGCAAAGAAATGCTGGCCTATGCCTTGTCACAGGCCCCACTGGCTCAGGTAAGTCTACTTCGCTCGCGGCGATCATTGATTGGTTACGCCGTAATCACTCTAAGCATATCGTCACCGTAGAAGATCCTGTAGAATACCAGTATTCCAAGGATATGGATGATCCACATGTGCCTGGACAAAAAATCATGGCGCCTAGTATCGTGACTCAGCAGGAAGTAGGCCGTGATGTGGCATCTTATCGCCAAGGGCTAAAAGATGTCTTACGGAAAGCTCCGCATGTTATTCTGCTAGGGGAAATACGTGATCGTGAAGCGATGGAAACGTGCATGGAAGCAGCACAGACAGGCCACCTTGTGCTTTCCACTCTGCACACGACGGGTGCAGTCAAAACCATAGGGCGGATTCTCGAGATGTATCCTAGAGAATATCATCCAGCAGTGTTGAGCCGACTAAGTGAAACCCTTATTTTTATCCATTCCCAAGGTCTGCTGAGTGGAGTCGAGGGTAGGGTGCTGACCTATGAATTTTTACAAAATAATACCGATGCCGTTTCTAGTGCTATCGGTAGTTATGATGATGGGGCTCGAGCCCTGGAAGATGCCATCAAACTCGCAGGTAATGTTGCCTGGGATGATAAACTAACAAGCCTTTATGAGGAGGGTAAAATCTCCAATGAAACTTTTGAGAATACTAGAATGCACCGTGAAGATAATGAATATGTCTAACATGCATAATAGGTTCTTAAGAACCGTGGCATAATGTCACACAAACAACACAATACAA
Organism: uncultured Verrucomicrobiales bacterium; assembly: GCA_937969495.1. Lineage (GTDB taxonomy): Bacteria > Verrucomicrobiota > Verrucomicrobiia > Verrucomicrobiales > Akkermansiaceae > Oceaniferula. Next base: position 775 of record CALBVY010000002.1, on the reverse strand, counting down.
AACAATGAAAATAACAGAAAATACTAATACTAAAATTAAACCAGGGATGACATTGATCGAAATCACGGTTGTGATCCTCGTTCTTCTCACCCTGATCTCCGTGCTGTTCATCGGTGCGAATATCTACAAGAAAGGTGCTGACCGTGCTGCTTGTATCCTCAACATTCGAAATGTTCATCAGGCTGTCAGGTCTAACCAAAACCTCAAGGGGATTAATACTGGTGCTGATCTTGACATGGCTAACGATATCTACAGTGTAGCTGCTGTTTCAGAGGAAACAGACGCGAGCGGTAATGTTATCACAGAGGCGGTCGTAGCTGTCGAACGCTATTTAACTGAGCCTAATTGTCCTGCTGATGGAGGTGATTATACTCCTACTGATACATATCCAACTGTTGGAGTTCCTGCTGTTGTTTGTGCGAACAATGGTGCAGATGGAGGCGCGATCACGGATCATGTTCCCGGTGACACATCCGGTTGGTAGTCAGTTGGTGTTTTAAAGCAGTTTCAATAGCCGTCGGCGTCTTATTAGAGTCGTCGACGGTGTTTTGAATTTTAAAATATAAATCATAAAGCACATAGCCACTGTGGATAATCATTATGGCATAGAGGGTAGAAGTTTCTAAATCTCCCGTTTTCACCTATTACAGCATTGATGACCGAAGAATTACACCCGGCACAACTTAATATTTTTCAGCAATATCGCCGCACGGTGAAGCTTGCTGCAACAACTAGCCGCCTTAAAAACAAAGATTGGTACCGTGATGCATTAGAT
>CALBVY010000001.1 GCA_937969495.1 uncultured Verrucomicrobiales bacterium | reverse complement strand
TAGACATATTATCCAAGCTTTTGGAGTGATTTTAGCTTCAAACAGTTGCATTTATGCGACGGGCATTGAGCAAGCTTATCACGATCCTACGGCCGCTGCGCGTGGAAATGCCTTTTCTGCTACGGCTGATACGCCATCTGCTGTGCACTATAACCCAGCAGGTTTGGTGTGGCAGGAGGCTCCGGCCATTCAGGGCTTCTCGATGTTTTCGCGAACCAACATCAGGCATGATAATATTTCCGGAGGGAATCAGGATGCCTATCAGACTATTTTGACGGGTGCCTTTTTTGCCAACTACCCAGGTCTCGCCAATGACCGTTTAGCTCTTGGTTTAGGGGTAATTATTCCTCACGGAATGGGCATTGAATGGAGTGATAACTCTTTACTAAGGTCGATAGCTCAAGAAGCAACATTGACGCACATGATCATTAGTCCGACTTTATCCTACCGAGTGAATGATTGTTTATCCGTAGGGCTAAGTCTTAACTATGCCTATGACGACTTAGAGTTAACTCGAGGTTTGTTTATCCCAGGCGATAGTTTCACCTTTAAGGGTACAGGGGATGGTTGGGGAGCAAGTCTAGGTGTGTTGTGGAAGCCAACCGATCAATGGTCTGTGGGGATGACTTACCGTTCCTCAATCGAAACACATATTTCAGGGTCTGCCACCACGGAAACATTGGTGCCTGTGGTTTCACAAAGCACGGTGTCGGGAAAAACTGAATTTGACTATCCTCAGCAAATCGTAGCAGGGGTAGCGTATACACCAAATGATCGCTGGCTGTTTGAATTGAATGTTCAATGGACAGAATGGAGTGCCTACAAGGATTTTCGTCTAGAATTACCGACTGGCGACCTCATCAGTCCGAATAATTACGACGATACTTTTCTAGTAGGTTTCGGTGCGAGATACCGACTTTCCGATCAAATTGACTTAAACTTTGGTTATCTCTATAGTCAGGCAGCGGTATCTGACAGCAGTTATAATGCTTTTGTCCCAGATGCTCCCTTACACATATTGAGTGTAGGCGTGGATTCTTACATCAACAACTGGAAGCTCTCAGCAGCGGTGTTATATGGTCATCGTGAAGAGCGTAAGGTAAGCGGAAGTCCCATAAGTCCAACCTCGATGTTATCTTCCGATGGAACATGGAAAGCCGATGGTGTTTCATTACTTTTTGGGGCAACTCTTAGCTTCTAGGTGCCGGTGAGCGGTTTTATTATTGAGAGCTACCAAGGGCAACATTTGCTGGCTGATCTTTTGTCTGCCAAGCTTTATCCGCAGCTTAACGATTGTTGTCGTAAAGTTGCGGACTTAAAGGTGGAAGTTGCACATGTTGCTGCACTCTCAGGCTCTATTATTGAGTTTGAAAAATTGATGGAGCAATGCCAGGCCGAGTTCCAATCTCTTTTAAAAACTAATAGCACGGAAGATCTAGCAACAAGTCTTGCTACCCTTGTGCGTCAACTTGATGCAAGCCAAGTAAAAACAACCTATGAGCAATTGGGAGACATGCCTTTTTTGGAGTCTGAGGTAAGAACGCATTGTTTAGAAATCGTCAAAGAGGCATGTGCCAATGCCATTAAACATGGTCAGGCAAAGCGACTAAATTTATTACTCAGCGCTGGGCAAGAAGAAGTGAAAATATCTATTTCGGATAACGGTAATACCAATGAAGCAGGTTTTTCTAACGAAGGCAAGGGGCTGCAAAACATGCAGCAGCGGGCAAAATCTATGGGTGCGCGTTTGGCAATGAGAACAAATAGTTACGGGGGCAAAACATTGGAATTAGTGCTAACTAACTTTAAAGAAATACGAGTCAATAAAAGGAGAGGAGCATTACGAGATGAAAATTCTCTTGGTTGGCTGACATCACTTCGTCATCGATTTAAGAATAAAAAAGCGATTAATGTGATAACTTCTGTTATTGAACAACAGCATTCTGATGTAATTCTAGCAGTTTATAAGGTAGGTAAAAGTCAGTGGGCTTTTGAGGTGGATGACAGAAAAGGAGGCCAGATAGATGAGGTCATGAAAAAATTAAAAGAACAAGCTGATCAGTATCTTTCTATCAGCGAAGGAGATTTTCATCTGCTACACAAAGGAGGGCAATATGGTGTTGCTCTCTTGTGGATTGATAAAATGAGCACCTCCGCCATTAGCGCGTTACTGAAATTACGAACACCTGTCGTTACAAAATTACACCAAGAGTTAGGACAAACTCTTCATGATTCCTATTGCCAGAACTTAGTGGGTGCATCCATGGCTATTCAACTACTGATGGAATCTCTTGATCCAGAGTTACATGATGTGTGGCAACGTATGAAAATCATATCCCTGTCTATTACCAAATCCTTGGAGGGTGCGAGAGATCTATCGCACGCTTTGTTGGATTACGGTCAGGGTCATCAGCGTGAGAATCCACTTATCACCTGACAGGTATGAAGTTTACTGAAGAGGTAATTTAATACCAAGATCTTCCCCGCTGATAGCCTCGACAGCTAACATGCCAGAAATAACGGATGCTTCGACACAGCCAAGATCAATTCCTGTTTTGGTCCAATCCCCGGCTAGAGTAAGATTATCAAAACCTGACTCATTTGGGCGGAGGCGATGTTGAATAGAATTTGTTGTGGAAAGGATATATCTGGAATGTCCATCAAAATTAACGCGATGATAATGTTGAGAAATGTAATCTGCATTGGGATCTCCGATCCGGCTCCAATCAAAATTTCCATCTTCATCCGCAAGCAAAGGAAAAACCTTTGTGGATTCATTATTGAGCCATGAACCTAACTGTTTTTCTAATGTCGCGTGTAATTGATGTGGTAAATCGCCCTCTGGGTTGGGAGTTTGTGCTACGTCTGAATCAGGAAGAACTCCGCAGGAATAGAGTAGGTGCTGAGGAGCTTCGTCTGGATCGTAAGAGGCATCTGATGGATGGGGTTTTTCCGTAGATAATGTAGGGGAATAATCGAGATGGATACTAAGAGGATTATCAGCGCCACCCATGATGACTTGCTCATTCATTCCGTGTTCATAGCCAAGAGGGAGTTCTGACGAATCAGTGGATTGGGATTTTTTAATCCATAGTTGAGTGGCTGATGTTTGAACGGAATCGATGGCATCTAGCATTTTTGCAAAACGGGGAGAAGCACTGGCTAGATCGGTCACTAATTCTGGCAACACAGGAGCAGGTAAGGCAAAAATGATCAAATCATCAGGGCCGATATCAAAGGAGTAGTTATTTTCTTCTTCAATTCCTACACGTGTCCACCGTGACTCAAGATCAACGCCAGGTGAATCTAGCTTACTTAAAGCTGATCCATTTTCTAAATCATCCCATTTCGGAGCATCCGGCCAACACCAAAAGGGGTGATCTTCGTGATCCATTTTGGCATCAATTAGAGGGTCATACTCACCGATAGGTTTGGCCTGTTGTTGCATATTGATTTTACTGAT